>JBBQNP010000044.1:0-32206 GCA_038330085.1 Planctomycetota bacterium | reverse complement strand
GCGGCGGGTTCCAGGCACCAACGACTTCACCTACAGTCGACACTGCAGCCGAATCGTCCGTCGGCACGACCGTCGAACCGACCACCGAATCGAAACCGGAATGGTCCACCGACGCGATCACTGAAACGATCACCCTCCGCCGACGCATCCCCTGGAAGCGCACCGTCCGCGAAGAGCGCGAAGTCCCCGCCGACCCTCTCATCCGCCGTCGCATCCTCGAATTCTCCGGCCTCTACGGCGAGAACCTGATGGACGAAGTCGCACGCTACGCCCTCGCCGTCGAAGCCATCGCCAAACAACGTCCCGACTTCGACGTGATCCACGCTCACGACTGGATGAGCTTCCCCGCCGGGCTCGCCGCAGCCCGCGCATCCGGCAGACCCCTCGTCGTCCACATCCACGCCTGCGAGCACGACCGCAGCGGCGATCGTCCCAACACCGCCGTCGCCGAGATCGAGCAACACGGCCTCGACGGCGCCGACCGGGTCATGTGCGTCAGCCACTACACCGCCGCCCAACTGCGCCGCCACTACAAGGTCGACGAGTCCAAGCTGCGCATCGTGCACAACGCGCTCACGCAGAAAGAGCAGGTCGAGCGCGTCAAGTCCGCGAAGAAGATCGACTCGCCCATCGTGCTCTTCCTCGGCCGCGTCACGTTCCAGAAGGGCCCCGACTACTTCCTCGAAGCCGCATCCCGCGTCGTGCGCGTGCGACCGGACGTCAAGTTCGTCGTCGCGGGAAGCGGTGACATGCTGCCCGCGATGATCGAGCGCGTCGCGGTCATGGGCCTCGCGCGCAACGTGCACTTCACGGGCTTTCTCACGGGCGAAGACGTCGAACGCATGTACGCGATGGCCGACGTCTACGTGATGCCGTCGGTCTCCGAGCCCTTCGGCATCGCGCCGCTCGAAGCGATGGCGCTCGACACGCCGGTCATTCTCTCGCGCCAGAGCGGCGTCTCCGAAGTGCTCCGCAGCGCCTTGAAGGTCGACTTCTGGGACGTCGCTGACATCGCCAACAAGATCCTCGCCGTGTTGACGTACCCCGCGCTGATCGAAGAGCTGCGCGACGTCGGCCGCGAGGAAGTGCGCGCAATGCGCTGGGAGCGTCCGGCCGGACTGGTGCGCGACACGTACGTCGAGCTCGTCGGCACGCGCGAGCTCGCCGGCTCCGGACGAGGAACGCGATGACCGACGTCGTCTTCTACTTCCAAGTTCACCAGCCGTTCCGCCTGCGCCGGTACACCTTCTTCGACATCGCCGTCGAGGACCGCTACTTCGACGACGAGGAGAACCGCCGCATCCTGCAGCGCGTCGCGCAGCGCTGCTACCTGCCGATGAACAAGTTGATGCTCGAGCTGATCGAGCGTCACAAGGGCAAGTTCCGTGTCGCTTACTCGATCTCGGGCACGGCGCTCGACCAGATGGAGGCGTGGGCCCCCGAAGCGCTCGCGTCGTTCCAGAAGCTGGCTGCGACCGGCTGCGTCGAGTTCCTGGCCGAGACGTCGCACCACTCGCTCTCGTCCTTGACCGAAGTCGCGGAGTTCGAAGACCAGGTGCGCTCGCACGCCGACCGCATCGAGACCCTCTTCGGCAAGCGACCGACGACGTTCCGCAACACCGAGCTCGTGATCGACACGCGCATCGCGCAGTCGATCGAGAAGCTCGGCTTCACGGTGATGCTCGGCGAAGGTGCCGATCACTTGCTCGGTTGGCGCAGCGCGCACCACGTCTACCGTCCCGAGGGCACGCAGAAGCTCAAGCTCCTCCTGCGCGACTACGCGCGCGCCGACGACATCGCATTCCGCTACAGCAACAAGACGTGGGATCAGTGGCCCCTGACGGCCGAGAAGTTCGCCAAGTGGATCCACGCCGCGGATCCCAAGGACGCGTTCATCGGCTTGTTCATGGACTACGAAACGTTCGGCGAGCACCAGTGGGAAGAGACCGGGATCTTCCGCTTTTTCGAGGCCGTTCCGGCCGCGATCCTCGCCGATCCGCGCTTCCAGTTCCGCACCCCGGCCGAGACCGCGGCCGCGCACGATGCGATCGCGCGCCTCGTGCTGCCGCGACCCGTTTCGTGGGCCGACGCGGAGCGCGACGTCAGCGCGTGGCTCGGCAACCCGATGCAGCGCTCGGCGAACGACGCGCTCTACGCGATCCGGCCCGACGTGATCGCGCTGAACGAGGCCGGCAAGAAACTCCTGCTCGACCGCTGGCGGCGTCTCTCGACCTCGGACCACCTCTACTACATGTGCACCAAGCACTTCTCCGACGGAGAGGTGCACAAATATTTCAGCCCGTACGCCAGCCCGCACGATGCGTTCATAGCGTTCATGAACGTCCTCGATGATCTCGGCCGGCGCGTGAAGCAGGAACGGACGTCCGAGCTCTCGCAATCGGCCTCCGCGACCGACAAGATCGAAGCAGCCGGCTCGTGACGACGCGCTCCGCCGCGCTCTCGAAGACGCACTCCATGACCAAGGACATCGTGACTACGAACACCGCCACTTCGAACGCTGCCGCCTCGAACACTGCCCACTCGAACATCAACTACAGCTTGTTCGAGGTCAGCTGGGAAGTCGGCAACAAGGTCGGCGGCATCCACACGGTTGTTTCGACGAAGGCCAAGACGCTCGTGTCGAAGTTCGGCGACGAATACGTTGCGATCGGTCCGTGGCTGCTCGGTGGCGCGGAACCCGACGACGTGTTCGAGGAAGACGCGACCTTCAGCGACTTCGGCGAGAGCTGTCGCGCGATGGGCGTGCCGGTGCGCATCGGCCGCTGGAAGATCCCCGGTCGGCCGCTGACGATCCTGGTCGAGTTCTCGACCCTCTATTCGAAGAAGGACGACATCCTCAAGGAGCTGTGGGAGCGCTGGAAGGTCGACTCGATCGAGGGGCAGTGGGACTACGTCGAGCCGTTGTTGTTCGGTTGGGCAGCGGGTCTCGTCATCGAAGCCTGGTGGAAGGATCGCATCGCGCCCGAGGGTCGCGCGTGCGCGGCACAGTTCCACGAGTGGATGGTCGGTGCGGGGATGCTGTACCTGAAGCAGCACGTCCCGGCGATCGGCACCGTGTTCACGACGCACGCGACGATGCTGGGGCGTTCGCTCGCGTCGACCGGCAAGTTGCCCGTGGACGGTCTCGCCGGACGCACGAGTGACGAAACCGCGCGCGCAGTGGGCGTGCGCCCGAAGCACTCCATGGAAGGCGTGTGCGCGCGTGAAGCCGACGCGTTCACGACGGTCAGCGAAGTGACGGCGACCGAAGCCGAGCTCTTTTTCGGCCGGCGTGCCGAACCGCTCTTGCCGAACGGTATCGATCTCGACGTCGTCGACGCGCTCGCGGGCCCGACGCTGCGAGACGCAGCGGGTCAGGCGCTGCGCGCACTCGCGTGGCGCTTCACGGGCGAGGATTCTGGCGACGCGCTGCTCCTGTGCAATTCGGGTCGCTACGAATTCCACAACAAGGGCATCGACCTCCTGCTCGACGCGTGCGCTGCGTTCAACGTGCGCGAGGGCCGGAAGGTCGTGCTGTTCGTGCTCGTGCCCGCCGGCAACTCGGGCGTGAAGGGCGAGCTGATCGAGCGCTTGTCGCGCGCACCCCAAGAAGCGCACGGACCTCTCGGCGTGTGCACGCACAACCTGTTCGACGTCGAGCGCGATCCGATCGAGAAGCGCTGTCGCGAGCGCGGGCTCGACAACCGCGCCGGTTCCCGCGTCAAGGTCGTGCACGTGCCGGTGTACCTCGGCCCGAAGGACGGCCTGCTCAACCTGCCGTACGAGGCCGTGCTGCGCGCGATGGACCTGTCGTGTTTCCCGTCGTTCTACGAGCCGTGGGGTTACACGCCTGAAGAGAGCCTCGCTGTCGGAGTGCCGACCGTGACGAGCGACCTCGCCGGTTTCGGACGTTGGGCACGGGAAAAAGACCTCGACCCGACGCGCGGCGTGTTCGTGTTCCGGCGCGAGGAAGCGGCGCGCCTCCCGGCCGGGTTCGACACGTTGATCGAGCCGCTCGCGCAGATGATCGAGACGTTCGCGCACGAACCCCGTGATCGTGAGTCGACGATCCAGACGTGCCGCGCCACGGCGCAACTGACCGCGTGGTCGGACCTCATCGCGAACTACGAGACGGCCTTTGCGAACGCCATCGCTGTCGCGCGCGTCCGCGTTCCCATGTCGGCGAGACCGCGGCGCGGACGACGAACCTTGCTCGTCGCGCCGCCGCAACAAGGCTCTCGCCCGCGGTTGACGACGTTCTCGGTCGCGGCCAGCTATCCCAAACCGCTCGAAGGGCTGCAGCGTCTCTCGCGCAACCTGTGGTGGTCGTGGGACCCGGAAGCGACGGAACTCTTCCGCGAGCTGTCGCCGGTGAAGTGGGAGGAACACCACCACAACCCGATCACCTGCTTGCGCGACGTCTTCACGCGCGACCTCGAGCGCTTTGTCGCCGATCCGGCGTACATCCAGCGACTCGAGTCCGTGCTCGCGCGCTTCGAAGCGTACATGCAGAGCGGTCCGCGTCCGATCGCGCTGTCGGGCAGCGCGGCGTTGAGCCCCGAGAACCCGGTCGCATACTTCTGCGCGGAGTTCGGCATCCACGAATCGTTGCGCATCTACTCCGGCGGTCTGGGCATCCTCGCGGGGGACCACCTGAAGTCGGCCAGCGATCTGGGCCTGCCGCTCGTCGCCGTCGGTCTCTTCTACGCGCACGGTTACTTCACGCAGTCCCTGACGCTCGCCGGCGAGCAGATCGCCGTCGACAAGCTCAACGATCCGCGCGATCTGGCGCTCGAGCCGGTGCTCGACGAAAAGGGCAAGAGGCTGACGATCGAGATCCAGATGCCGAGCAGCAACGTCGTGCTGCGCGCCTGGAAGGTCTCCGTCGGGCGCGTGCCCCTCTACTTGCTGGACGCCGACGTGCCCGAAAATCGCGCGGAGGATCGCGAGATCACGCGGCAGCTCTACGGCGGCGACCACGAGATGCGTCTGCGCCAGGAGATCGTGCTCGGTCGCGGCGGGCGGCGTCTTCTGTCGCGCCTCGGCATCCATCCGGCGTGCTTCCACATCAACGAGGGGCACGCCGCGTTCCTCGTGCTCGAGCGCGTGAGCCAGCTCGTACGCGAGTCGGGCCTCACGTTCGAAGAGGCGCACGAGTTCGTGCGCGCGACGACCGTGTTCACGACGCACACGCCGGTGCCGGCGGGACACGATCGCTTCGGTGAGGACATCATGCGGCGCTACTTCGCGGACGCGCCCTCCTGGGTCGGCCTGCCGTGGGAGCGTTTTTTCGCGCTCGGCACCGTCGAGGACGACCGCAGCGCGTTCAACATGACGTACCTGGCGATGAACTTCTCCGCGTTCGTCAACGGCGTGTCGCGCTTGCACGGCATCGTGTCGCAAAAGCTCCTGCATCCGTTCTGGCCGCGGCTGCTCGAGAGCGAACTGCCCGTCACCTCGATCACGAACGGCGTGCACCTGCCCACGTGGACGCATCCGGGCATGCGCAAGCTGCTCGGCGTCGAAGGGCGCCCGATCCGCGGCTCCGACTTCGAGAAGAAAGCCGCGAAGATCGACGAGCGCGCGCTGTGGAGCTTGCGCAAGGACAGCAAGCAACGTCTCGTCACGCTCTTGCGGGACACGCTCACGCGCCGCAACACCGAGCGCGGCGAGAGCCCCACGCGCCTCGACCAGATGAAGGGGGGGATGGACCCCGACGCACTTTGGATCGGCTTCGCGCGACGTTTCGCGCCGTACAAACGTGCCCAACTCCTCTTCCGCGACAAGGAACGTCTGCAGTCGATCCTGAGCCAGACCGATCGGCCGGTTCGCTTCGTGTTCGCGGGCAAAGCGCATCCGAGCGACAAGCTCGGCCAGGAGATCCTGAAGGGTGTCGTGCAGATGACGCGCAGCGACGAGTTCCGCGGCCGCGTGTTCTTCGTCGAGGACTACGACATCGAGATGGCCAAGGCCCTCGTGCAGGGCGTCGACGTGTGGCTCAACAACCCGACACGTCCGCTCGAAGCTTCGGGCACTTCAGGCATGAAGGTGTCGGCCAACGGCGGCCTCAACATGTCGATCCTCGACGGCTGGTGGATCGAGGCGCACGAGATCGACGAGCGCAACGGGTGGGCGATCGGCAAGGGCGCGACGTATCCGACGCAGGAGCTGCAGGACGAAGAGGACGTCGTGCAGATCTACCGCTTGCTCGAAGGTGAAGTGCTGCCGTTGTTCTTCGATCGCGGCGACGACGGCGTCCCGAGGCGGTGGTTGGAGCGCGTGCTGATCAACCTGCGCACGATTCCGCCCGTGTTCGACACCGACCGGATGGTGGGCGAGTACATGAAGCGCGCATATGTCCCGCTCGGCGCGGCGTCGTTCGCGATGCAGCGCGAGCGATTCGAATCGGCTCGCGGACGCAGCACGCGCGCGCATGCGATCCGGCGCGGGTTTGCTGATGTGAGGATCCTGCAGGCGTGGGTCGCGGATGTTTCGAACCTGCGCGTCGGGGACACGCTCGACGTGCGCGTCGAGGTCGATCTGGGTGCGCTGACGCCGGAGGATGTGGCGGTCGAGTTGGTGCTTGGGCACACGAGAACGGCTCGCGAGTTGGAGAAGCCGATCGTGCTCACGCTCGATCCGCATGGGGCGCCGAAGGGGTCGGTGAGGACGTTTGAGGGTCAGCACCACATGGAGACGTCGGGGTCGTATGCGTACGGGTTGCGGGTGAGGGCGAGGTCGACGTCGGAGTTGGATTTGTCGACGCGCGATCTTGTCATCTGGGCTTGAGCGAAGGAGGAGGAGCGGGGGAGAGGAGCGGACGATCGCGGCAGGTGCAAGGCCGCGGCCAGATGTTCCGCGCCTACGGCGCGGTTCCGGCCGACGCGAGACGTCCGGAATACCGGCCGGCTCGCGCCGGTCGGCTAACAAGGGGATCAGTGACGGGCGTGCAGAGGCCCACTGCGGATGGAGTTGCTCTTGCGTCCAGGGTCGTTGTGCGCATGGAGGATGACGCGTGCTTGCGTGTGGCCGAGCAGCGACAGCATTGCGACAGGAGTGCGACATCATGTTGGCTCCCGATTCGCTGCTGATGCACGAGTTTGATTCGGCAGTGTTGTGCGGACGGGATGGCCAGGAGACTTCTACCGCGCAAGTTGATCGGGTAGGCCGTCGGGTGAGTGCTCTTTGCGACAGGCATGCCTAGGGTTGGTAGGAGTTCGCGAGGCGTGCTTGTGCGTGCCCGAGCAGCGACAGCACTTGGTCTCCCGTTTCGCGGCTGGTGAGCTTGATTCCGCGGTGTTTTGCCGAGGAAGCAGGGTCAAGGCTTCCGCCGCTGCAAGGTGAAGAAGCACTGTGTTGAGCGAGCTACGTTGTGCGCGGAGATCGCGAGGCGAGCTGGTGCGTGCCCAAACAGCGACAGACTTGGCTGCACCTTTCGCTTCTGGTGCACGAGCTTGATTCGGCAGTGGTCTGCGGAGGAAGCACGCCAACCGCCTTCGCTCGGGCAAGAGCACGGGCGACGTCGTCGAACAAGTTGTCTTCGCGAGACTCGACCTCCCCTTAGCCGACCGGCGCGAGCCGGCCGGTATTCCGGACGACTCGCGCCGGCCGGAACCGCGCCGTAGGCGCGGAACAACTTGCCGCGGTGTTGGAGCTCTCGCGCTCGCTCCAGCCTCACACCCGCTGAATGCTCCTTCCGCGACCACCGCAACTTCGATCCGTCACCGCCGCAGTATCCGCATCGGTTGAGCACGCAGCCCCGCAGCGCTTCGTCGAGGCGGGCGAAAGCCTGGACCGTTGGGCCTCGAGTTCTCGCCCGCCATCTCTGGGTGCATGCGGTTCGAGCGCAGCGCCCCGTCTGCGCCTCGCTCAGCCCGTGTCGGAACTATTTGCCCCTCACTTAGCAGGGAATGTCCGTTCGGATTCCACGGCGTCCTCAAGGACCGTTCACCTTCCGCTCGATCCGTTCCGCATTCCCGCGCGCTCCAGGGCCTCGAGACCCGGATCGCGCTCTTCCCAATCGGAGTCATCCCAGTGCGGTTCACCATGCAATCTTCTTCCAAGGTGCGGTTCAACGTCATCGCCGCGAGCCTCCTTGCGCTCGCAGGTTGCGGCGGCGGCGGCAGTTCCACCGACGGTCCGATCGAAGCGCTTTCGGTCGCCGATTCGATGGCCGTCGTCACCACGAACGGCAGCGGATCGCCCGCGAGCGTCGCTCCCGGCGCGCAAGCCGACACGAGCTCGTTCTCACCCACATGCGACTACTACACCGATGTGGCACGCGCGCACGTGTACGACCCGTCGATGGAGCCGCTCGGGACGGTCAACATGATCCTGTGCCTGCTCAAGCAGACGGCCTACTCCGGCCTCTTGAACGAGGGCGTGTACAAGGCGCAGATCGACGAGGAATCCTGCAACGAGGGCGGCCAAGGCAGCGACTCCTCGTCCGGCACCGGCCAATCCTCGGGCGCGCAACAGTCCTTCAACGTGTGGGTCATCGAGAGCACGCGCGCCGACAACAGCTCGCCCCAGAACGTCGAGTTCTGGATCCCGAACCAGGACGGCGCCGATCCGGACGGCCAGATCCGCGTGCGCGTCACGATCACGGAAGGGGCGAGCACTGGGAACCCGTTCGGCGTATTCAACCTCGACTACATCGAGTTCACGGGTGACAACACCGTGCGCGGCCTGGGCAACCTGCGTTCGCTCAACGCGCTCGACGGCTTCATCGGCTTCAGCTTCTACCAGGAGCACGGTGACGTCGACGTCGCGCAGATGCCGAACGAGCACGCCGAGCGTACGCAAGCCAACGTGAACATGTTCGCCGACCAGAGCTCGGGCGTCGCACACATCGTGCAGGATTCGCGCGAGAACTACGGCAGCGGCGACACGGGCATCACGACCAACGACTACCAGATCGCCTATGACGAGACGCACCTCCTGCGCAGCACCAACGGAGGGGCCGGCACGTGCCTCTCGCGCACGGACTTCAACACGCGCACGTGGAACTACAACCTCTACGACGCGACGACGGGCGCGCGCGTCGAGCTGAACTCCGGCTTCGGCTTCCAGACCGCGGGCGGAGACTACGGCTGGATCGGCTACTACGGCCTGTGGGCGTCCGCGGGCGTCACGATCGCGAACGGCGACACGGTCACGAAGCAGACGTACGGCAACCAGACCCCGGCGACGTACACGGTGTTCGAAGCTCCGGGCAAGCTCGTCAAGAACACGCGCCACACGCTGGCCTTGACGCAACTCGCCGGTGAGACGTTCGAGTGGTGGAACACGATCGACGTGATGGGCACGCCGACGCTCGTGCGCATGCAGCTCGTCTACAACAGCGGCTGGTACGCGCTCGCGCAGTGGAACGACATGACGAACTCTTGGGACTCGCTGGGTTCGCCGTCGGCCATCACGCTCGCTCCGAACGCGTACATGGGCATGTGGTCGCCGAGCCTCGGCGGCCAAGTGTCGTTCGTGAACGGCGACACGTTCATCACGTACTACAGCCGCGAGTACGTTACGCCGGGGAGCGACCTCTTCACGTCGTCGACGAGCGTCGACTTGTACGGCTACTTCAGCTGCTTGCGCGCGGGCATCACGACGGCCGAAGTGAACGCGGGCAACGTCTTCCTGACCGACTCCACCGACGTGTCGATGCCGTACCACTACGTCGTCGACAGCACGGACATGTCGTTCAAGTACGACGACGGCGTCACGCCGACGCAAGCCGGACTCGGCAGCGGTCAGGCTCCGACGACCGGACCCTACACGTGGGGCATGAACTCGGGCCCGATGGTCGCGTCGACGAGCGGGTTGACGCAGCCGTGGGAGATCTGGTCCTCGAGCGAGTTCTACACGTACGAGACCGGCTCGAACCCGTGGAACAAGTACATCACGCTGCTCGACTCGATGGGCGCGGCGGTGACGTTCGACGCGCCGATCCAGTTCTCGTACACGCACCACACCGGCGATGACGCGAACACGGACAGCACGTACGACCTGCACACGTACCTGCTCAACTACGGCGGCCCCGGCAACTTCGGCGGCATCCCGCAAGCGACGGTGGACTTCGACGGCGACGGCAACCCTGACCGTTGGTACCCGCAGTTCAGCATCTTGAAGGGCACGCTGTGCGGTCCGACGGGAACGGAGTACGTGCTGCGTCCGATCGACTCGGAGGTCACGCTGTCCGACGACACGGGCAACTGCGGTTTGCTCGACCTGATGCAGGTCGGAGATCTGACGCTGCCGACGGTCGCCGACTGGACCGACCCTGCGCTCGGCCCGGTGCCGACGGTCGTGGGCCCGCCGCGCGTGATCGCGGGTGAGGTCGTGGGAAGCAACTGAGCCATCGAGCGCGGCTCAGCCGGTTCGCCGGTCGCGCCGCGTATGACGGGTCCGCTCGAGGGAGCGGGCGCGCGAACCACTTCGGTGCGCCGAAAAGCTCGCACCGGCTGCCGGGAAACCGGCGGTCGGTGCGAATTGCTTTCCTCAGACTGCAGGCGAAAGGGCACCCACGCGTCGACACGCCCGCGCACGGGCCCTACCCTGTCCGCCTCGGATCGCCGCGCTGCCTGCATTTCCAGGTCACGTTCCGCGCGCAGGTCCGAACACGAATCGAACCGCGCAGCCACAACCCGACGAAGGGCAGTTCGTCGTCCGCCGAGGAGCGCGACCCGGACTTCCTGAGACGCTTGTGCATGCAGGATCGCAATGCACTCGGCCGCTTCTATGAACTCTTCTTCGACCGCATCTACGGCTACGTACGGCGCATGCTCGGGGAAGATCACCTGGCGGAAGACGTGACGCAGGAAGTCTTCGTGCACATCCAGCGCTCGATCGCGACATACGATCCCGCGCGGGAGCTGTCGCCCTGGGTGTTCACCATCGCGACGAACAAGGTGCGAGATCACTGGCGTTCGCGGCGTCATCACGACAGCTTGCGCGAGACGAGCTTCGACGGTCCGGACACCGACGGACCGGACGGCGCGCGCCGCATCGATCCCGTCGATCGCGGCCGCAGCCCGCTGATGGAGCTCGAAGGCGCGGAGATGCGCGCGACGCTCGACGCGGCGATCGACGCCTTGCCGCCGGGCATGCGCGAGACGCTCGTGCTGCGCTGGTTCGAGGAGCTGCCGTTCGACGAGATCGGCAAGATCATCGAGCGCAACGAGACGGCGGCTCGCAAACGTTATTCGCGCGCGCTCGAGGAGCTGCGCGGGGTGCTCGAGAAGCGCCTCGAAGCGGGCAAGGGCGGTGTCGCATGAGCGACGGGCGCATTCACGATCCGCGCGGTGATGGTGCGCACGATCAGCGCCCGGCGGAAGACGGCCGCGACCTGGCGGTGGAGCGTGCGCTCGGATTCGTCTCGCGTCCGGCGGCGGATCCGATGTTCCGTGCGCGGCTGCGGCAGCAATTCCTCGACGTCGACGCGCCGCCCGTCGCGCAACCGCGGATGGTGCCCGTGCGCAAGCGCACCAACGTGTTCCCGCTCGTGTGGCCGGCCGTGCTGGCAGCGAGCGTGGCGCTCATCATCGTGTTCGTACTCTCGAACGACAACGTGGTGAAGTGGCGCGTGCTCGACCAGGTATCGAGCGGCAACTACGTGGTCGACGGCTATGTGATCGACGAGACGCAGGCGAAGCGCATGATCGATCTCCTGCAGACTGCCCACGAGATCGAGACCAAGGACCAGGGGCTGCGACTGCAACTGCTGGATCAGCTGGTCCTCGAGATCGGTCCGCACACGCACGTGTCGCAGATGCGTTTTCCCTCCGCGGGCGCTTATTCGTTGCACGCCGATTCGGGCTCGGTGCGCGTCGGCACCGGGCCGGGTTTCCCCGGGGGATTGCGCATCACGACGGACGACATGGTCACCGACGTCACCGGCACGTTCTACGCCGTCGACGTAGACCCGAAGAAGGGCACGTGCTTGTGCTGTCTGCACGGCACGGTGATGTGCGACGCGCGGGACAAGAGCGGCGCGCACCCCGTCGGCGCCGACAAGCGCGGCTTCACCTTCCACGACGGAAAACCGCCCGAGTGGACGGCCGCGTTCGACGGTCACCTCGCTCCGCTGCGCGATCTCGAAGCTGCGATCCAGAGGCACGGCTGGGGCAGGTGAGGGTTGGTGCCTGAAACCCGCCGCGTGGGCTCACGCGACGGGTGCTTGGTGCCGAGCATCACCCGACCCGATGCGGATCATCTCGCGCGCGAGCGCTTCAGGCGCTCGGCGAGTTCCGCGGGCGAAAACGCCGGTGACGAGCAGCGTCCGTTCGCACACAAGAACGCAGCCGCGCGCCCGAGCGAATCGGGGAATTGGACATCGTCGTTCGGCAAAGTCCCTTCGCTCGAATCGAACCACTCGATGCGCTTCCACTCCTCGGGGATCGCGCGCGCCGCATCGAACAGCGCTTGGGACACGACGTCGTTCTTCGGACCGACGACGGTGACGTGCAGCGGATCGCGCCGGCTCTCGTCGACTGCGAGCAGCACTCCGCCGGGCATCCCGTCGAGCGCGATCTCGCGAGTCGCGAGGAAACGCAGCGCCTCGTCGCGCATCGCTGCCGGTTCGTCGCCGCCGGCGTACTGGACGAGCTCGTTCGCGAAGCGCGCACAAGCGACGTTCTGATCGCGCTGGACGACGACGTCGCGCGCGTCCTCCTGCGCGCTCGCGACCGTCGAGCGAAACCCAGCGCGACCCGTCGGCGCATGGAACGTCTGCGCAATGAAGTGACCCGCGTCCACCGCGTGCAGCAACCACGCGCGCTCGCCCGTCGACGCGTACAACGCGACGAACGCCTCTCCCATCGCGAGCGTGTCACCCAGGTACGGACCCGCGACATCGTGATCGTCGTGACGGAACCCGCCTCCTTCCATCGCGCGGTTCGCCAGCACCCACTCCGCGGCGCGACGCGCGCTCCCGAGCGCATCCTTGTCACCGGTGTAGTTGGACAGCGCGCACGATGCCGCGATCGCCCAGCCGTTTTCGCGAGCGTACACGTGACGATCGATGCGCGGGATTCCGCGCGCTCGGCGGGCCTTGTCATCGAGCGCGAAGTACTCGCCGGAGTGCTCGCCGTCGACCAGATCGGCGTCCTGGCTGGTGAAAAAGGCACCGTCCGGTCGGGTGAGGAAGTCGCGCAAGTACTTCGAGATCGACTGCGCGGCGCGCGCGTACTTCGGTTCGCCGAACTGCGCCGACGCGAGCGCATAGACGCGCATGTCGTCGGCCTGGAAGGACATGATCTTCTCGAAGTGCGGCTCGGTCCACACGCCGCCCGTCGAGTACTGGTACACGCCGCCCCACGCCGGATCGATGAGCGCGAGCCCGGCATCGAGCGTCTGTCGCGCCATGTGTTCGCTGGCTGCATCGCCTGCCCGGGCGCGTGACAACAGCCACTCCACGCTGGCCGCGTCGACGAACTTCTGTGCGCGACCGTATCCGCCGTGCTCGTCGTCATAGCGCGAGACGACCTCTGCGTTCAGCTCCTTCTCGACGTCCTCGGCGAGCGCACTCGAACGCGAGTACTCGATCGCGCGCGGCGGCACGACGGACGGACCCGGCGTCGGATCGGCGATCGTCGCGCGCAACAAGCTCTGCATCTGGTCGGGCGGGATGAAGCCCGCGCGCTTCACGATCTCGCGGCCTTCGCTGTCGAACAGGATCGTCGCCGGCCAGCCCCAGTCCTCGTAGCGGATCGAGATGTCGGGCCGCGCGTCCTGGTCGACCTGGATGGTGACGAAGCTCTGCGCGAGCAGTTGCGCGACCGTCGGATCGGCGTACGTCTGCTCGTCCATCACGTGGCACCAGTGGCACCACACCGCCTGCAGGTCGAGCAGCACGAGCTTGTGCTCGGCGCGCGCGCGCGCGAACGCGGCGTCCGACCACGGTTCCCAGGCGATCCGCGCCGAAACCTTGGCAGGTTGCTCCGGCGCGTGCGACGTGCAAGCGGCGGCGAAGAGCGCCAGCGCACAGCACCACTTCGTCGGACTCGAGGCGGGCACGGAAGAGGTGACCGACACGGGGGAGTGCTTCATGGATCCGCTACGCACGTCTGACCCTCCTTGGATTTCAACTCGCGGCATCGAGGAGAACACGCCGCCGCGGCTCCAGCCATGCGCTCGAAAGAGCCTTCCGCGCCGTTGCGTGAAAGGTCGGATCCGCAGCCCCGAGCGCTTCCGCCGCGCATCCAGCGAGCGCGAACAAGTCGGGCAGCGTGTTCGCGCGCGCGAGCAACGGTTCGAGCGCCACCAGAGCTCGCGCCGGATCGTGCTGTGCGAGCAATGCTTCGGCGCGCAGCAACGCCGCCGACGTTTCGAACGCAGGCGGTACCTTGCCGGCGCGATCGAGGTGCTCGAGCGCGCGCCGCGCATCGCCGGACGCGAGCGCCAGGTTCGCGAGGCGCACGCGCGGCGCGAAGTCCGTGGCGCCCGGGTTCACGGGGATCGTGAAGCGCTTGCCGCCCATCGCGACGCACGCTTCGTACGCGTGCGCGGCTTCGACGGAATGACCGAGCCGCTCGAGCGCCGCACCTTCGAGAAAGCGCAGGTTCGGATGCGGCTCGACGCAGTACACGAGCGCCGCGCGCACGACGGCGAGCGCGCGCTCGAAGTCGCCGTCCTGGACGAGGCACGTCGCCAGCACGGACGCGAGCTGCACCGGCGACGGACGCGGCGCACCGTCCGGCATGGCCGCGATCGCTTCGAGGTACGGAGCGAGATGGCGCTCGCCGATCTCCCGCGCGCGACGCGTGTCACCGGCGCGCGCCAGCTCCATCGCCAGAAACCCCGCCAGGTCGCCGTCGGATGGATCCTCCGTGAGAGCGGCTTCGAGCAGCTTCGTGTTGCGTGCGCGCTTGGAACGCTGGGCGCGCAGCTCGGGCACTTCGCCCAGGTGAACTATCGCCGAGTCGACGACCTCGATGCGGCTCGCGCGCTCACCCAACAACTCTGCGACGCCGAGTGGATCGCCGAACAACGTCTCGTGCACGCGCCGCGACCACGTCAAACGCGTGTCGCGCACGAAGAAGCGCGGCACGAAACATGGCTCCCACAACCGCGCCCGTCCCGCGATCACGTCCGCCGGCTTCGCGTCGAGAGCGTTCGCGTCGTGCAACGCCAGGAGGCCTATCGTGAAGCGCGGATCCTCGGCCGCCCTGCGCAACGCCTGCACGTCGCCCGCGAGCCGCTCGTCCGCGTCGAGCACGAGCACGTGCGTGCCTGTCGAGGCGTCGAGCGCCGCGTTGCGCACCGCCGAAAAGTCGTCGGACCAGGGTTGCTCGACGACGCGCGCACCGGCCGCGGCGGCGATCTCGCGCGTCTTGTCCTGGCTGCCCGTGTCGACGACGACGATCTCGTCGACGACCCCGCGCGCGCTGGCGAGGCAGTCGCCGAGGAAGCGCTCTTCGTCGCGCGCGATGACGTTCAGGCTGATGCGGGACATCCGGTCCACCTTGCGCGCGACACTACCATTCTGCAGGCATGCAGCAGGCATCCCGCAGGCGTGCAGCAGGCATCCCGCAGGCGTGCATAAGGCATCCTGCACGCGTGCATCAGGCACGTTGCAGGCGTGCATCCGGCAGGACGTGCGCTCGCCGGTGGTGCGCCTCGCGACCGCGCTTCTTGCACAGCCCTTCCTCCGGAGCACGTCTGGGTGCCTTTCGTCCCGCGGAATGGACGCTACCATCCTGGCACTACGCGGCCGGCGATCGACTCGCGGCAGACGGGGATTTTCCCCTGCGATCGATCGTGATCGAGCCAGCGTCCAGGAAGACAAACCGATGCAATTCCATTCACTGACCCTCCCCGCACTGGCAGTTCTCGCAGCCGCGTTCGTTCCCGCCGCCGAAGCTCCGCACTTCGCACCCGCCGAGGGCAGCAAGATCACGCGCACGATCAGCGTGAGCTCACACCTGGTGTCCGAAAGCATGAAGGTCCTCGTCGACGGCGAACCGCAGGAGAGCCCCGACGCTGCCGGGTTCATCCAGATCGAGGGGACGAACGACATCGTCGTGAACGACGAGTTCGTCAAGATGGGCAAGGGACATCCGCTCGAGTTGCACCGCACCTTCCAGAAGCTGGCGGGGACCGAGAAGCAGACCGTCAAGAACCCCGAAGACAAGACCCAAGAGCACACCGACGAGAAGAAGCAGGAGAGCGCGCTCGCCGACAAAACCGTCGTGTTCAAGTGGAACCCGTCGGACGAGTCCTACGACCGCTCGTTCGGCGAGGACGGCGGCGACGCCGATCTGCTCAAGGACCTCGACGAGGACATGGACCTGCGGAAGTTCCTGCCGGAATCCGCGAGCGCAGCCGAAGGTTCGAGCTGGACCGTCAAGGGCGACGCGGCGAACGCGTTCTTTTTCCCGGCGGGTGATCTCAAGCTCGAGACCACCGACAGCGAGGACGAGGCCAACGACACCAAGGAGCTCGACAAGCACCTGCGCGAGAACCTGAAGGGCTCGATCGAGGTCACGTTCAAGGGCACGCGCGAAGAGGACGGCCGCAAAGTGGGCATCCTCGAGCTGAAGGGCACCGTGGAGTCGAGCGGCGAGATGACGGGCGCGGACGACATGAATACGTCGCTGAAGTTCACCGCCGAAGTGAAGGGCGAGATCCTCTGGGACGTCTCCGCGAACCGTGCGCACTCGGCGTCGATCTCGCTCGATCAAAAGGTGAGCTACAAGATCGAGGGATCGGTGGACGGAGGCCAGAAGGTCGAGCAGGAAATCGGCCTCGCGGGTCCGACGAAGTTCGAGCTGAAGGTCACGAAGTGATCGCGGCGAGGCTGGCCGCCGCATCGCTCGCGGTCGCGGTCGGGTTTGCTCTAGGCGATGCCCCGCGCTTCGCGCCTGCGGAGGGCAGCTCGCTGCAGAGGACGGTCACGACCGAAATGAACGCCGATTCGACCGAGATGCACTTCTCCGTCGACGGAAAAGAGCTCGATGCGTCGGCGACCACCGGGATGTCGATGTCGATGCGCGAGCACCAGAAGATCGTGATGACCGACCGTTACGTGAAGGTCGCGTCCGGGCGTCCTGTCGAGCTCGATCGCACGTTCGACGAGCTCGTCCGCACGACGCACGACGTCCAGAAGCCGCCGGGCCAGGGCAAGGAGAAGGTCGTCGACAAGGCCGAGATCAGCGACCTCGAGGGCGCGACGGTGCGCTTCTCGTGGAATGCCGACAAGAAGGCTTACGACCGCGCCTTCGCGGGCAAGGAGCGCGACGAGAAGCTCATCTCGAAGCTGCGCGAAGACCTCGACGCGCGCGTGTTCCTGCCGCAAGGCGACGCCGCGGCCGACCCGAAGGTCGGTGATTCTTGGGAAATCGACGGCCAGGCCTTCGTGATGTTGCTCTCGCCCGACAAGGGCTTGCAGTTCCACGTCGAGGGCAAGGAGCAGAAGAAGTCCGACGACGACGTGGCGAACGAGATGGAGAAGAACCTGACGGGCGAGGGCAAGGTCACGTACGAAAAGGTGCGCGAGACCGATGGAACCCGCATCGCCGTGCTCGTCATCGAAGGCAAGGTCCAATCGAAGGCCAAGCCCGAAGACGGCGACATGACCGTGTCGATGGACATCGAGGGCCGGCTGTTGTGGAACCTCTCCGCGAACCGACTCGAATCGCTCGACCTGACGGGAAAGACCAAGATCGGTCTGGTCGGTGATCAGAAGATGGAGCACGGTGGCGCACAGGCGCACACGCTGCACATGGACGTGCGCCTCGAAGGCGAGATGCACCTCGAGCTCTCGACGAAGGCGCCCTGAGCGAGTCCGTCACCAGTCGAGGCTGGGCGCAGGTTCGCCGCGCAATTCGTGGGGGCGCGCGATCAGGCGGCGGATCAGGCGCGCGCGGATGTGCTTCGCGTCCTCGAGGATGGAGCGCGCGTCGATCGAGCGGCCCTGTGCGCTGCGTTCCGTGGCATAGACGTCGAGGAAGCGTTTCACTTCCGCGCCGGTGAGCTCGCGGTCAGCACGCAGGAAGAGACACGCCAGGTCGTAGGCGCTCGATCGCAGTTGCGGTGGCGGCCCGCCGGCCCATGCGTCGACGAAGGCCACGCGGCGTGAATGGTGCGCAGGCAGGACGAGGACGTTGCGCGGATAGAGATCGTGGTGCACGAAGCCGAGAGCGTGCATGCGCGCCGTCTCCTTCGCGAGCTCGTCGAGGACGTTCGCGCGATCGGTTCTCGGGCCGGTGCGCACGAAGGACTCGAGCGTCGTGGCATCAGGCACGTCCTGCGTGATCAGGAACTGCCGAAGCGGCAACCCGCCGCGCACGAGAGCGCCGGCTGCGAGAGGTGTGGGCACCTGGAACGAACGATCGGCCAACCAGCGGAGGTTGTCGTGCTCACGCATGCGCGGCACACGGCGCAGCGCCCAGCGCCAGCGGGAGCTACCGCGCAAGATCGACCGCTTGAACCACGCTCGCAAGCCGCCGACCTCGATGCGCTCGATGCCGCTTCCGCCGCTCGCATGGTCGCGCAGCACGAGCTCACCCACCTCGCCGAAGCACTCCGCGCGCGCGCCGACGACGATCAGTCGGCCGGACGGATGGTTTCGTGCCTGCGTCTCGCAGGTGGGAGTCTCACGCCTGTCCAAGCGAGCCCGGCGCTGCGTCGAGGTCGATGTCGAGCAGCCGCGAGCGCAGCGACCTGCGCGGCCGCGCGCGCTCGTCGACGGGCGCGCGCTTCAACGCCACCGCGAAGGTCTGCTGCGACACGAAGCGCAAGCTGTGATGGAAACCCACGACCTCGGCACCCGCGGATTCGAAGATGTGTCGCAGCGTGCGCTTGCTCACCGCGCGCCGGCCACGCGAACCTTCCGAGCGTCGCAACCCGACGCGCCGGCGCAGCGCGTGCAGCGAGGCCGAATCCCAGAACGACGCGATCACGAGCCGGTGGCTCACGCGCGTGAGCTCCTGCACGACCGCTTCGATCTGTTCGGGCTCTTGCAGGTGATGCAGCAGCCGGCAGCACACCACCACTTCGAACGATTCGTCCTGGAAAGGCAGACGCTCGACGGCGGCTTGCATCAGACCCGAGCCCCCGAAGCGTTGCGCCTCGCGCAACATCGACATCGACACGTCCACGCCGACGTACCGCATGGATCTGCGCTCGAGCACGCCGCGCATGCGACCCGTTCCGCACGGCACGTCGAGCACGGGTCGCAACGACGGTCGCACGCCGTAGCGGTCGAGGATGCGCTCGACCAGCATCGGGTCGCGCAACGCCGCGCGCGGATCGCGCCAACGCTGAAGCGCGTAGCGCGCGCCTGCGTCCTCGTCCTGCCACTTGTCGGCGGTGTCGGTGCCGGCAAGCCTGGGTAGGCCGGAGTCCATGAGGTCCAGTATAGGAACGGCGCAGGTCAACGGCCGAGCTTGGGCCACAAGACGAGCAGCGCGCCGGCGAACAGTAGGACCGCGCCGAGCATGCGAGCGGGCGTCACGTCGATGCGGCCGCCGGGAAAGCCCAAATGGTCGAGAACCAGCGCCGTGGAGAGCTGTGCCGCCATCATCAGCGCGGTCGTCGGTCCGGCACCGAAGCGCGGGAACGCGAACGCTGCGCCGGCGATGATCACGAGCCCATAGAAACCACCGAGGTACAGGTACCAAGGCGACGGCGGATCGGTCGCGAGGTTCTTGCTGCCGGAGACGAGCCACACGAGACCCGCCGCGACGACGAGCACGAGCGCGTTGATGAACACCGCGGCCGCGAGGCTCGTGCGTCCAGCGATCGTCGCGTTCGTGGCGCCTTGGATGCTCGCGGCGCAGCCCATGAGCAGCGCGAGGACGAAGAGGAATATCTGCATGCGTGGCTCAGCTCATCGATGCGGTTTCGGTCGGCGCGAGATCGCGCAGCATTCGCTCCAAGAGACGTGCGAGCACGAAGCGTCGGTACTCCGCGGTCGAGCGCACGTCGTCGCGCGGAGAGGTGTCGGTCGCGACGGCGTGCGTGCACGCGCGCGTGAGATCGCTGCCGCGCGGCAAGGGCCTGCCTCGCAACGTGCCGAGCGTGTTCAACAAAAGCGTGCGATCTGCCACCGACCCCGCTGCAGCGCGCACAGTGCTCACGTTCTCTCCGTCGAAGCGCAGCGACAGTGCGACGACGACCTTGGCGATCGACTGCGCGCGGCGCGTGCCCACCTTGCGGAACGCGCGGCGCTCGTCGGGGTGACGGCGGGGGATGTCGATGCGCGTGATCATCTCGTCGTGCGCGCGCGCCGTGTCGCGGTAGCCACGCACGAACTCTTCGACGGGCATATCGCGCTCGCCGCGTGCGGACGCGAGCACGACGCGGGCACCGAGCGCGAACAACACGGGGTTCAAGTCGGCCGCGGGCGAGGCCGTGCCCAGGTTGCCGCCGAGCGTCGCGCGGTTTTGGATCTGCACGGCGCCGACTTGCCGCGCTGCTTCGACGAGGATGTCGGCGTGCGTGCGCGCTTCACCCGAGCGCAGGAGATCGCTGCACGAAGTCAGCGCACCGATTTCGAGCCCGCGTACGGTGGCGCGGATGCCGCGCAGGGCGTCGAGCTTCCACACGTCGACGACGAGGTCGGGACGCGTGCGACCCGACTCCATCTCGACCATGAGGTCCGTGCCGCCCGCGAGGATGCGCGCGTCCGGTCCGGCGTCGCGCAGGGCGGACAGCGCATCGGCGATCGTTCGTGCGCGTACGACCTTCACGCGCGCTCCGTCTCTGCAGCGCGCAACACCGCGGTGAGGATGCGCGCGTAGCCGGTGCAACGACACAGGTTGCCGGCGAGGGCTTCGCGCGCGCCTTCGAGCGTCACCTCGGTGCCGTCGCGCGCGCACGCGTCGAGCCACGCGCGCGTCATCACGATCATGCCGGGCGTGCAGATGCCGCACTGCGCGCCGCCTTCGGAGAGGAACGCGTCCTGGATGCTCTCGAGGCCCGGAGCTTCCACCGTGAAGACGGAACAACCCGCTACCTGGCACACCGGCACGAGGCAGGCGAGCTGCGCTTCGCCGTCGATCAGCACGCTGCACGCACCGCACTCGCCTTCGCCGCAGCCTTCTTTCGTGCCCGTGAGCGCAAGGTCCTCGCGCAGCACGTCGAGCAGGCGCGCGAGCGGGGGCACGCGCAACGTGCGTCGATCCCCGTTCACCTCGAACGCGATGTCGACCGGGTCCGCAGCGGAGAAGATCGGCTTCACGCGCGCACTCCCGTCTTGGTACCGGAGGATGCAGCACTGCGTTCGTCGAGTGCGCGCATCAATCGTTCCGGAGTCGCGGGCACGCGATCGACGTGCACCAAGATCGCGTCCTCGATCGCGGATGCGACCGCCGGAGCGCCGCCGTCCATCGGCAGCTCGCCGACGCCCTTCGCGCCGAACGGTCCGTGCGGATAGGGAACCTCGACGAGCGTCACGTCGAAGCGCGGCGTGTCGAGCGTCGTCGGGATGATGCACGTGGCCATGCGATCCTGCTCGAAACGTCCTTCGCGCGTGCTGATCACTTCGAGGTGCGACCAACCGACCGCTTGCAGCGAGCCACCTTCGATCTGGCCGGCGACGAGCTGTGGCTGGATCGCCTTGCCGACGTCGACCGCGGTCCAGAAGCGTTTCACCTCGACCTCGAGCGTGTCGCTGTCGACTTCGACTTCGGCCACGTCGGCGGCCCATCCGTACACGGGGTAGGCATCGCCTGTGTACGTCTCGTCGTCCCACACGAGGCCGCTGGGCGACTCGTACGTGACGACGACGCGACCGTCGCCGCCGCCTTGCAGGAACTCGAGCGCGCGCTCGCGCCACGAATAGAGCGCTTCGCCTCCGACGCGCGCCGCCAGCTCGCAACAGGCATCCTTCAGGCAACCGCCGACGACCATGCACGTGCGCGAAGCGACCGTCGGACCCGAGTCGGGCACGCGCGCCGTGTCGGGCGTCGCGATGACGACATCCGACGTCTCGCAACCAAGCGTCTCCGCTGCGATCGCAAGGAACATCGCGTTCGTGCCCTGACCGATCTCGGTCGAGCCGGCGAGCACTTCGACGCGGCCGTCGGGCAGGAGCTCGACGCGCACGCGACCCTTCAGCATCGCCTCGCCCGAGCCGGTGAATCCGGCGCCGTGGAAGAAAAACGACAGCCCGAGCCCGCGCGACTTGCGCGCGTTGCCGCCGTCGCGCGGCACACACCAAGGATGACGGTCGATGCCGCTCTCTCTCGCGATGGCGTCCATGACCTCGACGCTGCCGACGCTGTGCACGAGGCGCTGTCCTGTCGCCGTCGTGTCGCCGGCGCGCAGCATGTTGCGCCGCCGCAGCTCGAACGGATGGATCGACAGCGCGCGCGCGATGCGGTCCATCGTGCGCTCGATCGCGAAGCAGGTCTGTGGTGCGCCGAACCCGCGGAACGCGCCGTAGGGAACGTGGTTCGTCGCGACGACGCGACCACGGATGCGCACGTTGTCGCAGCGGTACGGTCCGGCCGCGTGGATGCAACCGCGCGAGAGCACGACCGGCGACAGCGTCGTGTACGCGCCGCCGTCGAACAGCACGTCGATGTCCAGCGCAATCAGCTTCCCGTCGCGATCGACGATGGTGCGGTGGTGCACGCGCGACGGATGACGCTTCGGTGTGACGGCGAGGTCTTCGTGCCGGTCGTAGATCAACCGCACGGGATGCTTGCACTTCATCGCGAGCAACGCCGCGTGACAGGCGACGACCGAGGGGTACTCCTCCTTGCCGCCGAACCCGCCGCCGGTCTCCATCTGCACGACCCTCATGCGTTCGGGCGTCCCACCGAAGCAGCGCGCGAGCGCCTTGCGCACGTAGTGGGGGCACTGCAGCGAGCCCTTGACGACGATCGTGCCGTCGGACTGGGGCGGCCACGCAATGCAACCCTGCGGCTCGATGTAGAGCTGTTCTTGGCTGTCGGTGTGGTACGTGCCCTCGAGGACGACGTGTCCGTTGCCCTGCGCGTGCTCGAACGCGGCGTCGACTTCGCCCTTGTCGATCGCGACCGACTCGAACACTTCGCGCGAGTGCTCCATGTCGAACAGCGGGTCGAGCGGATCGATGCGCGGCACGATGGAGGTCAGTGCCCGCTCGAGCGTGCGCAGGTCGGGTGCGGCGACGAGCAACAACGGCTCGCCGTGGTGACGGATGTCACGCGCGCACAAGATCGGCTGGTCGTCCTCGATGAGCGCCTGCACGTTCTCGCCCGGCACGTCCTCGGGTGCGACGATCACGACGCTCGAGCGATCGAAGCCCACAGCGAAATCGAAACCGCGCAACGTCCCGCGCGCGACCTGCGAACGCACTGTCCCGCCGAACCAGGCGCCGCTGACGTGCAAGTCGGACACGTACTGCGCGCGACCGGTGACCTTGGCACGCCCCTCGGGACGTTCGACGTTCGATCCGACGTAGCGCGCCATGTCGCCCTCAGTGTTCCTTTCGCGACGCCCGCCGAACAGCGCGGAGGTAGGCCCGGGCGGAACGACTGGAAATCCTTGCATGGGATCCGGGGCCTGCGAGCGATGCACGCTCGAAAGGGCCGGTATTGCGCGGGGAGGACGGCGACCCAGGTGCGCATTGCCCCATAACCTTTAAGGACGCCCGGAGCCCCGTCACCCGCTGGCGGCGCATGCCGATACACTGAGATCGCGCAAGCTCGTGCGCCGTCTCACCCGCCGCGCCTGGGCAACCTGCCTTCTTACCAGATCAGCACCTCGACATGATCAGCACCGCCGTCCGACCCATGCGGGTCCTCTTCATCGACGAGTACCTGCCCCAGGAAATGCTTGGGGTCATGTGGCTCTCGCGCGCGATCAAAGACGCCGGGCACCAGTCGAAGTGCCTGTTCGTCCCCGACAAGGAGTGGCTCGCGAAGGTCACGGAGTACGCGCCCGACGTGGTGTGCTACTCGGTCACGACCGGCATGCACCTCTACATGGCGGAGATCAACGCCAAGGTGAAGACGGTGCTGCCGGACGTGCTCAGCATCTTCGGCGGCCCGCACGCGACGTTCAGCCCGGAGTACATCGAGACCGAGGGCGTGGACGCGATCTGTCGTGGCGAGGGTGAAGGGGCGGTCGTCGAGTTGCTCAACCGCATGCAGCAGGGCTTGGACTACTACGACGTCCAGAACTTCTGGTTCAAGCGCCGCGACACGGGCGAGATCGTCAAGAACGAACAGCGCGACCTGGTCAAGGACCTCGACAGCTTGGGGTTCCCCGACCGCGACGTGATCTACGAAGCGGGCGCGATCTACAAAGACAGCGACCGCAAGGTGTTCGTGAGCCAGCGCGGCTGCCCGATGCCGTGCACCTTCTGCTTCCACCACGCGATGAAGAAGAAGATCTACAACGCGCGCAACTCGGCCTACGTGCGCAAGCGGACGGTCAGCCACCTGATCGACGAGATCAACGACGTCCGCAAGAAGTACAACCTGAAGTTCGTCCACTTCCTCGACGACATCTTCAACCTGCGCAACGACTGGTTGGAAGAGTTCGCCGAGCGCTATCCGAAGGAGGTCGGCCTTCCGTTCGACGCCATCTTGATGGCGAACATGACTACGGAGCACCACATCCAGTTGCTGAAGAAGGCGGGGTGCGTGTACGCGCGCGTCGCGTTCGAGGCTGCGAGCGATCACATTCGGAACGCGGTGTTCAAGAAGAACACGACGCGCCAGCAGCTGCGGGATGCGGCGGGCTGGATCAAGAAGTACGGGATCCGGTTGGGGTCGTTGAACATGCTGGGTGGCCCGGGCGGGACGATCGAAGACGAGCTCGAGACGCTGCGGCTGAACATCGAGTGCAAGGTCGATCACCCGCTGTTCTCGCTGATGCAGCCGTATCCGATGTTCGACATCAACGAGATGACGACGCAGATGGGGTATGCGATCGCGGAGGTCGATCAGTTCCCGACGAAGTTCAACAGGACGACGGCGATCTTGTCGAACCACCGTCACCAGATCGAGAACCTGCACAAGCTCGCGCCGATTGTCGTGAGGAGTCCGTGGTTGATCCGGTTTGCGCCTTGGATGATCAAGGCCAAGTGGATGTACCGGCCGTATTTGATCGCGTACATGCTGCACTCGGAGTACATGGTCGCCGAGCAGGCGAAGTTGTATGCGCATGCGCAGGGGCTGAGCGGTCCGAGGTATTGGACGCTGGTGGACTTCGCGTATCGGTTGTCGACGAAGGGCGTGTTGCGCGCGTATCAGGTGTTGTTCTCGCGCTTCTTCACGCGGTTCGCCAATGCGAGCCACACCATCAAGATCAGCTTGCAGATGGGCGACGAGCGCGTCGTCTCGCACATGGATTAGCGGGGGGGGGGCTGGCATTGCCAAGCCCGATCCGCTCCTTGCTGATCACTCAGACGCGCTCGGTATCGCTCGAAGCGCCCGAAGGAAGCTGATGACCGCGCGGCAAGATGATTCCGCGCCTCCGGCGCGGTCCGACCGGCGCGAGACGCCCTGAGTACAGGTCGGCTCGCGCCGGCCGGCTAGGTGGCGGCCGATGGCGGTATCAGCGCGTGATCTTCCAGATGCGGATCGGCGGACCGAATGTGCGCGTGCGCATGAGGCGTGGGACGAAGTCGATGATCGATTGGTAGTCGATCAGGCCTTTGTCGAGCACGTCGGGCGCGGTGCCGGTCGAGTCGTAGACGATGTCGCCGTGGGAGTCGGCCCAGGCTTGGATGCGGCGAACGGCTGGGAGTTGGCTCATGCGACGCGAGAGTTCGAGGATGACCCAGTGGGGTGATTCGTGCTCGATCCAGGCGTCGAGTTGGGGATCTGTCTCGGGTGCGCGAGCGACGATGGCGGGCAGGGGTGTGAGCTTCACGCCGGGCTCCGTTCGCGGATGCGCCATTTGCCATGCGATCCACACGTTCGAACGAGCGGATCCGTCGCTGCGCAGGGACTCGAGCGTGGCTGGATCGAAGCGCAGCGGCGGTGAGAGGTAGGGGTTGCCGATCAAGCGGTCCTGGATGGGAACGTGCGCGTGGATCCAGGAGGATGCTTCTTCGAGCGAGTCGGGCCGGAATGCAACGCGCGCGAATTGGATCAGCGGTACGAGCGGGATGAGGAGGGAGATCAGCGCGAGCGCGCGAATGGTGGAGGCGAGCGTGCGCGAGGTGCGGTTGAGGTCGAAGAAGGGGATCCACGCCCAGGCCGAGAGGATCGCGCACCAGGGAAGGAGAGGGAGAAGGAAGCGCTCATAGATCTCTTCGCTCACGCAGATGAGTGCGAAGTAGGGGACGACGTAGGCGAGTGCGACCGCGAGCGTGGGTCTGCGTCCGCGCAGCAGATTCGAGAAGTGACGGACGAGCCATCCGATGCTGAGCGCGAGGGCAAACAGTGTGGCGACGAGCAGGAACGGATCGTGGCCGAAGAAGAGTGTGGTCGCGACGGCGAGCCCGTGGAAGTTGAGCTGGCTGAAGAAGAACTCGTGACCGCCGGCTCCTCCGAGGTGCACGCCGGTCGAGTCGATGTGCGGCAGGACGGGGTAGGCCCAGAATGCGGATGCGAGCGCGATCGCAGGCACGATCCCAGCTCGCAACCACTTGGCGCGCGTCGATCCTTCGGCCAGGAAGAGCGCCATGCACAGCGGGAAGAGCGTGAACAGTCCGCTTTGGAGTCCTGCGATCGCAAGCGATGCGAGCAGTGCGCCGATGGCGATGCGGAGTGGAGAGGGTCGGTCGAGGATGCGCAGTGCGCCCCAGACCGAGAGCAGGCAGAGCGTCGCCTCCGCGCCGTGCGGCCGCGCTTGCGTCGAGAAGAGCGCGTGCAACGAGCTCGTCGCGATCAACCAGGCGGCGATCAGTGCCGCGCCGGGGGTGACGAAGCGACGCGCGACGATCCAAGTCAACGGGATGAGCAGTATCGAAAGCAGCAGGATGACTGTGCGCCCGTGCACGTACGGCGCCGCTGCACACGCGAGATCGTCCTGTTCGAGCGCGTCGCCCGTGAGTCCTGGGAGAGGCTCGCGCTGCGGAATGGACGCGAAGATGCGGGTCAACAGCGTCGGATAGCGCTCCGAGAACTCCCAACCGATCGGCAGCGCCGGATCGCCGTCCAACTGCTGCGCGTGCAGGACAAGGAACGCGTCCGGCTCCGGATTGTGCGGCAACATCCGATGCACGGCCGGCCAGCGCAGCGCGAACGCGACGAGCGTGATCAGCACCAGCGCCCCGATGATGCGCGGGCTGGTCGGTTTCGACACGTTCATCCCGCGAACATCACACGCGCGCGGCGCGCGGTCAACGCAACTTCGTCGAGCCGGTGATCAGGCGTGCTCCGCGGTCGAAAAACACGTAGCTCCAGAGCCAACTCATGAGCACGAACACGCGGTTTCGGAAGCGCACGAGGTAGGTGATGTGAACGCCGGCCCAGAGCGACCAGGCGATGAAGCCCGAGAAGTGTCGGCCGTGGATGTCGGCAACCGCGCGGCTGCGACCGATCGTCGCGAGCGTGCCCTTGTCGTGGTACGCGAACGGCTTGCGCTGCGTGGCGGTGCTTCCATCGGCGTGCGCTTTCGTTTCGTGGGCGATCACGCGCCCGAGGTAAGTACCCATCTGGATCGCAGCAGGCGCGACGCCGGGCACGTCCCGCTGCGTGCGCGAGTCGACGACGCGCGCCTGATCGCCGATGACGAACACACGCGCATGTCCGGGCACGCTGAGATCGGGTGCGACTTCGACGCGACCCGCTCGATCGATCGGCACGCCGAGGCTCGCGCCGAGCGGCGAAGCGGTGACGCCGGCTGCCCAGAGGATGGTGCGCGCTTCGATGCGCTCGGTGCCATGAGGATCCGTGCCGAGCATGACGCCCGTCGCGTCGATCGCGGTGACAGGTTGTCCGGTTCGGACTTCGACGCCGAGACCGTGGAGTTGTCGCTCGGCCGATTGCGAGGCTGCCTTCGACATCGCCGCGAGAACGCGCGGTCCGCCCTCGACGAGCACGACGCGCGCCGTGCGCGGGTCGGCACGGCGAAAGTCACCGGGCAGGACGCTGCGCGCGATTTCCGCCATCGACCCGGCGAGCTCGACACCCGTCGGACCACCGCCGACCACCACGAAGGTCAGCGCTGCGCGACGTTCCGATTCGTCGTCGGTCCGCTCTGCGCTCTCGAATGCCAGCAAGAATCGACGACGGACCTCGGTCGCGTCCTCGACGGTCTTCAACCCGGGTGCGAAGCGTTCCCACTCAGGATGTCCGAAGTAGCTGTGCGTCGCGCCCGCCGCGAGCACGAGCCAGTCGAAGCGGATGTCGCGGCCGTCGACGACGATCACGTTGTCGGCGAGACGCACGGCGGTCGCTTCGCCCAGCAGCACTGTGGTGTTTTCCTGCTTGCGCAAGACCTTGCGAATCGGCGCAGCGATGTCGGCGGGGCTGAGCGCCGCAGTCGCCACCTGGTAGAGGAGAGGTTGAAACAGGTGGTGGTTGCGCCGATCGACGACGAGCACGTCGACCGGTGACTTGCGCAGCGCGCGCGCGACCTGCAGGCCGCCGAAGCCTGCACCGACGATCACCACGCGCGGTCGCATCCCGTCAGTCTCGCGCGAGGACGCACTCGGCGCAAACCCCGCGCTGCGCTTCGTCGTACGCGCGAGCTGAACGGATCACTGAGCATCGCGCTCGTCGTTTCGAGCCCGTACGGTTCGCTCTCCAGCACCTCTTGCACACGCTTCGACGAGGGCGAGGGCGAGCTGCGATCTGCTAGACTGCTCCGCCGATGAATGCGAAGAATGCGACCTCGAACCTGCACGCCAAGGGCGGCGAACTCTCGCGCGATCCGCTCGCGGGCGGCTTGTTCGCGCAGCAGGGAGCGCACGCCGGCGCCGTGCCTGGGGGGACACCGGGTCCGACCAGCGGCCGGAATGCGGACGATCTCCTGGTCGGGCTCAACCCGGCGCAACGCGAGGCCGTCACGCACGAGCGCGGTCCGCTTTTGATCCTCGCCGGACCGGGTTCGGGCAAGACGCGCGTCATCACGCGCCGCATCGCGTGGCTCGTGCGCGAGCGCAACGTCGAGCCGTGGCGCATCCTCGCGATCACGTTCACGAACAAAGCCGCGCGCGAGATGCGCGAGCGCGTCGACGCGATCTTGCCCGTGAAGGGTGCGTGGATCAGCACGTTCCACTCGATGTGCGCGCGCATCCTGCGGCGTGAGATCGAGATCCTGCCGGGCTTCACGCGCGACTTCACGATTTACGACACGAGCGACCGCAACCAGCTCTTGAAGCAGCTCATCAAGGACGCCGATTTCGACACGACGCGCTTCAAGCCGTCGATGGTGGGGGCCTGGATCAGCGACTGGAAGAACGGGCTCGAGCGCACCGAGGGTCTGGCGGCGGGTGACGGCGAGCTCGCCGAAGCCGGCATCGAGGCCGAGGTCTTCGTGCGCATGCGCAAGCTCTACCAGGAGGCTCTGCGCAAGAACAACGCGCTCGACTTCGACGATCTGCTCGTCAAGGTGCACGAGATCTTCGAAGCACATCCGGGCGTGCGCGACACGTACGCGAACCGGTTCCTGCACGTGATGGTCGACGAGTACCAGGACACGAACCACGTGCAGTACCGCTTGACGAAGTTGCTCGGTTCGGGGCACGGCAACGTCGCGGTGTGCGGCGATCCGGACCAGTCGATCTACGGCTGGCGCGGCGCCGACATCCGCAACATCCTCGACTTCGAGCAGGACTTCCCCGGGCCGCGCATCGTGAAGCTCGAGCAGAACTACCGCTCGACGACGAAGATCCTGAAGGCGGCGCAGGCGGTGATCGAGCGCAACGCCGAGCGCAAGCAGAAGGACTTGTGGAGCGAGTTGGGCGAAGGCCGCCCGATCGTCGCGTTCCAGGCCGCGGACGAGAACGACGAAGCGCACGAGATCGCCGACCAGATCAAGGGGCTGATCGCGGAGGGCCGCTCGCCGCGCGACATCGCCGTCTTCTACCGCGTCAACTTCATGCAGCGTGCGCTCGAGACTGCGCTGCGGCTGGGGCGCATCCCCTACCAGATCGTCGCGGGGTTGGAGTTCTACGACCGGCGCGAGATCAAGGACCTGATCGCGTTCGCCAAGTTGGTCGCGAACCCGGCCGACGACGTCGCGTTCCGACGCGTGGTGAACGTGCCCGCGCGGGGCATCGGCGACAAGAGCGTCGAGATCGTGGCGAACTTCGCTCTGGACAGGCGCATTTCGATGAGCGAGGCCGTGAAGTCGACGGAGGTCCTCGCGCAAGTGCGCGGTCGCGGGCGTGCGGGGCTGGAGGGTTTCTCCGCGTTGCTCGCGAAGATCGCTCCGCTGCGGGATGAATCGGCAGGGTTGGCGCTCGAGCAGATCCTCGAGGAGATCGGCTACGAGCGCTGGTTGTCCGAGATGGACGAGGACACCACCAACGACCGGCAGGCCAACGTCGACGAGCTCGTCGTGCACGCCGCCGCGTACGACACGATGGTGGAAGAGTCGCGCAAGGACACGACACCGGGGGTCGAGCCGTTCGAGGGCGGATTGCGCGGGTTCCTCCAGGACATCGCGCTCGTCAACGACACGGATGCGCTGCAGGACGACACGGACAAGGTGTCGATGATGACGTTGCACTCGGCCAAGGGGCTCGAGTTCCCAGTGGTGTTCATCGCCGGGCTGGAAGAGGAATTGTTGCCGCACGCGCGCGCGATCGCCGACGTGTCGGGCGGGCGACCGGAGTCGGGCATCGAGGAAGAGCGGCGGTTGTTCTATGTCGGGATCACGCGCGCGAAAGAGCGGCTGTTCCTGGCGCACGCGCAACAACGACAGTTCTTCGGGCAGTTTGGATTTCGCGTGCCGTCGAGGTTCCTGAGTGAGATCCCGCCCGCGCTTCTCGAGGGGTACGAGCCCGACAAGGAAGAGGACGAGATGCTCGGGGAATATGACGGTGGGAAGGCTGAGGCGTTCGACGTGGGCGACCGCGTCGAGCACGAGCACTTCGGGCGCGGCACGATCGAGAGGTTGCAGGGGTCGGGCATCAACGCGCGTGCGACGGTGCGGTTCCCGGCGCACGGCACGAAGATGTTGCTGCTGCAATACGCGCGGTTGAAACGCATTGCCAAGGACGCGCGGTAGTCTTTGCGCGTGACCAACGAAGAGATGACCGACGAGAAGGCGATGGGGGAATTGCGCGCGCGCCTAGAGGGTCTCGTCGAGGAGGCGCGCAGGCTCGGGCGGCTCGACGAAGTTGCGGCGTTGTTCCGCGAGCTGACGGCGCCGGTCGCAGGGAAGAGGATCGAGGGCGAGATCCCGATGCGCTTCGGGATGGTCGGTGATTCGAAGCCGATGCAGGCGATGTTCGGGTTGCTCGAGAGGGTCGTGAAGAGCGACGTGAGCGTGCTCGTGCACGGCGAGACCGGAACGGGCAAGGAGTTGGTGGCGAAGGCGCTGCATCATTTCGGCACGCGCAAGGACAAGCCGTTCCTCGCGGAGAACTGCGCGGCGGTGCCGGCGAACTTGCTGGAGAGTGAATTGTTCGGTCACAAGAAGGGGTCGTTCACCGGTGCGGTCGTGGATCGTGCGGGGCACTTCGTGGTGGCGGATGGGGGGACGGTGTTCCTGGATGAGATCGGGGACATGCCGCTCGCGATGCAGTCGAAGCTGTTGCGGGTGCTGCAGGATGGAGAGGTCAGGCCGGTTGGGTCGAATGTGAGCAAGCGGGTGGATGTGCGGGTGGTGGCTGCGACGAACAAGGATTTGGTCGCGATGTGCAGGAAGGGTGAGTTCAGGGAGGATCTGTATTTCAGGTTGAATGTGATCACGATCACGTTGCCGCCGTTGAGGGAGCGGGGGGGGGATGTGCCGCATTTGGTGCAGTTCTTTTTGGCGAGGATCGGTGAGGAGATGGGGAAGAAGATCGGGATCACGGATGCGGGGATGAATGCGCTGGAGAAGTGGAAGTGGCCGGGGAATGTGCGGGAGTTGGAGAATGTGCTGAGGCGGGCTGCGGTGTTTGCGAAGGGGGCGATCACGCCGGGGGATATTGGGGCGCCGGTGGTGTAGTCCGGGGTGACACGCACTGCGCAACGCACGGGTGAGGAGCAACGACAAGATGATTCCGCGCCTCCGGCGCGGTTGCGACCGACGCGAGTCGCGACCGGGGTACCGGTCACGGCTCGCGCCGGCCCCCTAATTGGGGGACGGGTTGCGCGAGAGCGAGTGGTGCCTGGAACTTGCCGCGGGTACTCCTGCGGCAGGTGCGTGGCACCGCTCG
>JBBQNP010000043.1:0-32534 GCA_038330085.1 Planctomycetota bacterium | reverse complement strand
CATCGCGCTCGACGTCGCGGCCAGGTTGACGTCGTTCTCGGTTACGGCGCCGACGCCGGCGAGGAGCACCTTGACCTCGACCTCTTCGTGCTTGAGCTCGCCGAGCGTGCTCTTGAGCACTTCGACCGAGCCTTGCACGTCGGCGCGAACGATCATGTTGATCGTCAAGCGCTTCTCGTCCGCGACCGCGCGCATCAGCGACTCGGCCGTGACGGTGCGCCGTTCGGTCAACGACATCGCGCGGTTCTTGCGCTCGCGCTCTTCGGCGACTTCCTTCGCCTGCGCCAGGTCGGCGATGACGTAGAAGGTCTCGCCGACGCCCGGGAGTGCTGAGAGGCCCGACACTTCGACCGGCATCGAGGGTCCGGCTTCGTCGACCGTCTTGTTGCGGTCGTCGTGCATCGAGCGCACCTTGCCGTAACCCTCGCCCGCGAGGATCACGTCGCCGCGCTTGAGCGTGCCGTCCTTGACGAGCAGCTGAGCGACGATGCCCTTGCCTTCGCTGACCGCGGCTTCGATCACGACGCCTTGCGCCGGACCTTGCGGGTGGCTCCTGAGCTCGAGCACTTCGCTCTCGAGGAACACGCGTTCGAGCAACTCGTCGACGCCGGTGCCCTTGAGCGCGCTGACCTTGATCATCGCGGTGCCGCCGCCCCATTCCTCGGGGATCAGCTCCATGCGCGAGAGGCCTTCCATCGCCTTCTGCGGGTTGGCGTCGGGCTTGTCCATCTTCGTCAGCGCGACGACGACGGGGACCTTGGCCGCTTGTGCGTGCGCGAGCGCCTCACGCGTGGAGGGCATCGGTCCGTCGTCGGCGGCGACGACGAGCACGACGATGTCGACGGCCTTCGCGCCGCGCGCGCGCATCGCGGTGAACGCGCCGTGACCGGGCGTGTCGATGATCGTGAGCTTGTGGCCCTTCTTGGTCGACACCTGGTAGGCGCCGACGTGCTGCGTGATGCCGCCGGCTTCGCCTTCCGCGACGCGCGAGTTGCGGATCGAGTCGATCAGCGTCGTCTTGCCGTGGTCGACGTGACCGAGGAACGCGACGGTCGGCGGGCGCTGTGTCAGCTCCTCGCTGTCGACCCCGGTGCGCTTCTGCTTGAGCTCGTTGATCAGAGCCTCTTCGGCTGCGACCTCTTGCACGACGAGGAGGTCGACGCCGAACTCGCCGGCGAGCAACATCGCCGTGTCCTGGTCGAGCATCGAGTTGATGTTGACCGCGCCGAACCCGAGCTGGCGGAACGCGACCTTGAGCAGGTCACCCGACTTGATCGCGAGCTTCTCGGCGCGCTTCTTGACCGACACGGGCGCGTCGACCTTGACCTGTTCGCCGGTGTGCGGTGAGAGGTTCGATTCGTCGCGGCGGCCGATGCGCGGACCGGACGGTCCCGAACCTGGACCGCCCATGGGGCGGGCTCCCGGACCGGTGCGACGCAGGAAGCGTCCTGCTTCGCGCTCGCGCAATTCACCGGCGGTGAGCTGTCCGCGCGGACCGCGGTCGCCGCGCACGAGCGCGCGCTTCTTGTCGTGACCGAGCGTCGGCTTGACGTCGGGAGCGATGTCGTCCTTCGAGCGCAGGCGGCGCGACTCGGTCTTCTTCTGGGGCTGGCTCTTGATCTTCGAGAGGTCGACGAAGCCGACGACGTTGCCGCGGCGCACGGGCTTGGTGGGGTCGACTTCGACGGGTGCCGCGGGGGCTTCGACGGCCTGGACGGTTTCGACGACCGGCGGCTTCGAAGGCGTCATCTCGACGATGCGCGTCTCGGCAGCGATCTCGGTGTCGCCCTCTTCGACCGGTGCTTCGATCGTGCCGGCGTGCGCGCTCGCGGCGATCGCGTGTGCCGGTTCGTGATGGACAGGCTCATGCCGCGCGGGCTCGTGACGGGTCGGGGCGTGCTCGAGGTGCGTGCTCTCGTGCGCAGTACGTTCCGAGGGTAGAGCGTGCTCGACCGGCGCGTGCTCCAGCACGCTCGGGCCCGTGCGCGGACGTTCGATCTCCGGAGCGCCCACCGTCGCGCGGAGGGGAGCCGCTTCGACCCTGCGGACCGGTTCGACCGGCGTCTCGACCGTGTCGCTCGTGTCGGGCGACTCCTCGATGCCGCGCTTCTTCTTTTTCTTCTTGAGGACGAGACCGCCGGAGATCTCCTCGGACTCGCCCGCGGCGGCCTTCGCCTCCTTGATCAGGCCTCGCGCGAGGAGCTGACCCCGGATCTGTAGCTCCTCGAACTCCTCGAGGGCCGACATGTGCGACTTGATGGGGAAACCCCAGTCGCGGAGCTTCTTGGCCAGCTCCGGACCGCTCAGTGCGGTCTCCTTGGCGAGGTCGTGGATGCGTGTCTTCTGGCTCAAGTGGGTCCGATTCTGCGTGTCGTGTTCGGTGGGAAGCAAGCGGGGCCAGGGGGGCGCTCACCGCCTCCTCAGCCGGGAAACCCAGCCAGGAAACGGGTGCGGCCCGTGGGCCTCAGGCCAGAGCTCGTCGGGTGGGGGAACCTGGGGTCGAGCCGCTCGTGGATCCCGTGCTCGAGTCGGCAGCTGGAGCGGATCCGGCTTCGCCGCCCGATCCCTCGCCTGAACCTGTGCCGTCACCCCCGTCGGGGTTCTCGCTCGGGCTGCCGCCGCCCGACTGGTCGGCTTCGAATTCGTGGCGCGTCTTGATGTCGATGTCCCAGCCGCACAGCTTGCTGGCCAGGCGCACGTTCTGGCCCTTTTTGCCGATCGCGAGCGACTGCTGGTCCTCGTCGACGATCACCACGGCGGAGCGCGTGTCGATGTCGGGGTAGATGTTGTTGATGTCGATCGTCGCGGGTTTCAAGCCGTTCTGGATCAAGGTCTCGAGCGAATCGCTCCACTTGATGATGTCGATGCGCTCCCCGCGCAGCTCGTCGATGACCGCCTTGATGCGCGAGCCGCGCACGCCGACGCAGGCGCCGATCGAATCGATCTTGGGGTCGACCGACAGCACGGCCATCTTGGTGCGGTAGCCCGGCTCGCGGACCACGCGCTTGATCTCGATGATCGCATCGGCGATCTCGGGCACTTCGAGTTGGAACAGGCAGCGCACGAGGTCGGGGTGCGTGCGCGAAACGAGGATGCGCACGCGCGATCCGTCCTTGCGCACTTCGACGATGATGGCGCGGATGCGGTCGCCGGGGTTGAAGGTCTCGCCGCGGACGCGGTCTTCCTTGCCGAGATACGCTTCGACCTTGCCCAGGTTCACGACCAGGTAATCACCTTCGAAGCGCTGCACGACGCCGTTCACGAGCTGTCCGACGCGGGCTTCGTACTCTTCGAAGAGCACGTCGCGCTCGGCTTCCCTCAAGCGTTGTTGAAAGCCTTGCTTGACGGCTTGCGCGGCGATGCGGCCCAACTCGGCCAGGTCGAACTCGTACTCTTCTTCGTCGTCCTCCATCGAGACGACGCCGGTCTTGCGGTCGATGCGCACGACGAGGTCTTCACCGACGCCGAGGCGCTTGCGGACACCCGCTGCCAATGCTTCCTCGAGCCCCCGGAAGATGACTTCCTTGGGGATGTCCTTGTCGCGGTGGATGACATCGATCATCCGCAGCAGGTCTTCGGGGTTCATGGGTGGTGTGGGCACGGAAACACGCACGCGCGCTCCCAAAGATCGGGGAGTGCACGGGCGTGATTCCGCTCGTGTCAGGGTGTCAGCGTGCCAGGAGCGGGTTACCCCGCCCCCCTGCTACTGCGCAGACGCCGTTCCGAGGTAAGGAACGGAGTCTGCGCAGCTCGGGGAGATCGGGCAGTGTGAGGTTTGGGGTCAGAAGAGTCAATCGGATGCAGGCCGGAGTGGACCTCGGCGGCGTGTTGCACCCACTCCTCGCGTATCCTGGGGATGCAACGATGGTCCACGACACGCCTTCTGGCTCCGGCCGTCCAGGTCATCGCAACGAGCCGGAGGAACCCGCGCGCGAGCGGAGCGGGCCCCAGAGCGCTGCGTCACGGGCGTTCCAGCGCGATCTCGAGCGCGTCGCCGGGTCGGATGCGCCGGTGCTCGTCGAAGGGGAGAGCGGCTCGGGGAAGAACCGGACGGCGCGCAGGCTGCACGCGCTCTCGGCCCGGAGCCGGGGGCCGCTGGTCGAGGTCGACCTGTCCGCCTTGGCGCCGACGCTGATCGAAGCCGAGTTGTTCGGTCACGAAGAGGGTGCGTTCACCGGCGCGTCGCGGGCGCGGGTGGGGCGGTTCGAGCGCGCGAACGGCGGCACGCTCGTGCTGGATGGAATCGAACGCCTGCCGGAGTCGATGCAGGGCAAGCTCCTGCGCGCGCTGCAAGAGAAGGTCGTCGAGCCGCTCGGCGCCGAGCGACCGGTGCCGTTCGACGCGCGCGTGATCGCGACGAGCGGTGCTGACCTGTTGGCGCGCGTGCATGCGCATCGCTTTCGCGAGGACCTGTATTACCGGATCGCCGTCGTGCGCCTCGTCGTGCCGGCGCTGCGCGAGCGCGTGTCGGACATCGGCGACCTGGCGCGCGAGCTCATCGTCGAGACGGCGCAGCGCACGCGCACGCAGGCGCGCGGGCTGTCGAGCGCAGCGATCGATCGCTTGCGTGCTCACCCCTGGCCGGGCAACGTGCGCGAGCTCGAGAACGCGCTCGAGCGGGTGCTCGTGATGTCGAAGAACTCGGAGGACATCGAGGCCGAAGAGCTGGTGTTCCTGGCCGATTCCACGTCCGGCGTGCCCGAGCGGATCGCGCGCGAGGCGCTCGCGAACGGCATCGACCTGGCCGGGTTCGAGAAGGCGCTGATGTCGGTCGCGCTGCAGGAGACGCGCGGAAACGTCGCGGCCGCGGCGCGCGCGGTCGGGTTGACGCGGCGCGCGTTCGAGCTGCGCCGCGGTCGACACGCGCGCGGCGAGACCGTTTCCGACGCGCACGCTCCCGACGACGAAGACCCGCACGTGGAGTCGCAAGAGGAGCCGCCGTCGTGATCGCCGGCGTGTCGATCGTGATCGCGCTCGCGTGGACACCTGTGCAGTCCGCGACCCCCGCAGGCGTGGCAACAGCACAGGCCGCGACGCAGACCTTCGACTTCGCGCGCGCGGCGAACGGCGACGAGGACGTCGTGAAGGCGCTCGTCGATCAGGGGACCGCCGCCGCCGAAGCAGCGTTGTCGGATTTCGGCGCGCATCCGCTCGAACAGCGCGTGCGCGCGTACGTCGTCGAGCTGGCCGGTGGACCGAGTTCGATTCCGACCGTGCTGGCGCTGCTCGCCGCGCAGGCCGGCGTTGATGCACCTGCGCGAGCCGCATTCGTGCGCTTTCTGGCACGCCCCGAGCTCGCAATCGAAATGTCGGCGCAGCGCGTCGATCGGCTGGCGGCACTCGTGCTCGCCGATCCGGACTTCGACGTGCGCGCGGCGGCCGTGCGCGCCCTGGTCGACCTCGAGGATCCAGGCTCCCTCGCGCGGCTCGATGCCTTGCTCGACGATCTGCCCTCGAGGGAGCGCGCCGGCGCAGCCGGGCTGATGGCGGCGAGCACGCGCGGGCGCAATCTGGCCCGCGCGCGCCTGCAGCGCACCGCGACCGAGGGCTCGGACGCAGCCACGTACGCCGCGTTGCTCGTGCCCTGCGCGCGCGCGATGGCGGACGCCAAGGACGGCGGCGCGACCGCGGTCGAGCGCGCGCCCTTCGTCGCCGCGATGCGGCATCCCGATGCGCGCGTGCGCCGCGCCGCCCGCGATGCGATCGACGTGCTCGTGTCGCGCCTCGCGTTCCTGCAGCAGAGTGCGCGCGCCATGACGCTGATGGACGCGCTGCAGCAGGAGGGTCTCGATCTTCGGCTGGCCTTGCAGCAGCGCGTGCGCCTCGCACTCACGAGCGGGATCGGCGCTGCGCACGTCGCTCGCGATGGTGCACTCCGTGACGATGCACTGCGCGACGCGCGCGCGATCGACCTGGCGTCGCGCACGGACGATCCGCTCGAGGCGCGGGCCTGGAGCGCGCGCTCGGCCCAGCTCGAGGGTCTCACGCTGCTCGCCGCGGGTGACGCCGACGCCGCGGCCGCACCTCTCGCGCGCGCTGCGCGCCTGTTCGACGCGCTGACCGCAGAGCGAATCGACCTGCGCGGCAAAGAAGAGACTGCCGTTCACGTGCGCTGGCTCGAGGAGCGCGCCGTCGTCGCCGTCGCGGAGACGGTGCGCTTGCTCGCGCTCGCGATCCCCGTGGGAAGCGGCACGGTTCCGGCCGGCGTCGACTCGCTCGTGCTGGAGAGCGCGCGGCGTGCACACACGCATGCTCTCGAAGCGCAGTTGCGTGCGACGCGCGCCGACCTCGACTCACCGCGGACGCTCGACGCGATCTTCGCGAGCGACATGGGTGCCTTCGATCTCGTGCTCGACGTGCGCCGCGATGCGGCCTGGCCCGCGGCGCGCTCGATCGCGGTGCGCATTGCGGTCGGACGAGCGTTTGCGAGCATCGTTCCGTTCGAGATGATCGGTTTCGAGCCCTACGCGTCGCCGAATCCGAGCATCACCGACACGCGCCTCACCGATCCGTTGAAGGATCCCGTGCGCCTGCAGATCCTCTCGCGCATCGGCGTCGCGGAGGGGGATCGCATCGCGCAGGAGCGCTCGAAGATGCGCGTGAAGATCCTCGAGCACATGGCGACGCCGGCCGGCGCGGATCCCGAGGAGCACCTGCGCTTTCTCGAGCTCGAGATGCGCCTGCAAGAGTCGCTGGACGCGCAGCGCAACGTCGAAGACGGCGACGCGCACGAGCTGATCGAGCTGCGCGTGCCGAGCTCGGCCGTGACGTGGGTCGCGCGGTTGCTGCGCGACGAGAACCGCGCCGAAGAAGCGCGCCCGTTGCTCTTGCGCGCGCGCGAGCAGCTCGACAACTCGGACGTGGCGCAACGTTTCTACTGGGGCACGGAGATGCTGGCCGAGATCGAGACGACGCTCGGCGGTTCGTACACGGACGCCGGCGATCCCGCGCAAGCCGAGATGCAGATGACGAAGGCGGTCGACCGTCTGCAGGCGCTCGAGGACGCGGTCGCGGAGCGCGACGGATCGAAGGGCGTCATCGAAGTCCTGCGCAACGAGCGCTGCAACACGCTCGTGTCGCTCGCGGTGAACGCGAACGTGCGCATGCACGATCCGAAGAAGGCCGTCGAGTGGTTCGAGAAGGCCTGGGCGATCCGGAAGGACGAATCGATGCGCGCGTTGCTCGCGTGCTACCGCGCGCGCAGCGGCAAGGTGCTCGAAGCGCGCGCGCTGTTGCGCTCGATCGAGCCGGGTCCGGCGACCTGGTACAACATCGCGTGCACGTACGCGCTGCTGGGCGACAAGGAGCTCGCGTTCGAATACTTGCGCCTGGAGATCGAGCAGAATCAGCCGACGCGCGGCTCGCTCGAACGACAGCAGTCGTGGGCGCGTACGGACCCCGACCTCGATGCGCTGCACGGCGATCCGCGCTTCCTTGAGATCGTGGGAACGAAGTAGGGCGGCCCGCGTGAGCTCGATTCAACCAACGATGAGCACGGTCCGGGTCACGGGGAAAGCGCGGCGTTGGCTGTCGAGCGGACATCCGTGGGTGTACCGCGACGACGTCGCGTCGATCGAGGCCGAGCCCGGCGACATGGTCGCGGTCGTCGACCCGCAAGGCAGCGTGCTCGGTCACGCGTTGTTCAGCGCCGTGTCACGGATCGCGCTGCGCTTCGTCACGCGCGAGAGCGAGCGTCCAGGTCCGACGTTCTGGGCCGAGCGCATCGCGCGCGCGATCGCTGTGCGCGCGCAGGCCGGGTTGCTCGATCCGGACGGCGCGTGTCGCCTCATCGCCGGCGATGCCGACGTGGTGCCGGGGTTCGTGCTCGATCGCTATGCACAGACGCTCGTGGTGCAGAGCGGCACGCTCGCCGCCGATCGCTTGCGCGACGAGCTCGTCGATCACGCACGCAAGGCGCTGCCGTTCACGATCGAGTGCGTGCTCGACAAGAGCGACAGCGCGACGCGCAAGCTCGAGGGTCTCGAGAAGCACGTCGAGGTGCTGCACGGCAACGTGCCCGCCGAGGTGATCGTGCGCGAGCAGGGCCTCGAGTACGCCGTCGACGTCGTGAAGGGCCACAAGACCGGCCACTACCTCGATCAGCGCGACAACCGGATCCACGCCGCCACGTTTGCGCGCGACGTCGACGTGCTCGACGCCTTCTCCTACGACGGCCTGTTCGGGATCCGTGCCGCGCTTTGTGGCGCAAAGTCGGTCACCTGCGTGGATCAATCGAAGGAAGCGCTCGAGCGCGCCGCCGCGAACGCCGAGCGCAACAAAGTCTCCGACCGGATGAACTTCGTGCGCGCGAACTGCATGCACGACCTGCGCGACCGTGCCGAAGCCGGCCAACGGTTCGGCCTGGTGATCGTCGATCCGCCCGCGTTCGCGAAGAGCCGCCGGGAAGTGCAGGGGGCCGAGCGCGGCTATGTCGAGCTCAACCGCCGCGCGATCGCGCTGACGTCACCGGGCGGGATGGTGGTGAGTGCCTCGTGCTCCTACAACGTGCGCGCCGCCGACTTCCAGGCGTACCTCGCGCGCGCATCCGCACTCGCCAAGCGTGACGCATGGCTCGCTGAAATGCGCGGCGCCGGCGCGGATCACCCGGTGCTGCTCACGCTGCCCGAGACGAGCTACCTGAAGTGCGCGTTCGTGCGCGTGTAGCCGCAAGGCTCGATCGCGGGTCAACACGCAACGACGATGGAGCAATATTCGAGCGCGCCCAACTGTCGCCCTATCAAGATTGGGACTGCCATCCGCCTCGAGTCCAGGCTTCACGCTCTCCCTCTGTTCGAGACTTCACGGCGTGACGACAATGCGCGTCTCACGTCCGTCCTCGATCGTTACCGTGATGTTGTTCTCGCGGACGAGATCCACGTACTCGCCCGACTTCCCGCCCTCGTCCCGCTCGAACCGCTGCACGTTGATGGAAGCGTGAAACGCGCGTGCAGGCAGCTCGCCGAAATCGATTTCTCCGCCTGACCACTCCGGACCCGCAGCCTGTGCAGCACGAAGGCCGGGTGTCATCGCGGTGACGACGATGTACTCGTAGGCAGGGCCGCGCAGATCGACGCGGACCTGACCCAGTTCTGGAATCGCGACGGTCTTCGGCAACACGAGCACCAGCCTCCCGGAGGTGAGCTCGAACGTCGCTTCGATGCTTCCGCCCGCAGTTGCGTGGAGGTCCGAGCCCGTGCCGGCGAGCGCTCGCCACGACGCGAGCCGCGGCTCGAGGTCGAACGCGGGGCCGGGATCGACGTAGGCCGTGATGCTGCCGTCCGATCCGGTTCCACCCAGGATCAAGTCGTCCCAGCGGGGCGGCTTATCCGCAGTCTTGCTGCGCGCGACAACGAACACTCCGGCGGCGGGCTTGCCCGCGCGCAAGACGTGCACGGTCACGGCGCAGCGCACGTCGGACCGGGCGTCGAGGATCACGTCGCGAGCTTCTCCGGCCGCGAGATCGACCCTCTGCTCGCGCGCGCTGCCGGGCGCTGACCACGGTTGATCAGGTGGCGCCCAGCCGAGCACGTGAACGCCGGGCTCGAGGTCTGTGAACGTGAATTTGCCCGATGCATCCACGGTCGTCCAACGTCCGAGAGCGGGCTCCATGCGAACCCTGAACCCCTTCGGCGACAGACCCGCTTGCACGGTGAGCACGCCGTGCACAGTGGCGCCGGCTGCGAGCTCGATCTCGCCCAGCTCGAGCTCCTTCTCGGGCAACACGACGCGCCCGCGCATGATCGTGCGTGCGATGCCGCGTGCATCGAATTGCAGCGCGTACGTGCCCGCGGCCAGATCGCCAAAGTGGTACCGACCGTTCGCGTCCGTCGAGGTCGTGCGGAGCCGACCGGCGTACGCTCCGAGGTCGTAGCGAACGTTGCTGACCTGCGGGTCGGGCGCGTGCTCGAGCCTCGTCACAGGATCTACATCGTCGCGCAAAAGCCGTACAAGTGCATGCGGCACTGGCGAGCCCGCGCGGACGAGACGACCGGAGAGGCTTGAAGCCGGCACCAGCGCGAGGGCTTGAGCTCCGTTCAAGGCCTCGGGCGCGATCTCGGTTTCGAGCGGAGCGTGTCCGGGAGCCCAAGCGACCACCGTGTCGGCCCACAGCGGCAACGATGCCGTTCCGTCCGGATGGTCGACCATGTCGAGCCCGTTCCGGTCCCAGCGGCCCACAACGCCGAAGTGCGAACCGAACTTCAGAGTGATGCCGAAGCGCACGATCGGCTCGCGCGTCGGTCCGTCGACCACGCGAAACGTGCCGCGCGGCAGGCGATGAAGGACGATGCGTACGTCCTTCGTGCCGGGCTCGAAGCGCGCATCGAGGTCGTTCGCGATGGAGAACTCCGGGAGCCCGGAAGCAAAGAGGTAGCACGGACCGTCGTCGTCGACGTCCAGCGTGAACGTGCCGTCGCTGCCTGTGGTGGTCTGGTGTCCGTTGCTCATGACCTGGATTCGCGGCAGGGCCTTGCCGTCGTCGTCGACGACGCTTCCGCTGATCGTGGGCGCTGGAACCAGGACGGTGTCGCCTGCGTCGAGTGTTTCGCCTGCGCGCGTTTCGACGGAGACGTCGATTGAAGTCCAGCCTGACGCGGATGCGTTGAACGTGTGCTGACCCGCGGCCAAGTGGGCGAGGACGAACCGACCCGATGCATCCGACTGGGCGTCGGTCTGGAAACCGTCTTCGATCGCATCCTGCGTGGAGATCGCGACGCCGCCGATCGGCTTGCCATCCTTCGACACGACCCGCCCGCTCACCGCGCTCGCGACGTCGAGCACGATGTCGCCGAGATCGTTGTCGCCTTCGAAGAGACAGCGGCGGTCGGTACCGTAGAGTGTGCCGAACTGACGGATGGCTCGTCGACGATGTGCCTCGGGCTCGACGACGAGCACCGCGAATCGGAAGTCAGGCAAGGGCGCGTCGATCGTGAATCGGCCGTCCGCAGACGTGCTGCTCTCCAGTGTCCCGGGATCGAGGGAGCCCTCGGCTCCGGGCGGGCCGGTCTCGGATCCGGGCTGCCAGTGGAACTTCACTGCGACGCCGCTTTGCGCAACAGCATTGACGTCGACGACGCGGCCGAGGATGCGGCACTTCGGGAAGTTCGCGGGATCCGACTGTGCGCTCAGCTTCTCGCCCGGAGCGCGCGAGAGAGCATCCGCAGGCCCAGCGTCGACGAGCGCGTGGCTGACCTTGTCGATCGCTTTCGATCCTGAGTCGCGCGCGAGATGGAGATCGCTCTTTCGACGCGAGTCGAGGAACAGTGCGATTCCAAGGACGCAGGCCAGGACGACGAGGATGGTTGTGACCCGGCGCATGAGCAGGTTCCCGATGGATTCTGTACCTAGTTCGAAGCACGGGCAAGGTCCATGCGCTGCATCCTCGAGCGATGTCCGTGAAGCTGCTCTTGGGATCGATCAGGTGTACCCAATCCCGTGGCCAAACTGTGCCGATTCAAGCCGCGCGATTCGTCACGGCACGACGATGCGCGTCTCGCGTCCTTCTTCGATCGTCATTGGCAAGACGCACTCCGGTCTGACCGCGACGTGCTTCGAGGGACCTTCTCCGCCGGGCTGCGCCTCGTTGCGGAAGAAGCGCAACGTGCCTTCGAACACGCCGACCGGGAGCTCGCCCATGTCGATCGTGCGGCCTTTCCACACGGGCAAGCCGTCGCCACCTGTGTCCGAGTTGGTTGTGAGCGCGACGAGCGTCCTCTCATGTCCTTCGCGTCCGCGCAAGACGAGCGAGACGTAGCCGCTTTGCGGAGCGACGAGGTCCGTGGGCAACTCGACGACGAGCGTGCCCGTCACGATGCGGATCGTGCGCTCCATGCGTCCACCCGACACGGCTTGCAGCCCCTTGCCGCCGTCGCCGAGCTCGCGATTGTCGGCTGACACGGCGACGAGATCGAACACGAGAGCGCTGTCGATACGGCCTTCGCACTTGCCGTCGGCGTCCGTGCGTCCCAACGAATCGCTGTGGCCCTTCCAGTCCACCATCAGTTCGACTCCGACTGCCGGTACCCCGTTGCTCAACACGTGCGTCACGAGCGTGCACGCATCGTTCCCTCTCGCGTCGAACACGATCTCGCGCGTTTCACCCACGGCAAGATCGAAGTGCACGACGTGCGGATCGTCGTCCGGCGCGGCCAGCTTCCGCTCGCCTGTCCAGGTGATCGTGTGTGCACCGGCGCCGAGCGCCGTGAACTCGAACGCACCGTCGGGTCGCTTGATCTCGCTCAGCGGACCCCAGCGTGAATCCAGGAGCACGTTGCAACCGATCGGCGAATCGCCTGTCGGCATCAACAACCGACCGCGCACGCTCGCGCCCGCAACGAGCTGGATGTCGCCGACGTTCGACGTGCTCGCCTCCGCGAGCCGGATCCCGCGCATCACCACGTGTCCGGCACCGGGCGCATCGATCGTCATGGCGTACATGCCCGCCGCGAGATCCGTGAAGTCGAACGATCCGTCAGCCCGCGTGGTCTGCTTGCGCAAACGACCGGGATATCCATCCGGTTCCCTGTGAACGGTATGCGGCGCCGACACCGCTGCGTTGGACGGATTGCCCTGATCGTCCACCCACGTCGGCCCCAACGCGATCGACGCGCCCGCTAGGGGAGAACCATTCATGAGCACGCGGCCGACGATCGTGCTGGGCGGTGCGAGCGCGAGCGTCTGCACGCTGTCGGAGCCCGCGTCGAGCACCACTTCGGTTTCGATGTCGGCGTGATCCGGCGAACCCGTGATCACAACGGAAGCTCCAGGTGTCGCAGGAACTCTGACCTCGGCATCGGGATGATCCGTGAACGCGATGTCCTTGATGCTGGAGCCCTTGAAGTATCCGCTTTGCGGCTTCTCCCGGACCAGGATGCCGAACGTGTGCAGCGGTGCTCGCGTGATTCGATCGACGACGCGAAACGTCGTGCGCACGGCGCGTGTCAACACGATGCGCACGTCCTTGCGGCCCGGCTCGAACGGCATCGCGGGGCCGCCGCTCTCGCCGACACCCCAAGGCTCGAACTCGCCCGTCGCGGGAATCTCGATGGAGCAGGGGCCGTCTTTCGCCAACCTCAGCGTGAACGAGCCGTCCAGATTCGTCGTCGCCTTCGCTCCACCGCCGCTGCCGTCCGTGGGCATAGCTCGCACGAAAACGCCTGGAATTCCCGCGCCCGACGCATCGACGACGATTCCCGAGATCTCGGGAGCACGCTCGAGCACGATGTCAGGAACGTTCGTCGTGACGCCCGCTTCGACGACGACGTCCGGCACGTGTTTCCAGAGCCAACCCTCCACCATGACGTCCACCCTCTGATTGCCGGGCGGCACGGCACCGATGAGGTAGTGACCGGAATCGTCCGTCTCTCCCTTCCAGCTACCGCTCGCCCTCCGCGTCGCGACGGAAACCGTCTCGTGCACGATCGGAGTTCCATCGCGAGCGACTACCCGTCCGGAAACGGCGCCGTACGTTTCGACCTGGATGTCGCCGAGGTCGTTGTCACCGGGGCGCAGGGGAGGTTCCTGTCCCTTGCCGGAACCGAAGTAGTGCGTCGCACGCGCATGATGGAGCTGTGCCTGGACGTCGATCGCCATCATGACGTCGGCCGGCGCAAAGGTTTCGAAGACGAAGATCCCATCGGCACCCGTGGTCAGCGCCAGGTTCTCGATGCTCGGAATCGAAGAACCTTTCGTGGTATCGGATGCCGTGAACGTCCACGGTTGGGCATACGCATCGAGCTCGACGACCTCGTTCTCGACGGGAGCGTGATGCTCGTCGACGACGCGACCGAACACGCGGGAACGCGGCACGTCGGGCGCGAGACCGCTCGCGACGTTGGATGTCGTACCCAGCGCCTTGCGTGCAGCCTGCACCGGGTTCGGGGCGGTCAGGGTCAGTGGCTCGAGCGGCGTGTCGGCAGGCTTCGACGAGGTGTGGATCGTGCTCGAGCCGTGCGTGTTGTTCGGCTCGGGATGGTCCCTGCGCACCAACCAGATCACGAGCGCAGCCACGCACGACAAGACGATGAGAAGAGCTGCTCTCGCGCGCATCAGTTGGTCCGCACGAAGCACGAACCGCGGTCATTGTCCGCGCGAAGCGCGCGCCTCACAAGCACACGCTCACGGCACGACGATCTTCGCTTCGTGATCGGCTTCGATGACGACCCTCGTCTTGTACGGCTCGCGCAGCGCGACCGGCGTCCAACGTCCGTTCGCGTCCTTGTCGTAGCGCGTGATCGAGACCGTCGCGTCGTACGTGCCCGCCATGACCCCGCCCATCTCGACCCGGCTGCCGCCCCACACGCGCCCCTTGCTGGCGTAGGTGAGCTTGTTTCTCGGCGTCTGCGCCAACAGGAACGTCGGTTTCGCGCGAGCGTCCAGGAGCTTGACGCTCAACTCTCCCGACTCCGGCGGTTGCAACGCGGGCCCGAGTTCCAGCACGAGGGTGCCGAGCGTGATCTCCCCGGAGCGCTCGATCCTCCCGCCCGGGATCGCATCGATGTCGAGAGCCAGCTCTCCCAACGTCGCATAACTTGTGTCCGTCGCGAGCAGGTCAAAGTGCTTGTCGCCGTCGACCTGACCCTGGGCCGTGCCGTGGTCATCCGTCACGCCGAGTCGTTCCGTGCTCACGCGATCCTTCGTGCGCGAGCGCATGCGCACCGACACGATGACGCCCACCGCGGGCTTTCCGCCGCGCTGCACGTGCGCGATCACGGTGCACGGGGTGCTCGCGCTCGCGTCGAGGATCACGTCGCGCGTCTCGCCGGGTGCGAGATCGAGTGCTTGTTCGTGCGGGTCGTCGTCGCTGTACCAGTCCTGCGTCGGCCGGCCCCACGTGATCGTGTGGTGTCCAGCCGCGAGTCCGGCGAACGAGAACTTCCCGTCGATGGCGTCGATCTTGACCTGGCGCATGTCGTGGTGATCCAAGTGCACCTGGAAGCCGATCGGCGACTGGTCTGCTCCGGCGACGAGCACACCGCGCACCGTCGCAGCGGCGAAGACCTCGACGTCACCGAGGTCCCTCGACTCCTCCGGTTTCAAGGTCATGCCTCGCAGCCACAGACGCGCCGCGCCATGGCCTTCGATCTGGAGCGCATACGTGCCCGGCGCGAGATCACCCGAAGCGAACTTGCCGTCGTCGCCCGTGACGTACGCGCGCTTGCGACCGGCGTAGCTGCCGAGGTCGTACTGGATCCCTCCACCCATCGCGCCCGGCATGAAATCGAGCGTGTGATCTGGATCGACGCCGTCCATCTGCAACTCGAGCGCAGCCGCAGCGAGCGGCTTCCCGTCGAGCATCACTCGCCCGCTCAGCTTGCACGCGGGCGAGAGCGCCAGCGTCTGCGTGCCGGCGCCGTTCGCGACGTCGGTGACGAGATCGGTACGGCCGGGCGCGACGACGAGGACGGTGCTTGGCTCGCCCGAAAACGGCAACGACAGTTCGCCGTCCGGATGATCGTCGAGCGGCAGATCAGCCTCGTCACGGTAGACGACTCCACCGCCCTTCGGCTTGGCTTCGATACGGATCCCGAAGCGCTCGATGGACTCGCCCGTGTGCACTGCGACGACGTGAAACGTCTTCGCCGGCGCGCGCTCGAGCTGGATGCGGATGCCGCTCGTGTCCGGATCGAAGGTCGCCTTGTCCTCGCCGCCCCACGCGCGGTAGCCCTTCTGCTCGGGCACGGCCAAGACGAACTTTCCCGGTCTTCTCGCGTCGATCGTGAACTGTCCATCGGGACCGGTGCGTCGGGACGTCGAGAACATGCGGTCCGCAGATGTGGCGCCGACGTCGATGCCCTGCACCAGCGCGCCCGCTTCGTCGACGACGATGCCGCGGATCGTCTTCGCGCGCGTGAGCACGACGTCGGGGACGTTCGTCGTCTTGCCGAACTCGATCTCGGCCTCGATCGCATCGTGCTCGACGCAGGACGGATGGCTGATGTGGATGGACTCCTCGCCCGGCGTCATGTGTCCGAGCACGTAGTGCCCAGCTGCATCCGTCATGGTGCTCGGCGTGCGGAAGAGCGGACTCACGGACTCGATGTTCACGTTCACGCCCGCGATCGGCGTGCCCAACTCCGAGAGCACGCGACCTTCCGCCGCGCCGCACCAAGCCACTCTCATATCGCCCAGATCGTTGTCGCCCTCGACGAGGCGCGGCCGGTTGCGTCCGCCCGCGGGACCGAACCAGCGATACGTCAGGGTGTGGTAGACATCGGGCTCGACGTCGAGCGAGACCCAGTCGGACGTGGGCAACGGTGCTTCGAACTCGAATCGGCCGTCGCCGGCCGTGTGCGTCGAGAGCTCTTCGCGCTGCACACCCTCGGGTCCGACGCGCGCGATCTGGCTCACGTCGGACCAGCGGCCGCCGATCGGATAGACGCGAATCGACACGCCGGCGAGCGGCACCTTCTCCGAATCGACGATGCGCCCGAGCACGCGACAACGCGGCCCGGATGGCGACGCGCTTTTCGCGGCGGCCTGTGCGCTCGGGTTCGCGACGCGCTCTGTGTTCTTTGCGCCACCGGGCGAGCTCAGTAGCTCAACGTGGGCATCGAACTCCGTTCGGTTCTCCCTCGGCGCGGTCGCGGCAGACGGGACGAGTGGGGGCAGGGGTGCGCGCCGTGTGAACACCAGCACGAGCAGCAAAATGACAGCGAGAACGACGACGAGGGTCGCCAAGGCGCGCATGGTCAGCGTGCCTCCATCGAAGGGTCACTTGCGGAGGAGTCGTTCACGCGTGGATCGTGGACGCAATCGGCTGCGGAGCTCATGGCACGAGGATCTTCGCTTCGTGATCGGCTTCGATGACGACCTTCGTCTTGTACGGCTCGCGCAGGTTGACGGGCTTCATCCCGTTGGGGGATTGCGCATCGGGCTCGAAGCGCTGCACGGTGACCGTCGCGTCGTAGGTTCCGGGCCCGAACTCGCCGAACGCGATCGTCCTGCCGTTCCAATCCATGTTGCCGTGGTACGAGCCCGGAGCAGCGGCTGTCGTCGCGGTCGCGAAGCGCGTCTCGCGTCCCGGTGACTCGAGGGCGACGCGCATCAAGCCCTTGTCGGGTAGCTCCATCGCAGCCGGCAACTCGACCGTCAGCTTGCCGAGCACGATTTCGAACGTGCGCTCGATGCGACCGCCGGGTGCGGTCTGCAGATCGCGCACGAGGTCGACGAGCGGATCACCCGATTCCGTCGTCGCCTCGAGAACCAGCGTGAGATCGCCGTCCACCTGTCCCGTGACCGTGCCTGTGTCGTCGCACTTCCCGAGCGGCCAACCGATCCAGTTTCCCGCCTTCACGCGCGAGAGGATGCGCACGCCGACACCGACGCCTCGAGCCGGATGTCCGCCGCGATTCACGTGCACGATCAGCGTGCATGGAGCGCTGGCACTTGCATCGATGATGACCTCGCGCACTTCGCCCGGAGCAAGCGTGATCGTCTGCGCATGCGGATCATCGTCGCCCCACGCCTTCTGCGTCGAGCGCGACCAGGTGAGCACGTGCTCGCCCGCTTCGAGACCCGTGAACTCGAACTTGCCGTCGACGTTGTCGATCACGACGTGCCGCGCGAAGCTCCTTCCGAGGTCGACGGTGAACCCCTGTGGAGACCCACCTGCCTCCGCGACGATCACGCCGCGAATCGTCGCACCTGCATCGAGCACGACGTCGCCGAGTTGCAACGTGCTCTCTCTCGGCACTTCGAGCCCGCGAAATTCCTTGCGCGCGACACCGGGTCCGTCGATCTGCAACGCGTACGTGCCGGGTGCGAGGTCTTTGAACGCGAACCCACCGTCATCAGAAGACGCAACGTCGCGCTTGCGCCCTGACCACGCTCCGACGTCGTGGTGCACTGCGGTGCTCGAGATGCCGGGCTCGAACGCGAACGTGCGCTTCTCGTCGATGCCTTCGCGCTGCAGCGTGAGCGTCGCCTTCGAGAGCGGCTTGTCCAACAACACCAAGCGCCCGCGAATGCCCGAAGGTCCGCGCAACGCGAGCGTCTGCATGTGCGGATCACCCGCGTCAGGCACGACGTCGGTCTCGATGGGGGCGTGATCCGGTGCCCACGCGACGACGTACGCACCGATCGGAATCTGCACGTCACCGTGCGGATGATCGGCGAGCGGGATGTTCGCCTCGACCGCCGTCGAGTAGCTGCCCCGCACCGGTGCAGGATCGACACGCAGGCCGAAGCGCTCGATCGGCTCACGAGTCCGCGCGTCGACGACGTGGAAGGTGAACACGTCTTTGCGCCGCAGCACGATGCGCACGTTCTTCGTGCCCGTCTCGAAGCTCGCGTCCGTACCGCCGCCCCAGGGTCCGAATCCGGGCGACTCGCGGACTTCGAGCGCGCATGTTCCCTCGGCGTCGAAGTAGAGCGCGAACTCGCCCGCGTCGTTCGTGCGGCTGTTGAAGCGGTGTTTGTTGTGGCCCGTTCCGCGCACGCTGACCTGCACGGCCGGCTGACCCTTTTCGTCGACGACCGTTCCTGAAACCACGAAAGCCGGCGAGAGCACGATGTCGGGGACCGTGATCGTCTCGAGTCCGATGATTTCGATCTGCGTGTCCTCGGACGTGATCCATCCCGTTGCCTGCGCGGTCACCGAGTGACTGCCCGCGGAGACGTGCCCGATCAGGAACTCGCCGCGTTCGTCGGCCTTGACGTTGATCTGTCGACCCGCGGAGTTGGCGTTGGGCACGTCGACCCACGTTTCCGGAATCGGACGTCCCGCGGCGGACAGCACGCGCCCGCGAACCGCACCGCACGGATCGAGGCGGAAATCACCGAGGTCGTTGTCCCCCTCGAGGAGGCGCGGTTTGTTGCGTCCGCCGGCCGGACCAAAGTCACGGTCGGCGTTGGCGTGATGGACGTCCGCTTCGATGGCGATCTCGATCCAATCTGCAGTCGGCAGCGGCGTCTCGAACCGGAACGAACCCTCGGCGTTCGTCTGCACGACGAAGCCCTCGTGCTGTCGGCCCTCGGGTCCGACGAGACCGACCTTCACCGTCTCGGACCAGCGGCCTCCGATTGGATAGAGGCTGACCTTCGCATCCGCGATCGACGCACCGTGCTCGTCGATCACGCGGCCGAAGACGCGGCACTCGGGATCCTTCGTCGTCGCGAGATCTGCTGAGGTGTGTGCAGCCTGCGGGGTTGCTCGCGCGGATTCGTGCGCGTCCGCTGTCGGCGAGAGGACGTCGTCTCGTGTCAGATCCGTGGCTGCTTCGGCCGGTGTCGATGCGGCGTCGGGTGCGACCGGCTTCGGTGTCGAGCGGTGGCTGAACCACAGCGCGAGCAGGAGCCCGCACGTCAAGAGGGTCGCGATGATGAGTAGTGCGCGCATGTTGCGAGCGGTGCGTTTGCATTGTCAGCAACCCGATCAACCACGACAAGCACGGCGTCTCGTCCCCCGCGGTATCAAGCGCCTTGCTTCAAGGCACGACGATCCTGGCCTCGTGTCCTTCCTCGACGGTCACCTTGTTCTTGTACTCCGGACGCAGCGCGACGTTGTTCAAGCGGTTGGGCTCCGCTGCATCGCGTTCCAGGAGATAAACGTTGACGGTCGCGTCGAAATCCCCTGCAGGCATCTCTCCGCAATCGAAGCTGCTGCTCGTCCACGCCAGACCGGAGTGGTTCAGCATGACGCAATGCGGAGTGTAGGCGTGCACCTGGATCCAAGCGTCCGGGCCTCCCTTGAGGTGGACCACGATTTCGCCGTTGTCCGGGATCACGAGATCCGCCGGCAACTCGACCAAGAGTTTGCCTGTGTGCAACTCGAGCGTGCGCTCCACGTGCCCGCCGGCCGGCATGGCTACGTCATCGAACGCGGCGAGCGCGCAATTCGTGCTCGACCACGCGCGCAAGTCGCACACCGAACCGCCCGCGACCGATCCCGTCACAGTCCCGTCGGCGTCGCTCGGTACGATGCCGAAGCCGCGGTTGCGATCGTGCTGCGCGTTCTTGGAAGACGCAGAGAGTCCGACGCCAGCGACCGGTTTCCCGCCGCGCGTGACGTGCAGGGTCACGGTGCACGGCGGCGGCGCGCGCGCGTCGACGACGATTTCGCGCGTCTCGCCCGCGACGAGATCGAAGCGCTGGATGTCGGGATCACGCTCCGGCGCATCCCAGCCGGAGTTGATCGACCACCGCAGGCAGTGAGGTCCGGCCTCGACATCGACGAACTCGAATATTCCGTCGGGTCTTTCGACGTGGGTCAGACGTTCGATGTCTTGGTCCATCCACAGCCCGATCCCCACCGGCGATTCGGGCTCGGTCGTGAGGACGCGCACGCGCACGGTCGCGCCACGCACGACGTCGATGTGGCCGAGGTCGAGCGTGTCTGCGCGCGGCACGCGCAGGTCGTGCAGGATCTTGCGCGCCACACCCTCGCCGTCGATGCGCAACTGGTACGTGCCGGCAGTGAGCTCGTCGAAAGCGAACGCGCCATCGCCGCCGATTCGGGCTTGTTGCTTGCGCCCGAGATAGCCGTCGACGTCGTGGAACCACTTGGATGCGTCGGGCTGATTCGCGCGGCCCAGCCACTCGCTCTCGAGTTCTAGTTTCACCGACTCGATCGTCACGCCATCCACGACGATGCGCCCGATCAGGCGCGACGCGCGCGCGAGCGCGATCGTCTGATCTCCCGGCGCGCCGGCATCGTGCACGACGGCGCCTTCGAAGGGCGCATGATCGCGCGCCGTGACCACGACGCTGAACAAGCCGGGAGTCGCCGGGAAAGTGACGCTTCCGCCGACGTACTGATGGATCCCAATCGGCTTGGGCTCGCCATCCATCCACTCCTCGCCAACATGCGGGATACGCGTGACGCGGATACCGAAGTGCTCGATCGGCGCGCGCGTTCCCGCATCCAGCACGTGGAACGTCGTCAGCGCGGCGTGCACGAGCACGATGCGCACGTCTTTCGTGCCCGGATCGAACATGCGCGCGCTCTTGTCCGCCTTCCACGGGTCGAACCCCGGAGCGGACGTGATGTCGATGACGTACGGACAGGTCTGAGGCAGATCGAACGCGAACGTGCCGTCGGCGAGCGTCGTCGCTTCCACAAAGTAACCTTGATGCGTATGCGGAGCGCCGGTCAGCTTCACGCCCGGGATCGGCGCGCCCTTCTCGTCGTCGACGACGCCGCGGATCTGAGGCAGTTCGGGCAGCACGACGTCGCCGAGCTGCGTCGTCTCGGCGCGCGCGACGCGGACTTCCTTGTTCGTCAGACGGGGGAGTTGCTTCACGAGCGCGTCGAGGTGATCGGTGCCGGGCGAAACGCAGCTCACCTTGAACTTGCCCTCGCGATCGGAGTAGGCGCTGCGAGAGTTGCCCGTCGGGTCGGAAGCAGTGAGTCGGATGTCGACACCGGAAACGGGTTGACCGTCGGGTGACACGACTCGCCCCGCGACAGCGCCGTTCGTCTCGAGCACGAGGTCGCCGACGAGGTTCTCTCCCGCAACGAGCGCCGGTCCGTCGCTCGACGGTCGATCGCCGAGCTCGCGCAACAAGGACGAGTGCCAGTCGCTGCCGTCGACCGAGATCGTCGCGACGATCGGGAGCACAGTGTCGGCGTCGATCGAAAACGTTCCCATCGGTCCCGTCGTCGTCTTCCAGGAGGATTTCGATGGCGCTGCACTCGCGACACCTTCCGCTGGAAACACGTGCAAGCGCACGGACCTGCCCGAGAGAGGAAGGTGCTGATCGTCGACGACGCGACCGAGCACGCGACAGTTGGTCTTGGGCGACGATTTCGGTGCCGATGACTTCGCGGCTTGGATCGGAGCAAGCTTGCCGGCCGGCGCGCGTGCCGCGTCGGATTGTGGAGCGGAAAGACCCGTGCCGGCCTCCGGCGCAGTCACATGACCTCCGCTCGAATGAGGGGCATCGCCGTCTGCGCTGGGCCGCAGAACGGGAGCGGAAATCGCCGGTCTCCACGCTACCCACGCGAGCGCGGCGACGAGCAGAAGAGCGAGACCAATTGCGAGCGAGCGCATGCAGGGAGCTGTATCCGTCGGGGAACGTGATTCTACGCCCAATCAAGTTGTCTTCGCGGAAGGGGCTGACGAGACGCCGACCCAGTCTGCGCGCACGGCCCCTCGTCGGGGGTCCGACCTCCGACGCCGATGCAAACCCGTTCGTCCCGCGATCGCGCGCGCCGGCGCTGCAAACCGTAGACTGTCGCGCTTGCATCCGGACCGTCATGACCATCGACACCGCCACTCTGCGCATCTCCCTCAACGGTGAAGCGCGTTCCATCCCGAGCGGCACCAGCGTCGACGCGCTCGTGCTCGACCTCGGATTGCGGCCGGAAGTGGTCGCGGTCGAGCTCAACGAGCGGTTGGTCTCGCGATCGGAGCGGGCGGCGACCCTCCTGCGTGACGGCGACCGCGTCGAGGTCGTGACGCTCGTCGGTGGGGGATGAACATGAGCGCGGAACGACACAGCACGCCGGCGTGGATGAGCGACGAGCCTCTCTGCATCGGCGACATGCGCCTCACCTCGCGATTGCTCGTCGGCACGGGCAAGTACCGCACGTTCGAAGAGACTGCGCTGGCGCTCGACATCAGCGGCACGCAGTGCGTCACCGTTGCAGTCCGCCGTGTCAACCTCGATGCGAAGGCGGGACCGTCGCTCCTCGACCATATCGACCGCAAGCGCTACACGATCCTCCCGAACACGGCCGGTTGTTACGACGCGAAGTCGGCGATCCGCACGGCGGAGCTCGCGCGCGATGTGCTGCAGACCAAGTTGGTGAAGCTCGAAGTCCTCGGCGACACGCAGACGCTCCTGCCCGATCCGATCGGCACGCTCGAAGCGACCAAAGAGCTCGTCGCGCAAGGTTTCGACGTGCTCGTCTACACCTCCGACGACCCGCGCCTCGGCGTGCGCCTGCAGGAACTCGGCGCAAAGAGCGTCATGCCGGCCGGTTCGCCGATCGGATCCGGTCAGGGTGTGTTGAACCCGAACGCGATCCGCATCCTGCTCGAGCTCGTCACCGTTCCCGTCATCGTCGACGCGGGCGTCGGCACGGCGTCCGACGTCGCGATCGCGATGGAGCTCGGTGCGCACGGCGTCCTGCTCAACACCGGCATCGCGAGCGCGCGCGACCCGCTGCGCATGGCGGCAGCGATGCGCGACGCGTGTTCGGCGGGTCGCAACGCGTTCCTCGCGGGCCGCATCCCGCGCAAGCTCTACGCGAACGCGAGCTCGCCGACGGACGGGTTGATCGCGACGCCGACCGCCGACGCCTCGGCGCGCAAGCAGTGAGCTCCCTCGCGACGCTCGCACTCGGGCCCGCGCTCGCGCGCAAGCTGCCGTCCGGATTTGCCGTGTCATTGGGCGCGGTCCTGTTCGGCTTCCTGCTGATCGCCCTCTCGGTCGGAGGAGTGCGCATCGCGCGCTTCGTCGTCGACTTCGTGAGCCCGCGCATCGAGCGCGTGCGCACGCCGTGGAACCTGCTGCATGTGATCCTGCTCCTCGTGTGCCTGATCCTCGGCGTCGCGGTCGTCGGGCTGTTCTTCCGCCCTGATCACGAGGACATCACGGTGGAGCTCGAGTTCAGCGCGGCGCTTTTCGGATGCGCATCGCTCGGTGCGCTGGCGATCGCGGCCGTGTTCGGGCAGACAGGTCTGGCCGCTTTCGGCTTGCGCGCGAGCGGCAACGTGCGCGCGATCGTGGCCGCCTGCGCGACGTACATCGCCTGCATCCCCGGTTTCTTCGGCATCGGCATCGTGTGGGCGATGTCCTTGCACTTCATCGGCCACGACGTCCACGAGCAGGACATCGTCAGCCGCTTCTCACAGTTGTCCCCCGAGGAGCGCCTCGTTCCGTTCATCATCGGCGCGTTCGTGCAACCGTTGTTCGAAGAGGTGCTGTTCCGCGGATTGTTGCAGCCGACGATCGTGCAGATCGCGCGCCCCGTCGCCGGCATCGCGATCACATCGATCCTCTTCGCGTCCTTGCACGGGTTCGACGCGTTCCTGCCGATCTTTGCGCTGTCGGTGCTGCTGGGCTGGATCCGCGAGCGCACGCAGAGCCTGGCTGCCTGCTGGTCCGTGCACGCGCTGCACAACGGCGGACAGTTGGCCATCCTGTTCCTATTTCCGCAGGTTCTCCAACAACCCACCGGCTGTTGGTTCCCTCACCTATGACGCACTACGCCAGGCAGGGTCTCTTCCGCGCGCTCGAGGGCGGCGCGTTCGCGGCGAAGGACGCGATCGTCACCGGTGACGTGACGCTCGGTGTCGACGTCGGCATCTGGTTCGGTTGCGTGCTGCGTGGAGACGATGCGCCGCTCGTCATCGGCGCGCGCACCAACGTGCAGGATCTCACGATGATCCACGCGGATACGGACATTCCGAACGTGATCGGGGCGGAGGTCACCATCGGACACCGCTGCGTCCTTCACGGAGCGCGCATCGGCGACCGTGCGTTGATCGGCATGGGAGCGGTGTTGTTGTCGGGCTCGCAGATCGGCGAGAGCGCGCTCGTCGCGGCGGGCGCGGTCGTGCGCGAGGGCTTTGTGGTGCCGCCGCGCACTTTGGTCGCAGGAGTTCCCGCGAAGATCGTGCGGCCCTTGTCGGACGGTGAGGTCGCGCGCATCGTGGAGAGCGCCGAGGGTTACGTGCGCAAGATCAGGTTGTATCTATGAGTCACCCCGCGCCCATGAACACGCCGGTGAACACTGGTTCGAGCCTGAGACCCAGTTCGAGCACGCGTTCGAATGCAGGAGCGCGTGAGACGTACGCCGAGCGACTTCAGGCCCTCGACCAGACCCTGACCGCGCTCGGTCGCGTCGCGGTCGCGTTCTCGGGCGGCGTCGACTCGAGCGTCTTGTTGCACGCGGCGCAGCGCGTGCTGGGCGACGGTGCCGTCGCCGTCATCGCAGACTCACCCTCCTTGCCGCGCCGCGAGCTGGAAGAAGCGCGCACTCTGGCGGCCTCGATCGGCGCGCAGCTCGAGGTCATCGCGACCGACGAGATGGAGGACGAGCGCTACCGCGCGAACGCCGGCGACCGCTGCTACTTCTGCAAGTCGGCGCTGTTCCGCGCAATGGAACCCTGGGCGCGTGCACAGGGCTTCGACGCGCTCGCGTTCGGCGAAATCACCGACGACTGGTCCGACGACCGGCCCGGCGCGCGCGCCGCACGCGAGTGGCAGGTCGTCGCGCCGTTGTCGCAGTCGGGCTTCGGCAAGGACGACGTGCGCCGCTACGCACGCGAGCACGGTCTCGTCGTCGCCGAAAAGCCCTCCTCCGCTTGCCTCGCGTCACGACTGCCGGTCGGGACGCGTGTCACGCGCGAAAAGTTGGCGCGCGTCGAGCGCTGCGAAGAGGGCTTGCGCGTGCTCGGCTTCTCGCAGCGCCGCGTGCGCGATCTGGGGCTGCGCGCGCGCGTCGAAGTCGGGCCGGACGAACTCGACCGTGCACGCGCATCCGAGCCGGCCTTGCGCGCGCTTTTGCTCGAGGAAGGGTTCGAGGATTTCGAACTCGCCGGCTACCGCGGACCGGGCCTGCACATGTCGAACGGAAACGATCCGGCGCCTCACCGAGCGGCCGAGGCAGGCGAGCCTCGGCCGGATTCGCCCCTTCCCTGAGGTCGACTCCATTTCCAGACTGGACCTGCCGATCCTGCGCTGCAGCCCGCATCGCACAAGGCCGCACGCTCGCACATGGACGGAGAGACGGAACCTGACAGCGACGAGGGGATCGCACGCGGCGCCCGTGGTGCGACGTTCACGTCGCGCGGCGTGTCGTTCGCGCTCATCGCGCACCCGACCGTGCAGTTCGTGCGCTTCCTCTCGAAGCTCGCGCTGCCCTGGTTCCTGACGCCGACGCAGTTCGGCGAAGCGATGCTGGCGGGCACGATCCTCTTCGGCGTGCAGCACGTGGCCGTGTTCGGCCTCGACGAAGCGCTCGTCAGCGCGGCGCACATCGACCGCTCGCTGTACGCGCGCATGCGTGGCTTCCAGACCGGCATGGGGCTCGTGCTCGCGCTCGTCGTCGCCGCTGTCGGCTTGCTCCTGCAACTGTTACCCGAACAGGCGCGCCTGGGGATGTTGCTGATCGCCTTGTCGCCGATGACGCTCGTCGCCAACCTCGCGACGCTGCCGACGGCCCTGCTCGTGCGCGAGCGCTGTTACGCACGTGTGTTCGCGGTCGATCTCGTCGCGATCACCACATTCACGACCGTCGCTGTTCTGTCGGCGAGGCTCGGAGCGGGAGTGTGGAGCCTCGTGCTCGCTTGGCACGGCAACGCGATCGCGGCGCTGATCGCTTCGACGCTGTTCGCGCGCCCGCTTTTGCCCAAGCACGCCGACGGGGGGGAGCGGTTCGATCTCATCAAGGACCGCGGCGCGCACTTCACGGGCGCAGCGGTGCTCGGCTACATCGGCGAGCGCATCGACAGCATGTCGGTCGGCTTCGGCATCGGACGAGGCGTGCTGGGCCTGTACGAAGCGGCGCAGAACTACGCACAGGTGATGGTGACGTACGCCGCGAGCTTGTCGGAGCGGCTCCTTTTCCCGACGCTGGCGCTGCACCACCGCGAAGGTGGACTCGGTCGCGCGTACTTGCAGGCCTTGCGCATCACCATGTTGTTCGTGTTCCCGCTGCACGTGCTCCTCGCCGCGCTGGCGGTGCCGATCGTGGTGACGATCGTGCCGGCCACGTGGCACGACGCGGCGCCGCTCTTGCGCTTGCTGGCGCTCGCGGCGGGGTTGCGCTGCTTCGACATCGCGGCCGTCACGGCGTTGAAGGCCGCAGGTCACGGACGCACAGTCTTCAAGGTCGGACTCGTCCGCATCGCCTTGCTCGTAGTCGCCCTGGCGTGCTCGATCCCGTTCGGCATCGTCACCGTCGCTGCGGCGGTCGTCGGCAGCCGGGCAGCGGCAGCGGCAGTGTCGTTGTACATCGCGTCGACGCGTCTCGAGCTGAACGCCGCACGACGCGAGGCCGCGATTTCGGCCGCGCTGGCGGCGCTCTGCGCGTGGCTTCTCGTGTTCGCACCCGCGTCTTTTTATCTCGCGCGCATGTTCGAGGGCGCATCCGTCCCAGAGCTCGCTGTGATGCCGCTGCTCGCCCTGCTCGTGTGGCTGTGCGCGCGCTCTCTGTTCGACCGCGCGGCACTGACGCGCGAGCTCGCGCTGGTGCGCGTGCGGCTCGAACGTCCGCGGCCCGAGGACGACGTTCCGGACGAGGACGCGCCGAGCGATCGCGAGGGCGAGGCATGAACCCGCTCGTCTCGGTGATCGTGCCGACCTACAACGGTGAAGCGTTCCTGCGCGAGACGCTCGAGAGCGTGTTCGCGCAGACGTACGCGCCGTTCGAGGTCGTCGTGTGCGACGACGGATCGACGGACGGGACGCTCGCGATCCTGGCGGAGTACGCCGGCCGACTGCGGCTCGTGCAGCAAAAAAACCAGGGCGTTGCCGCCGCGCGCAACCGCGCCTCGCTCGAAGCAGGCGGCGAGTTGCTCGCGTTCCTCGACCACGACGACCTGTGGGAGCCGCACATGCTCAGCTCGCTGGTGCCGATGCTCGTCGCGCATCCGGAGTGGAGCCTCGTGTACGCCGACGCCTGGATCATCGACTCGAAGAGCATCCTGCGCGGACGGCGCGGCACCTTTCTGCACTACGCCCAGGGTGACGTGCTCGAGCCCCTCCTGCACGGCAACTTCATCCCCGTCGAGACGACGCTGATGCGCGCGCGGCTCTTCCGCGAGCTGTGCGGTTGCGACGTGTCGCTGCGCTACATGGAGGACTACGAGCTCTGCCTGCGCGCCGCGCGCGCGACCCCAGTCGGGTTTCACCCCGAGCCGCTCGCGCGTTACCGCATCCACGAGCGCAACTTGAGCCACGACATCGAGCCCATGCTCGTGGAGTGGTTGCGCCTGATCGAAACGATGGAGCGGCGCGTCGGCACGTTGACGCCGGCACAGTCCGCCCTCGTCGAGCACGAACGTCGTCGTCTGTGCGTCGATCTCGCCTGGCGCGCGCTGCGTCATCGTGACCTCGCCGCGGCGGACGCATGGATGCGTCGCGCCGGACGTCACGGTCCGGCGACGCGCACGTTGCGCGTGCGCGCGTTGCGGATGACGCTCGGAATCCTGCCCGTGCCCGTCGGCGACGCGCTGCTGCGGCTCCTTCCGCGTCGCAAGCTGTACGGGGTGCAGATCGAAGCGACCGGCGGGACGGCCGCACGTGGCTGACGCGGACGTGATCGTCGCCGGTGCCGGCATCGGTGGGTTGACGGGCTCGATCGCGCTGACAAGTCTTGGAAGAGTGCGTGATCGTGCTCGCGGCGCGCCTACGCTTCGATCGCGGTGGGCGGACCCGGCTGATCTTGAGTCTCTGGACGGGCGTTGAGCGGATGGCCCGCGGCGTGGTCTAACGTGGGCCGATGATGGACACCTCCGAGCGCGAACCCCCGGTGCGCACGCGCGTTCGCATCGGTTGGGCTCTCGTCTGGCCGCTCGTCGTGCTCGGGCTGCTGCTGCGCGTGCTGCTCTACGCCTCGTACCGCGACACGGGGTTCCAGCCCTTCACGCTGCTCACGGTCCTGACGCTCGGGCTCGTGCTCGATGTCTCGACGTTTGCGGCGGCGTTCGCTCCGGTATGGATAGGCCTCTTCTTCTTCTCGGCGCGCATCGGCTTGCGGCGCGCACTGCTCACGGCGGCTGCGATCGCAGTGGTGAGCGCGATCGCCTTCGTCGTCGTCGACCGTGCGGTGGGTCGGATCAGCGCGATCACCACCCTCGCGGTGCCCGTTCTGCTGGGGCTGGGCTGGCTCTCCGCGCGCGTCCTCGAGCGCACCTGGCCGCGGCGCATCGCCCTGAGCGTGTTCTTCGCGTCGATCATGTTCGGCATGGCCGTCGAGTACTTCTTCTTCGACGAGTTCAACTCGCGCTTCAACCACATCGCGCTCGACTACCTGCTGTTCCCGACCGAGGTGGCGACCAATATCTGGGAGAGCTATCCGGTCGTGCTTTACGTCGGCATCGCGCTCGCGAGCGGCATCGGGCTGGCCTGGATCACCGACCGGAAGTTGCCGCGCGGATCCGTCGCGAGGCTCGCGCCCAAAACGGCGGTGACGTGGGGCGCCGCGGCGTTGGTGGTTGCGGTCGCGGGTGTCGCCGTCGCCGGAGCGGTGCCGGCGCTGCCGTGGAAAAACCGCATCACCAGCGAGATCGCGCAGAACGGATGGCTCGGACTCGTGCGCGCGTACCGCACGTCGGAGCTCGACTACGATCTGTACTACGTCACGCTGCCCACAGACGAGGCGCGCAAGCGCGCGGCGGATGTTCTCGGATTCCCCGCGCCCGATGTTGCAGCCCTGTCCGCTCCGGCCGATCAGTTCGCGCTCGAGCGCACCATTGTGAGCACGCGGCCCGCCGGATCGCAGCCGCTCGACGTCGTCGTCGTGCTCGAGGAGAGCCTGGGCAGCAACTTCGTCGGCGTGCTCGGTGCGAAAGGCGGGCTGACGCCGCGCCTCGACGAGTGGTCGCAGCGCGGCATGTTGTGCGAGCACCTCGTCGCCAACGGCAACCGCACCGTGCGCGGTCTCGAAGGCGTGTTGTGCTCCTTCGTTCCGCTGCCCGGCGACTCGATCACGAAGCGCACTCCGCCCGCCGAGGCGGCGACGCTCGCGCGCGTGTATGCGGCGCAAGGCTACCAAACGGCGTTTTTCTACGGCGGTGAGGGCGCATTCGACGGCATGGAGCCGTTCATGTCCTTGAACGGCTGGAAGGAGTTCGTGCAGCAGTCGGACTATCCGCCGGGTTGCTTCACGACGGCCTGGGGCGTCGCCGACGAGAACATCTTCGATGCGTTGCTCGAGCGGCAAAAGCGCGCCGCGGACGAGGGCAAGCGCTTCTTCGGCACGGTGATGTCGGTCAGCAACCACAAGCCTTACCTCGTGCCGCAGGGTCGCACGACGATCGCGGACGGCAAGCGTTCGCGCGAGGGAGCGGTCGCGTACTCGGACTGGGCGCTCGGACGCTGGCTCGACCAGGCGCGCGAGGCGGGGCTCCTCGAGCACACGCTCGTTCTCGTCGTCGGCGACCACGGCGCGCGCGTGTACGGGCGCGAGCTCATCCCGGTCGAGAGCTACTGCATTCCGGCGCTGTTCGTTTCGCCGGATGCACGTTGGCGCGGGGTGCGGTTGAAGCGGTTGTGCTCGCAGGTCGATCTCGGTCCGACCTTGGTCGCGATGTCGGGCATCACGTGCCGGGCACCGTTTCTCGGACACGATCTGTCCGGCCTCGAAGACGGTCCAGGCCGCGCGTTCGTGCAGCACAACCGCGACGTCGGCATGCTGACGGACGACGTGCTCGTCGTTCTCGGACTGCAGAAGACGGTGACGTTCTACCGCCGCTCCGGACGCGACGGCACGGAGCTCGAGGAGATTGCCGCGAAGAAGGTCGACGGGCCGTTGCTCGAGCTCGAGCGCGACGCGACCGCGGTGTTCCAGACCGCGTACGACATCTACCGCGCCGGTCGGTATCTTCCGCCGTGACCGTGCGAGCATGAAGCCTCCGATACGCGTGGCCTTAATCGGCCAGAAGTTCATGGGCCGCGCGCACAGCAACGCGTGGGGGCAGGTCAATCGGTTCTTCGACGTGCCGCTCGCGGCGGTGATGGACACGGTCGCGGCGCGTGACGAGCGGGAGATCGGTGTGTTCGCGGCGAAGTGGGGCTGGGCCAGGTCGACGGCGCGCTGGCAGGACATCGTGCGCGACGATTCGATCGGGCTCGTGGACATCGCTACCCCGAACCACGCGCACCGCGAGCAGGCGCTCGCGATGCTGGGCGTCGGCAAGAACGTCGCGTGCGAAAAGCCCTTGGCCGGCACGCTCGAGGATGCGCGTGCGATGCGCGACGCGGCGCGCGCTGCGAAGGGCCGAACGTTCGTGTGGTTCAACTACCGGCGCTGTCCGGCGATCGCGCTCGCGCATCAGCTCGTGCGCGAAGGTCGGCTTGGGCGCATCCACCACGTGCGCGCGACGTACCTGCAGAGCTGGGGTGGTCCCGCGACGCCGATGTCGTGGCGGTTCGACAAGAGTCAGGCCGGATCGGGCGCGCACGGCGACTTGAACGCGCACATGGTCGACATGGCGCGCTTCCTCGTGGGCGAGGAGATCGTCGAAGTGCACGGCGCCGTCGCGCGCACGTTCGTCTCGAAGCGTCAGGTCGTGGGCACGAAGACAATGGCACCGAGCGACGTCGATGACGCGCTGTTGTTCACGGCGAGCTTCGCCGGCGGTGCGCTCGCGAGCTTCGAGGCTTCGCGTGTCGCGACGGGGAACTTGAACCGCAACGCTATCGAGATCAACGGCGACAAGGGTGCCTTACGCTTCGAGTTCGAGGACATGAACGTGCTCTGGTTCTTCGACGGCGAACTCGACGCGCGCACCGCGGGATGGCGGCGCATCCTGGCGACGTCGAGCACGCACCCGTACGTGTCGAGTTGGTGGCCCGACGGTCACGTGCTCGGCTACGAGCACGGCTTCGTGAACATGGCGGGCGACATCCTGCGCGTGCTCGGGGGTGAGAAGCCCGAAGTCCCGTTGCCCGATTTCGCGGATGCGTACGAGACGCAGCGTGTGCTCGAGGCCGCGTCGATCGCGGCCCGCGAGCGGTGCGCCGTCCGCATGGATCAGGTTCCAGCCTGAACGTGCGAGCGGCAGCGCGACATGGCTTGGGATAGAGTGCGGCGCATGGCGAGACCTCTGTGCCTGTTCACCGGTCAATGGGCCGACCTGCCGCTCGAGACGCTCGCGGCGAAGGCATCGTCGTTCGGCTACGACGGGCTGGAACTCGCCTCGTGGGGCGATCACTTCGACGTGCAGCGCGCGCTGGGCGACAAGGAATGGTGCAAGCAGCACTGGCAGTTGCTCGCCGACCACAAGATCGCGGCGTTCGCGATCAGCAACCACCTCGTCGGCCAAGCGGTGTGCGACCGGATCGACGAGCGTCATCGCGCAATCCTGCCCGAGCGCGTGTGGGGGAACGGCGATCCCGAGGGTGTGCGCAAGCGTGCAGCGCAAGAGATGATCGACACCGGCAGGGCCGCGCGCGCGTTCTTCGACTCTGCTCCCAAGCACGTGAAGGATCAGTTGAAGCGCTCGAAGCGCACGGTGGTGACCGGTTTCACGGGCTCGTCGATCTGGCACTGCGCGTACGCGTTCCCCCCGCTGCCGGCCGGCACGATCGAGAAGGGCTACGCCGATTTCGGAGCGCGCTGGAAGCCGATCCTCGACGAGTACGCGAAGCTCGGCGTGTCGTTCGCGCTCGAAGTGCATCCGACCGAGATCGCGTTCGACATCGAGACGTCGGCGCGCGCGCTCGCGGCGGTCGCGGATCATGCGAGCTTCGGGTTCAACTTCGATCCGTCGCACTTCGGCTACCAGGGCGTCGACTACCTCGCGTTCTTGCGCAGGTTCGGAGCACGCGTGTTCAACGTGCACGTCAAGGACGTCTGGTGGAGCGATGCACCGACGTCGATCGGCACGTTCGGCGGGCACGCGGCGTTCGGCGCGGAC
>JBBQNP010000042.1:0-32914 GCA_038330085.1 Planctomycetota bacterium | reverse complement strand
CACGTGCCCGCGCAGCAAGTGGTAGATCGAGCTGCGCTGGCTCACGCCGATCATGATCGCTGTCACGCCGATTGCTTCGGCCGCGCGCAGGATGCCTTCGACCGCGTTGTACGAGATGGTCCACACGGGGATGAGCGTCAGACCCTCGTTCTCGGCGGCAGTGGCCGCGATGCGCAGGGCTTCGACGCCCTCGGGTTTGGGCTTCCAGTCAGGCACGCGCACGAAGAGGCCCGTGCGCTCCTCGACGTAGAGTGCGTAAAGCGTCGTGCCGCCGCGTCCCTTCTCGCGCGCGATCGCTTCGGCAACGAGACCCGGGTTGCTGCCGCGGATCGCGATCATCGTGCTCGACGGATAGAGCTGCGCGATCGTCTCGGCTTGCGCGAGGCTCAGGATCTCGAACTGCGCATCGAGTTCGGCGCGCTCTTCCGTCTCGTGCACGCGGCGCGGGAACAGCTTGGCGAGGACAGGCGTCGCGTAGAGCCACTCGGCGAACCACCTGCGGCGCGTCCCGATCGCGAACACGAGTCCGACGGCGACGATCAGCGAGCCCGCCCCCGTCGCAGCGCCCTCGACGCGCAGCGTCACCGCCCACGCGACCGCGACGAGCAGCGTGGTGAAGATGCCGAGCCAGAACGTCGGACCGAACTGCTTGTCGCGCGCGCGCAACACGTCGAGTCCGGCCGAGCTCAAGAGGAACGCGCCGAGCAACCCGAAGGCGTACATGCCCGCCAGGAACTGCATCTTGCCGCCGCTGATCAGGATCACGAGGATCGGGACGCCCGTCGCGACCATGATCGCGATCTGCGGCGTGCCGAAGAACGTGTTCCGCCGCGACAACGCGGAGGGCATGAAGCCGTTTTCCGTCAGCGCGAGGAAGACGTGGTAGCTGCCGATGATCGCCGTGTTCGATGCCAGCAGCAGCAGCGCCGAACCCGACACGACGACAGCCAGCTTGAGCGCGTCGAAGCCGAATCCGCCCGCCAGCTCGGATATGAAACGGTTGGGATCCGCCGCCTTCACATCCGGCGTGAGCAAACCGATCGCGAGCATCGTCAGGATCGGCGACGTGACCAGCATCGTGATGATGACGTAGCGCATGCCGCGCTTCGCCGTCGCCGCGATCGGCAGCTTCATCGCGGGGCTGAGCTGGCTGATGCTCTCGAGCCCCGAGAACGCCAGCCACGCGGCCGAAAAGCCGATCAGAAACGTGTGTTGATCGACGTGTTCCGCCAGGACGAAGATGCGGCGCGCGGCGTTCCACGATTCCTCCGGGTGCAACACGACCACCGTCCCCACAACGACGACGTTCACGGCGAGCGCGGAGATCGCCATCACCATCGAGAGCCAGGCGCTCTCGCGGATGCCGATGATGTTGACGATCGCCAGGAACAACAGCGTCGCGACCGCCATCGCGACCGTGTGGTGCTCGATGAACGGCGCGATGCGTCCGAGGTAGTGCATACCCGACACCGACGAGATCGCTGACGTCAGGAAGTAGCCGACGGTGATGAGCAGCCCGCCGAGCGCCCCCGCGATCGGCGAGAACGCCCTGCTCGCGATCGTGACGACGCCGCCGCCTTCGGGTTGTCGCCAGCAGATTTCGACGTACTTCGCGGCGAGCAGCACGAAGCCGACCAGACCGATGAGCACGAACAGCGGCGCGACATCGCCGACCCGCTCGTACAGGATGCCGGGGACGTAGTAGACCGACGTCCCGATGTCGCAGAACACGACCGCCCACACGAGCAGCGGTGTCAGGTGACGGACGCTGATCTCGGTGCCCGGACCGACCTTGTCCTTGGTGTTCTGATCCTTCACGCGTGAACGGCGCCGAGCCGGCGCGAGAACGGATCCTGTTGTGAGGAGCCGGGGGACATCGCTCGAAGGGGTGACGATAGCATTCCGACCCTGCGCGGCGCTGCGCCCAGTCCCTGACACGAACCTGTGCGCGATCCCGGACGCGCAACGCGGCCTCGGCAAGCTGCGCCGGCTTGCGTGGAGGTGCGGCTCAACTGCAGATGAGGAGCTGGACTCCGGGCGGCAAGCGCCTGCTCAATCCGGCGAGCACGTGCCCACGCAGCATGTGGTAGATCGAGCTGCGCTGGCTCACGCCGATCATGATGGCCGTGACGCCGAGCGTTTCGGCGGCGCGCAAGATGCCTTCGACCGCGTCGTACGAGATGGTCCAGATCGGGATCATCGTCATGCCTTCGTTCTCGGCGGCGCGCACGGAGGCTTGCAGCGCTTCGACGCCTTCGGGCTTGGGCGTCCAGTTGGCCGTGCGGACGAAGAGACCGGTGCGCTCTTCCACGTACAGCGCATACAGCGTGCGCCCGCCGTGTCCCTTCTCGCGCGAGATCGCTTCCGACACGAGCCCGGGATTGTGCGATCGCATCGCGATGATCGTGCCGGATGGGTAGAGCTGAGCGAGCGATTCGGCCTGCGTGAGGCTCAGGATCTCGAGCTCCGTGCCCTCCAGCTTCGTCTCCGTCTCCTGGATGCGGCTGGGCATGCGCGTGCGCACGAAACCGATGCGGTAGAACCACTCGGCGAACCACTTGCGCCGAGTGCCGAGCGCGAGAAGCAGACCGACGAACACGAACACCGAGCCGAAGATCGTCGCCGCGACCTTCACGTACAGGTTCGTCGCGAACGCGACCAGCACGATGGCCGTCGTCGCCAGGCCGATCCAGAAAGTCCAACCGCGTACGCCCGCGCGCCAACGCATGACGTCGAGGCCGGCCGAGCTGAGGACGAAACAACCCAGCAATCCGAACGCGTAGAGTTGTCCGAGCGCGTCGAGGTCACCGTGCGTGAACGCGATCACGAACATCGGCACGACGGTCGCGACGAGGATCGCGATCTGCGGCGTGTCGAAGTAGCGGTTGCGCCGGCCGATGATCGACGGCATGAACCCGCGCTCGGTGAGCGCGAGGAACACGTGGTATCCGCCGATGATCGCGGTGTTCGCGGCGAACAACAGCAGCGACGACGCGGTGACGACGACCGCGTACCTGACCCACGTGCCACCGAACGCCCAACCGAGCTCCGAGATGAAGCGGTCGTTCGCCGTCGGATCGTCCTTGATGCTCTGCGGCAACAACGCGATCGCGAAGAGCGTCAAGAGCGGCGCCGTCGCGACCATCGTAATCACGACGTAGCGCATGCCCTTTGCCGCGGTCTTCTTGATCGGCAGGCGCATGGCCGGGCTGAGTTGGCTGATGCTCTCGAGGCCCGAGAACGCGAGCCACGCACCTGCGAAACCGACGAGGAAAGCGTGCGGCGTGACGGTCTTCACGAGCGCGAAGTTCTCGCGGATCGCTTCCCACTTCAGGTGATCGAAGCGCAAGAGGGCCGCGACGATCACGACGAGGTCGACGACGAGCGCGCACGCAGCCATGACGAGCGACAACATCGCGCTCTCGCGGATGCCGATCGTGTTCACGATCGCGAGCAACAGAAGCGTCGCCGACGCCAGAGCCACGGTGTGCCCGTCGAGAGATGGGTAGATGCTGCCGAGGTAGTGGATGCCCGAGACCGACGAGATCGCCGACGTGAGGAAGTAGTCGACCGAAATCAGCAACCCGCCGATGCATCCGACGAGAGGCGTGAACGCTTGCGACGCGATGCTGACGACGCCGCCTCCATCCGGGTTGCGCCAGCAAATCTCGACGTACTTCGCCGCAAGCAGCAGGAATCCGAGCATCGCCGCGAACACGAAGAGCGGCGCGAGGTTCCCGATCTTGCCGTCCTGGTAGAGGATCCCGGGGACGTAGTAGACGGACGTGCCGATGTCGCAGAAGACGACGGCCCACACGAGGAGCGGCGTGAGCTGACGCAGGTTGTTCCCGGTCTCGTGACCGAGAGCGACTTGCGGTGGGGCAGGATCCTTCATGGGTGCGACTCGGAGAGGGCGCGCGGCCTGAGAGTTCGGCGCGCAGAGTGCATTCGCGTCAGCCTAGCACTGCGTGTTCGCGGCGCACAAACGCAGGTCGCTTGCCCGGGAGTCGCCATCGACATCCGCCTGTTCCGTACCTGGCACGGAAGAGGCGGGTGTGGTGGGCCCCGCAGGACTCGAACCTGCGACCGAGCGATTATGAGTCGCCTGCTCTAACCGACTGAGCTAGGGGCCCCCGTTCGAAACGACGTCAGGGGTCGATTGTGCCAGAAGCATGGTGACGAAGACGATGGATTGTCGTGAGGCCGTCGTCGAGCGCCGGTGAGATGAGGCAAGGCCGGGGCGTGCAGGGCGGGACGTCGATAGCTGCACCGTGCTTCCTCCCCCATCGCGCGTGGCTACACTGCGCGCGCTTCGCGAGGCGGTCAGCCGGTGCTGCATCGACGCTGCGGTCGCGCAAGAACCATCCGCTCCGGCTCAGGAATTCGAACGATGCCCCCCCCCCGCATCTGGATCCCCTCCGCTGCACTCGTTCTCGTGTTCGTCGCTTGCCGTTCCCAGAGCGAGCCGCAACGAACCGAGCCGCACTCGGTGCAAGCTGCTCCTGCGCGCGTTCCGCCTGCTCCGCTCGCTGTGGATGCGGGATCCAAGGCGATCCTGCCTGCGTCGGAGCCGACTGCGACCACGATCCACTTCGGCGACTCGGTGACGGGTGTCGTGCCCGGACCGATCTTCGCGAACACGACGTACGACCCGAAGGTGCCGAACCCCGACACGTTGCTGCGCCAGCCGCTCGGCACGTTCACCGCCCACCACGCCGAGATCATGGCCGCGATGCGCGCGATGGCGGCGAAGAGCGACCGCATGCGCGTCGTGCCGTTCGGTCGCACGCACGAGGGCCGCGAGCTCGTGTCGGTGATCATCGCTTCGCCCGAGAACTTGAAGCGCATCGACGCGATCCGCGCCGACAACGCCAAGCTCGCCGATCCGCGCGGCGTCGACGACGCTGAGATCGAGCGCATCGTCAAGAACGAGCCGGCCATCGCGTGGCTCGGCTACAGCATCCACGGCGACGAGATGTCGGGTTCCGACGCGTCCCTCGCGGTCGCGTATCACCTGGCGGCGGGCACGAGCCAGGAAGTGCTCGACCTCTTGAAGAACGTGGTCGTCGTCATCGACCCGATGCAAAACCCCGACGGACGCGAGCGCGTGATGTCGCAGATCGAGCAGGGCGCCGGGTACGTGGCGAACCTCGACTACGCCGCGATGCAGCGCGGACGCTGGCCGTACGGGCGCGAGAACCACTACCTGTTCGACATGAACCGCGACTGGCTGTGGGGAACGCAACCCGAGACGCGCGCGCGCTGGGTCGCGATCGCAGCGTGGCATCCGCAACTGCTCGTCGACGCGCACGAGATGGGCGCGACGGACACGTTCCTCTTCTATCCCGCCACCGATCCGTTCACGCCGTGGTTCCCCGAGTTCACGAAGAAGTGGTGGCAGGCGTACGCGCAAGACGAAGCGACCGCGTTCGACAAGAACGGTTGGAGCTACTACACGCGCGAGTGGGCCGACTCGTGGTATCCCGGTTACACCGATTCGTGGGGCACGTTCCAAGGTGCGTGCGGGATCCTGTACGAGCAGGCGCACTATCGCGGTCAATCGGTGCGACGTCCGTCGGGCGAGATCGTCACGTACCACGACGCGGTCAGCCACCAGGCCGTCGGCAGCTTGTCCAACGTGACGACGCTCGCGAAGAACCGCGAGGCCGTGTTGCGCGACTACGTGGCGGCGAAGCGCGCGAACTGCGCGACGGGCGGCGGCAACGAGGGCACGTTCGTCATGGTGCTCGGTCGACAGCCCGATCGTGAACGTTTGCTCGTCGCGAACCTCGTCGAGCAGGGCGTCGAGGTCTACCGCGCGGACGAAGCGTTCCGCGGCACCGACGTGAAGACGATGGCCTCGGGTCCGAAGGACAAGTTCGAGTTCCAAACGGGCGCGATCTTCGTGCCCGCGGCGCAACCGCTCGCTCCACTCGTGAAGGCGATGCTCGAGTTCGATCCGCGCTACGACAAGGCGTCGTTGGTGCGCGAACGCAAGGAGCTCGAGCGCAAGCAGCGCTCGAAAGCCTACGACGTGACGGCGTGGTCGCCGGCGCACGCGTACGACCTCGATGCGTACTGGTGCAAGGCTCCCACGGTCGCGCGCACGCGCATCACGGCGCTGCCGGCTGCGCAGGCGGGCGTCGTGGCGCTTGGCGGCGCCGACACGCCCGTGTACGGCTGGATCGTCGACGGCAACGACGACTCGGCCGTGCGTTTCGCGGCGCAGGCGCTCGAATCGGGACTGCAGGTCACGATCTCGGACGAAGCGTTCCGCGCGGGCGGACGCAGCTTCGTGCGCGAGAGCCTGCTCGTGCGCCGCATCGAGAACGGGCCGGATGTCGCGGACAAGGTCGCTTTGGCAGCGCAGAAGACGGGAGCGCTCGCTGTCGCCGTCGGCACAGCGCGCAGCCATGACGACAGCGCGGACCTCGGCGGACATCACTTCGACCTGCTCGCGCGCCCGCGCATCGCGATCTTGTCGAACTCGCCGATCGATTCGAGCTCGTTCGGCAACGCGTGGCACCTCATCGACACGCAGTTGCGGTTGCCCTCCACGCACCTCGACGCGCAGAACCTCGGCGGCTACGACCTGCGCCGCTACAACGTGATCATCGTGCCCGAAGGCGGCGGGTCGGTCGTGAAGGAGAACGAGGACACCATTCGCAACTGGGTACGCGCGGGCGGAACGCTGATCGCGTACGGCGATGGGGCCACGAGCTTGTGCGATAAGGACGCGAAGCTCACGCAGGTGCGCCGACGCGGCGATGAGCTCGACGACCTCGACAAGTACGCGGTGTCGGTGAAGCGTGAACGCGAGGCGGGACGCACTCCGATCGACGAGGAAGCGCTCTACGGCAATGCGAAAGCTGCCGACGCTTCCGGGTCCACGAGCGACAAGGATGCGAATGCGAAAGACGGCGCCGACAAGGACGCGCAGAAGAAGGACGACGCGCAGTCGGGAACCGATGCGAACAAGAAGGACGACGAGAAGAAAAGCACCGAGAAAAAGGCCGACGCGAAGAGCGACGACGCGCAGGACAAGTCGAAGGACCAGGACGGCAAGGACAAGCCCAAGGACGAGGACAAGAAGCGCCGCGACCGCTGGATGCGCACGTTCTCGCCGCAAGGCGTGATCCTGCGCGGCGAGGTGAACCCCGACATGTGGATCACCGCCGGCTGCAGCGACGAGCTGCCGGTCTTCTTCGAAGGCTCGGAAGTCCTCTTGTCCGAGTTGCCCGTGCACACCGCGGTGCGTCTCGCGACCGCCGACAAAGTGCGTTTGTCAGGGCTCCTATGGCCCGAAGCGCGCGAGCGTCTGGCCGACTCCGCCTACTGCACCGTCGAGCGATCCGGCTCGGGGCAAGTGATCCTGTTCGCCGCGAGCCCGATCTTCCGCGACTGGTTCAAGGGCTGCGGACGACTGCTCGCGAACGCGATCGTGTACGGACCGGGGGCGGGGGCGAGCCAGCCGTCGGCGTGGTAGTCCATCGAAGCGAACGTCACGATCGTGTTCACTGCTCGGTCTGCGCGCTACCACGCTTGACGCTGCGGCGCCGCGGATAGATCCTCTTCTGCTTCGAGCGGCGGGCCCTCCAGGTCGGCGGATCCAAAACCAGCGACCCGCGCGCGCTCCACTCTGTTCCGAACCACGACCTCTCACGGGGATGCCGCCGATGAAAACGCCCCTGCTCCTGGCTGCACTGTTCGTGTGCTTGCCCACGTTCGCAGGCGACGACGAAGTGCCCTTCGAGGAGTTCGGCAAGTCGTTCCTGAAGACGCACTTCAAGGCCAAGACGGTCGCCGAGTTGCCGCTCGCGAAGTTGCACGACGAGAACACCGTGCATGGCACGTTCGGCGTGTTCGAGATCGCCTATCCGACGTGGCAGATCGGCGAGAAGGGACATGCAGAGGATCTGCGCTCGATTGCGGCGGCGCTGTTGCAGGTGCAGATCCGCTGGATCGACTGGCTCGCGAAGGGCAATGCGAAGGCCGAGGCGCCGAAGGCCGACGCGGAGACGCTGATCGCTTGGACCAAGACGTGGAAGATGCCGACGCTCGCCAAGGCCGAGAACGGCAAGGAGACCGACCTCTTCAAGTTGCTCGGCGCAAACGAAGCGCAGAACAAGGCGGCCGCGGACCTGACAGCGTTCATGACCTCGCCCGAGGTGCTCGGCGTCGCACCGAAGAACGGCGACAAGGTTCACGTCCTCTTCGCGCCGACGCGCCTCGATTTCGTGCAGTTGATGGGGTACACGGGCATGCTCGACCCCACGCAGCAGAAGCAACTGTGGAACAAGTCGTCGACGGTGTGGACGGCGTACTGGCTCGACTGGACGCTCGTGCTCGCGCTCGAGTATCCGCCTTGGAACGATGACAAGGAGTTCAAGAACGGCTTGTCGATGAACAAGTTCGAGCCGACGGGGATGATCGAGCACACGCTGCAACACTCGATGCTCGCGTTCTTGTGGATGAACTACGGCGACAGCGACGCGCTGTACCTCAACCAGGCGCAAGCGATGAACATGGTCATCGAGGTCGCCGGGGAGATCAACGCGCTCGAGGGTGACGGCGGACGCGGCACGACCGGCGGCAAGACGGAGGCGTATTCGAAGTTCGTGCCCGGCGGCAACCCGGGGGGCGGGTTCTTGCCGCCCGTTTCAGCGGCGGGACAGGACTCGCTCAAGACGAACCCGTGGCACGAGGGACTGGGGAAGGACCACTTCGCGGCCGCGTTGCGCAAGGGGCAGAAGGCGGGCTTGCTGCAGCTCCACAAGGACAATCCGACGGGTCTCGATCCGGACGTGGCCAAGAACAAGAACGGCAACTTCGCGCTGACGGCGTCGAACAGCGGGAAGAAGCACGTCGTCAGTGCGCCGTTCGTCGGTGTGCCCGCGAAGGCGCTGGTGTATCCAGCGACGGAGTACATCCCCGACTTCAAGGAGTTCTTCCGCGCGTACAAGTGCGCGTTCTACTGGTGGATGCAAACGCAGGGCGCGGGCGCGGAGTCGGCGGCGAAGTATGGCGAGCTGATGCGTGCGCTCGCGACGCGGGAAGAAACCAAGTCGCTCGATGATGTCGTGCTCGACATCTACAAGGTCCCGCTCAGCAGCAAGTCGGTGGACACCGATTCGCTGGAGTGGCGGTTCTTGGACTGGCTCGCGAAAGGAAAGTAGTGCGGCGGTGGGTGGTGCCTGGAACACGCCGTGGGTACTCCCGCGGCGGGTGCCTGGCACCGACCACCCGATCCGCTCCATGCCAGTGTCGAGCAGAGGCCAGTGTCGAGCAGAGGCCAGTAGCGTGCAGTGGCCAGTACTGAACTGACCCCAGCAACGAGAAGAGTGCCGGTAGGGTGCCGGTGCCAGGCACCCATCGCGTGAGCCTGCACCCTTCGTCGCGCGAAAGCGCGCGACAGTACGACGGGTTCCAGGCACCACCCCCTACCGCTTCGCGTGCTCTTCGACCACTTGCGCTACGCACGCGGTCAGCTTGCGGCCCGTCGGGATGTCGAGGAACTCGTTCGGACCGTGCGCGTTGCTGTGCGGACCCAACACGCCCGTGATCAGGAACTGGCTCTTCGGGAACTTCTTGCCGAGCATCCCCATGAACGGAATCGAGCCGCCTTCGCCCATGTAGACGGCGCCCTTGCCGAAGAACGTCTTCGACGCGCTGTCGACCGACTTCTGCAGCCACGGTGCGAGCTCCGGCGCGTTCCAGCCACCGCTCGACTTCTCGCCGTCGAACGTGACCTTCGCGCCGTAGGGCGGGTCCTTCTCGAAGAGCTCCTTGAGCTTCGCCGTCGCGACTTGCGCATCGCAAGTGGGCGGCACGCGCAGGCTGATCTTCACCGCGGAGAGCGGGCGCAGCACGTTGCCTGCGTCCTTGAGGTCCGGGAAGCCGCGCGCGCCCGTGATCGAGAGCATCGGCCGCCACGTGCGGTTGAGCATGAGCTCGGTGTTCTCCTTGCTCATCGCCTTGACGCCCTTGTGCCAGGGGTACTTGTTCCAGACTTCGTCGCCGAGCACGCCGGCTGCGACCTTGGCCTGCTCCATGCGCTGCGTCGGGACGTCGACGTAGAAATCGCGCGGCAGGATCTCGCCTGTCTTTTCGTCTTCGAGGCGCGACAGGAGCGTGCGCAACACGCGGAACGAGCTCGGCACGATGCCCGACGCGTCACCCGAGTGAACGCCCTCGCTGATCGTTTCGACGACGAGGTTGCCACCGACGAGTCCGCGCAACGAGGTCGTGCTCCACAGCTGGTCGTAGTTGCCGCAGCCGGAGTCGAGACAGATGACAAGGCTCACGTCGCCGATGCGCTTCTCGAGGTGGTCGATGTAGAAGGGCAGGTCGTAGCTGCCGCTCTCCTCGCACGCTTCGATGAGCACGACACAGCGCGCGTGCGAGATCTTCTGGCGCTTGAGCGCCTCGATCGCGGTCAACGATGCGAACGTCGCATAGCCGTCGTCGGCACCGCCGCGGCCGTACAAGCGCTCGCCGCGCATGACGGGTTCCCACGGCGAGAGGCCCGGGTTCCAACCGGAGAACTCCGGCTGCTTGTCGAGGTGACCATAGAGCAGGACCGTGTCGCCGCCCGTTCCCGCGGTGGCGGGGATCTCCATGAAGATCACCGGCGTGCGCTCGCCGAGGCGCACGACTTCGATCTTCATGCCCTCGATCTCGCGTGACTTGCACCACGTCTCGATCAGCGCGACCGCGCGGTCCATGTGACCGTTCTTCTTCCAGTCGGGGTCGTACGCCGGCGATTTGTTCGGAATCCGGATGTACTCCGTGATGGCCGGAACGATCGAGCGGTTCCAGGTCTCGTCGACGAACGTGGCTGTGCTTTTCGTGTCCATGGGACACGAGTCTATCGAGCGGAGGTTTCCAGCACGCGCACCGGGTCGTGAGAATTGCGCCGGCGCGCGATCCGGCTGCAGACGAACCACGCGACGAGGGCGAGTAGCGCGAGCGCTGCGATCGGCGCGATCACGGCCAGGATCGAGAGGCCGGTCGCTCCCACGAATTCTCCGGCCGAGACGATCGGGTTGGCCAGGCCGAGGGTCGTGACGCCGGAGAGTCCGCGCACGAACACGGTTGCGCTCTGCACAGCGGCTGCCGCTCCGCCGCCGGCTATGAGGCCCAGGCTCCAGCGCATCCACGGCTCCATGTCGGTGATGAAGCTCGCGGTGAGCACCGCCCCGGCGACGACCGCGGCGGGTGTCGCAACGAGGTCGAGGAAGTGATCGACGCCCGGCAGGAAGTAGCCGCCGATTTCGAGCACGGTCGCAGCTGCGAAACAGCACAGAGCGGGCGTCGATCCGATCCAGGCGAAGCCGCTGCTCACGTGCATCGCGCCGGCGTGGAGGCTGAGCGATGCGACGAGGAGCGGCACGAAAACGCGAAAGCCGCAGGCGGCGGCGAGTGCCACGCCCGCGGCGAGTCCGAGGATGGGTTGGAGTTCCATGGCGTGCCGCCATGCTCCGACGCAGGCCGAATATTCTCGAGGTGGTTGGTGACTGGAACGCGCCTGGGTACTTCCGCGGAGCGTGCCCGGCACCCCCCCGCTCACGTCTGTGCCGCGCGCGCGGCTTGACACAGCGCCGAGATCGCGTCGAGCGTCTGCTCCAACTCGGCCTTCCCCGCTCCAGCTTTCGCACGCTGCTCGAGCACGGATGCCTGCGTCGTCAACGCGGGGAACCCGTAGCTCCCCGCCGAACCCTTCAACCGATGCGCGACCGCGGCGAGCTCTTCGCGATTGCCGTTGTCGAGCGCGCGACGCATGTGCCGCACGTCCACCGACAGATCGTCGACGAACATCTGCACGAGCGCGAGCAGCTCCGGATCGCTGGAGTCAGCCCGCTCGAACGTCTTCGGATCGATGTGATGTCGGCGCATGCCGCCGAGCCACTTGGCGATCGTCGTCAGGAACAAGGTGCGCGCGATCGGCTTCGTGCAGAAATCGTCGCAACCCGCGGCCAGGCACTTGTCGCGGTCGGTGGACATCGCGTGCGCGGTCAGTGCGATGATCGGCGTGCGACAACCGTGCTCGCGCAACCGACGCGTCGCCGCGTATCCGTCGAGCACCGGCATCTGCATGTCCATCAGGATCACTTCGAACGGTTTTGCTCCGTCGCGCGCGGCGAGCACCTTCTCCACGGCCAACGCTCCATCGGCCGCCATCGTCACCTCGGCGCCCACGGCGGTGAGGACGTAGCTCAGCAGCCTGCGGTTGTCCTCGCCGTCCTCCGCGAGAAGAATGCGCACGCCCTGCAGGCTGGGCACCGAGTCCGCGTCGTTCACACGCGGGTCCGGCAGGATGTTCGGCACCGGGCGTGCGACGCGAGCGACGTTTTCGATCTCGCCGATCTGGATCGTGAACGAGAACGTGCTGCCCGTCCCGGGCTGGCTGTCGATTTCGATCGATCCGCCGAGCCGCTCGACGAGGTGCTTGCTGATCGAGAGCCCCAGTCCAGTCCCGCCGAAACGGCGCGTCGTCGAGCTGTCGGCCTGCGTGAAGGGCTGGAACAAGCGCGCGATCGTGTCCGCGTCCATCCCGATGCCCGTGTCGTGCACTTCGAAGCGCAGTCGCGGCTCGCCCTCGTCGACGAGCTTCACACGCAACTTGACCGAACCCTTCGCCGTGAACTTGATCGCATTGCCGACCAGGTTGATGAGCACCTGTTTGACGCGGACAGGGTCGGTGATGATCGTCTCGGGCAGGAGCCCGTCGAGCTCGACGCTGAAGCTGATCCCCTCCACCGCGGCGCGCACGTCCATCGCGGCGTACAACTCGTCGAGGAGCTGCAGCGTGGAGCACGTCACGCAGTCGATCGACAGCTTGCCGGCCTCGATCTTCGAGATGTCGAGGATGTCGTTGATGATCTTCAAGAGGTAGTCGCCGTTGCGGCGGATCGTGCTGATGGCTTCGACCTTGCCGGCGTCGTCCAGCCCCCTATCGAGCAGCCGCTCCGAGAACCCGAGTATCGACGTCATCGGCGTGCGTATTTCGTGGCTCATGTTGGCCAGGAACTCGCTCTTCGTGCGGCTCGCGGTCTCGGTGTGAGCGAGCGCGCGACGGGCTTCGGACTCCGCGCGCTGTCGCTCGAGCACTTCGATCTGGAGCGCGGTGTTGACGTCGGACAAACGGTGCGTGCGCTCCTCGACGCGCTCCTCCAGCGTGTGGTTGGCGACGTCGAGGTCGCGCGTCCGCCGCTTGAGCTCGTGCAGGCTGTGCAGGAGCCAGCCGAGGAGCACGACCGATACGGCGTACAGCCCCAACCGGTAGAGCTCTGCCGCGCGCACCCGTTCGTCGAATTGGCTCTCGACCTCGTCGAGGTTGCTGGACGCGGTGCGCACGCGGCCGAGCGCCAGCTTGACGGATGCGCTGTTCGGTCCGTCCATCGTGCCGGAGTCGAGCAGCTCGCGATCGAGATCCACTTGCGCGCGCGCGAGCTCGCTCAGTGCCTCGGTGCTGTGCGCGTGCCCGCGCTGATCGAGACCGCCCGAGCGCACGAAAAAGAACAACAGCAGCACAGCAACGAGCACGCCCATCCCGAGCGAGAACTTGCGGCGCATGATGTCGGACCTCAGCCCGTCTCCGGCAAGCGCCGTTGCGACTCGCGCGTGAGATTGCGGCCCGCGGCTTTGGCCGCGTACACGGCTTCATCGGCCGCCTTGAGCAGGTCGTCGATGTCGGCGACGACGCTAGAACGCACGGCGCAGCCCAAGCTGATCGTGACGCGCTCGCTGAATCCCTCGGCGGTGATCGTGTTGCCTTCGACGGCGACGCGCAGGCGCTCGGCGCACTGCACGGCCGATTCCATGTCGCTGTTGACGTTGATGACGAGGAACTCCTCGCCACCGAGCCGGCACACGATGTCACCGCGGCGGGTTCGCGCCCGCAGCACGGCAGCGGTCTGCTTCAGGACGACGTCGCCCACGTCGTGTCCGTACGTGTCGTTGATGCGCTTGAAGTGGTCGATGTCCACCATCACTACAGACAGCGGCTTGCCCGTCCGCTGCGAGTTGTTCCACTCCTGCTCGAGCCGCGTGATCGCATAACGCCGGTTGGGCAGATCGGTGAGCACGTCTGTCTGCGCCGCTGCGCGGAGTTTCCGCGTGATCAAGCCCATCTCCGCGACTTGGCGCATGCGCAGCTTCTTGTCGGCCTCGACCTGACGCTGCAACTCGATCATGCGCTGCCCCGCCTGCACGCGCGCGAGCAGGATGCGCGGGTTGAACGGCTTGGTGACGAAGTCGTCCGCGCCCGCACCGAACGCATCGACGACCTGCTGCTCGTCGTCGCGCGCAGTCAGGATGATCACGTACGTGCGCCGTCCCGCGTCCATGCGCCGCAACGCGCGGCACAGCTCGATGCCCGAGAGTTCCGGCATGACCCAGTCCGTGACGACGAGTTGCGGAGACTCGTCGAGCACGATCTGCAGGCCTTCTTCGCCGTTTTCAGCGGTGCGAACCTGGTAGCCGGCCTGCTTCAAATGGTGCGAGAGCAGGCGCAGGATCCGCGGATCGTCGTCGATGGCAAGCACCTTGATCTCCGCCGGGGTCAAAGGCGGAAGTTCGTCGCGCGAGTCGCGCTCGTGCAGGTTCGGGATCGATTGCAGGATCCGCAGTGCGCTGGTCGCTTGCGCTTCGTTCGTCGCCGCGGGCTCCGTCGCGCTCGTCGGGATGCGGAACATCGTCCCCCACTCGCGCCACATGGGCATCGCCTGCTCGAGCACCGGACGCAGCCGCTCGCGATCGACTACCGGTCCCGCAGTCGGCGAAAGCAGATCAACCCACTCCGCGCCGAGCGCCCACTCGCGGTCGCGCATCGTCGCCATCATCGTGTCAGCGACCTGCGAACTTTCGCGCAGGAGGATCGACATCGCCACGAGGAGCGGATCTTCGTTCGTGAGATCGCGCCCCGCCGTGCCGAGCGAGAGCACGGCGCCGGTGAGGATGTCGGGCAGGCCCCAGTCCGACATCATCGCCGACGCGACTTCCCAGTGGTTGATGTCGAACTCGTGCGTCTCGGTCGCGATGAGCTCATGGCTCGTGGACGTCCCATGCGCTTCGAGCATCTTGGAGTAGCCCTCTGGATGGACCGTCGCGAGCGCCAGCATGCCGATGCGCGACAACAGCGCGCACGTGAACGCTTCGGCTGGGTCGACGACGCCGCGCTCTCCGGCAAGCACTTGAGCAGCCGTCGCACACGCGAGCGAGTACGACCAGTAGCGGTCGTAGTCGAAATGAGTGCAGCTTCCAGTGCGGTTCGACGACACGAGCGTGAAGCTCAGCGCGAGACCGCGCACCGCGCGCGTGCCGAGTCGCGTCGCCGCTTGGTGGATCGTCGTCGCCCGCTCCGCGCCCTGCCACGCGGCGGAGTTCGCCAGCTTGAGCAAGCGCCCGCTCAACGCCGGATCAACCTGGATGCACTGCACCAAGTCCTCCAACGAGCAGTTCTCGTCCTGCGTGCGACGCAGGATCACCAGCCCCACCCCGGACGGCGTCGGCAGTGCGCCCGACTGTTTGAGCTCCTCGAACTTCTTGTGCATCAGCGTGAATCGTGATCCCGTTGCGGAGGATCAGGCCGGCCGGGCCTTGTTCCAGTGCGAGCTCGCGCTCATGTGGCGGTTGCGGCCCATCGTCTTGGCGCTGTACACCGCGTCGTCGGCAGCCTTGAGGAGCGTGTCGAAGCTCGTCATCTCGGGCGTGCGCTGTGCGACGCCGAGGCTGATGGTGACGCCCCCGTTGAAGGTGCCGCTCTTGATCATGTTGCGCTCGACGGCAGAGCGTAGTCGTTCGGCGCAGACGCCCGCTTGCGACTCGTTCGTGTTGGGGCAGATCACGAGGAACTCCTCGCCGCCCAGCCGCGAGGCTTCTTCTCCCTGACGTGTCGTGCGGCGCAAGACGGAAGCGGTTTCCTTGAGCACGATGTCCCCGACGCCGTGACCGTGCGTGTCGTTGACCTTCTTGAAGTGGTCGATGTCGACCATGATCAACGAGAGCGGCGTCCCGGCGCGCGCGGAGTTCTCCCACTCCGTCTCGAGGCGCTTCATCGCGTGACGGCGGTTGGGCATCTCGGTCAGAACGTCCGTCAACGCGGCATTTCGCAGCTTGCGCGTCATCAAGCCGAGCTCGGCGACCTGCTTGAGGATCATCTTGCGGTCGCTCTCGACGCGCTCCTGCAGCTCGATCACGCGCTGTCCGCCCTTGATGCGCGCCATCAGCACGCGCGCGTTGAAGGGCTTGTGCACGTAGTCGTCGACGCCGGCGTCGAAGGCTTCGACGATGCGGTCCTCTTCGCCGCGCCCGGTCAGCAGCAGGAAGAACATGTTGCGGCCGACTTCGATGCGCCGCAGCGCACGACACAGCTCGAGGCCGTCCATCTCGGGCATCATCCAGTCGGCGATGACGACTTGCGGGCTCGTCTCCAGCGCCAACTGCAGCGCGTCGCTGCCGTTGGGCGCGGTCAGCACTTCGTGTCCGGCCTTCTCGAGCGTCCGCGCGAGCAACACCAGCGACATCGGGTCGTCGTCGACCGCCAGAACGCGCAACGCCGTCGACGTCCCGCGCGGGATGACGGCCCGCACGATGTCGACCGATGCGGGCGTCGCCGTCTGCGCCGAAGCACGCGCCTGGATCTGCAGCGGCGTCGCCAGCCGGTTCGTGGGCACTTCGAGCAGCTTCCCCCACTCGACCCATTCGTTGCTGATGCGCGCGCACACCTGCTGGAACGGCTCGGAATCGATGCCGAGCGACGCGCGCAAGCTCTCGAGCGCAGACGCCATCCCCGTTGCGTCCCCGTCGACTGCCGATCCGGCTTCGAGGCAGATTTCCGAGAGCGCCTGCGCCCAATGCACGACGCGCGCGAGAGCGACGGCAGCGCGATCGGGGTGCTCGACGATCTTCGACGTCGGTTGCTGGTAGAGCTGGATTGCGCGCGAGAACGCGACCGGCAGGCCCCAGTCGTCGAGCATGTACGCGCCGACCTCGTCGTGGTCGATTGCAAACTTGTCCCGCTCGGCGCTCGACAAATCGGTCGTGCGCGTGCCCTTGTAGGCAGCCAGGAGCTGTCCGTATTCCTGCGGGTAGACGCTCGCCAGCGCGAGACGTCCGACCTCGGCCAGGAGTGCGGCGACGTAGGCTTCCGCAGGGATGCCGACGTGCATTTGCTGGCTGAACGTCTGCGCGGCGACGGCGCGTGCGAGCGAGATGGCCCAGAAGCGGTCGTAGTCGAAGCCCGCACACGCTCCGCCGCGGTGCGCGGAGACGATCGAGAGACCGAGCGCGACGCTCTTCACGGCACTCAGCCCCAAGCGCACCGTCGCTTCCGGGATCGTCGTGATCGGCACGCTCGAGCCACTCATCGCGGAGTTGGCGAGCTTGAGCAGTCGTCCGGTCAGCGCCGGATCCGCCATGATCGTGCGACTGATTTCCTCGGCCGAATGCGAGTCGTCCTGAGTCAGCTTCAGGATGCGCATGCCGACACCCGAGGGCGACGGCAGTTGCCCTGAGGCCTTCAGCTCTTCGAACGTCGGGCGGATCATGGGGAGCGTGGGGAGTGGAAACGGGATGTCGCGCGGGGGGAGCGCACAGGTCAGGGTCTGAGTTCGCGCAGCACGGACTCGAGCTCGGTCCACGACTGCACGGATGCGCGCACGAGCGAGGGCAAGCCCTCGACCTGCTGGTTGCGCGCGAGCTCTTCCATCGACTTGCAGTTCTCCGAGAGCCGCGCTGCACCGATGTTGGCGCTGCTCGACTTCAAGGTGTGTGCGGCGCGCTCGAGCGTCCCGATGTCACCGGACGCGAGCGACGACTGGATGTCGCTCATGCGCTGCGGCGCATCCTGGAGGAACAAACCGATGAGCTCGAGGACGAGACCGGGATCGTCGTCTCCGCCGAGCTCTTTCAATGATTCGATCACGCGCATGTCGAGAATTTCGAGGTCGGGTGCGGGTGGTTGTTGCGGTTCGTTCAAGCGTCACCTGTCCGGACTGTCCTTCGAGCGGGTGGCGTCGCCCCGGTACCGGGAGGCGCCGTGCTGCGTCCACGCGACGGGCGCCCGGCGCTTCGAACAAAGCGCAGGTGCCTGCCGACGGAAGGCGGGAGACATGGACAGGATCGGAGGAAGGCCCGCTTTGACTTGTGAAGAAGATGCGTGGCCTGACGAATGACAGGGCCGTGTGCAGGGAGGTGGAAAGAGTTTCCGACGGTGCGTTGCCGGCTTGGTCGCCGATCGACGACGCCGAGCGGGCGCGGCGCCTGGCGCCGCTAGACGGCATGTCCGGCGATCGGTGCCTGCCGGCGTTCGCCCGTTCCGCTCCAAAGGCATCTCCTTGGATCGACCAGATGCATGAAAACGACACCGGCGGCGCGTCCACACGCGCCGCCGGTGTCGTTTCAGAGAAGGTTGCAGATCAATCGCGGGACTGCCTCGGTTCCGCGAACGATGTCGGAGCGAGCACGCGTTGGGGTACGGAGGCAGCCTCCGTACTTCGACGCGCGTCAGCGACCGTTCGAGGTGCTCGAGCCGCCCTTGTCCGCGCCGGTGATCTCGTCGGCGAGCGCGCCCGCGTCGTACACCTTGCGCATCGCTTCGATCATCGCGCGCGAATCGACGGAGACGGCGCGGTTGAGCTTTTCGTCGTAGCCGATATCGCCGACGAGGCTTTGGATGTTCCCGTCGAAGATGAGCCCGACGACCTCGCCCGCTTTGTTGACGACCGGTGAGCCCGAGTTGCCGCCGATGATGTCGCAGGTGGACACGAAGTTGAACGGCGTGTTCGGGTTGAGCTTCTCGCGCGCTTCCTTCCAGCGCGGCGGGATCTCGAACGGGTCCTTGTTCTCGCGCTCCTCGGCGTGCTTGTAGAGGCCGGCGAAGTTCGTGAACGGCGGGATGTCGACGGCGTCCTGCGTGTAGCCCTTCACGGTTCCGTAGGACAGGCGGAGGGTGAACGTCGCGTCGGGATACTGATCCTCGCCGTTCACCGCGAAGCTCGCGGCGGCGACTTTGGCGTAGCCCTGTTGCTCGCGTGAGCCGACCTCTTCTTCATAGCGCTTGCGCAGCGCGCGCACTTCCGGATCGAGCAGGCGAGCCAAGCTGATGAGCGGATCCTGCGACGCGTCGATCGCCGACTTGCCGCCTTCCGCCAGGCGCTTGCGCTCGGCCACGTCGAGCAGCTTCGTGCCGCGCACGAGCTCCTCAGCGCGCTCGTGCGGAGCCTTGCCGCCGAGCACCTTGACGACGGTCGGATCGTCGCAGCCGAGCAACTCGCCCATGAGCTGCAGACGCGACGACAGCGCTTCGATCTCGAGCGCCGGGTAGATGGGTGCAGGCGAGAACAACGCGAGCTCGATGTTCTTCAGAGCCGTGTCGCTGCTGTACTCGGGCAGTCGATCCTGCGCCGGCTTGGCCTTCTCGTCCGTCATGCGCACGAGATCCTTGGCCTTGGCGAAGAGCTGTCCGCCGAGCGCCATGCCGCCGCCGCCGAACGTGTAGTAGCGAACCCAGAACTCCTTCTGCGCTTCCTTCGCCTGCTTGATGGTGTCCCAACCGTCGGCCCACTGCTTCTTCCATTCGGGGTTGGCGTCGACCGCGGCGCGCAGCTTCTGCTCGTCCGATTTCTTGCGCGCCATGAACGCCGGATCCTGCAGGCCCGCGAAGATCCCCGTGCGCGCCTTGCGCGAGTTCTGCACGCCGAAGAAATCGTCCTCGGCGACGCGGCGGTTCTCGGTGCTACGGCCCATGAACGTCGCGAGCTGCACCTCGCGTCGCCAGAGCGAGCGCATCGAGAGCGGATACTCCTCGTCGCGCATGAACTCGAGGTGATCGACCGTGTTCAAACGCTCGGTGCGGCCCGGATGTCCCGGCACGAAAACCAAGTCGCCGTCCGCGCAGCCGTTGCGCGCCCAGTGGAGGTAGTGCTCGGCGTGGATCGGCTTCCCGTCCTCGTAGATGCGGAAAAAGCACATGTCGAGGTCGAAGCGCGGGTACTCGAAGTTGTCCGGATCGCCACCGAAGAATGCGATGCCGGCTTCGGGCGCCATCACGAGGCGCACGTCGGTGTAGCGCTTGAAGCGGTACAGGTTGTACTTGCCGCCCTGGTAGAGCGTGACGACTTGGCTCTCGAGGCCGGTCGCCTTCTCCGACTCGGCGGTGATCTCGTTGGTGACCTTCTTGCGCGCGTCGTTCTCCTGCGCGAGCGACATGCCGGTGGTGACGGCGCCCTTGACACGGTCGGTGACGTCCTCGATCGACCAGAGCACGTTCATCTTGATGTCGGGGCACTTCCACTCTTCCGCGCCGGTCTTCGCGTAGAAGCCGTTCTTCACGAAGTCGTGATCGGCCGTGCTCATCTTGTGCAGCATGTCGCGGCCGACGTGGTGGTTGGTCATCACCAATCCGTTCGGCGACACGATCGAGCCCGAGCCCCCGCTCGAGATGCGCACGCACGACTTCTGCACGTGCTCGAGCCAGCCGTCGGGGATGTCGAAGCCGTAGCGCGACTTCAACTGCTTCGCGGGCGGCTTGTTGAAGGGCCACATGCCCTCGTCAGCGCTCGCGGTCGAAGGAACGAAGCTCAGCGCGAAGAGCGCCGCGCACGAAGTGAGGAGGATTGACTTCATGGTTTTTCGCGGAGAAAGAGGGCGGAGAAGACCGGTGTCCGTCGTCACGAGCAGCGCGCGTCGGCGCTGACCGGGGGGTGCAGAGGGTACTGCGCTGGTCCCGCCCGGAGAAGGCCGATCGGGGACGCGCGCACCGGTGACACCTCGTTTACAAGCTGAGTTGCCTGTGCCTCTACGATCGAGGTCCGGCTCCATGAAACTGACCCGCCCCACGTCGTCGCTCGAGCGTTTCGTGCTCGTGCTCGGGCTCGCGTCGAGCGTGTGTTTGGCGGTTGCCGCGTTCGCGGCGTTCGGAAGTCCGCACGAAGCAGGTTGGAGTCACCTCAACGATCTCGCGGCCAGCATCCGTGCAAACGTGCGCGCCGGGTGGAGCGCGGTGACGGCCGACGTGCCGACGAAGGCAGGCGAGCCGGTGTGCCTCGAGCCCGCGAGCGACGTCGTGCATTGGACGCGCGCGCAAGCCGCCGCGATATCTCCGCGTGTCGAACCGATCGCGGCCGTCCCGATTCCAGGCTTGAGCGCCTTCGATGCGCTGCACTCGGAGAGCGAGCGCGCCGACATCGAGCGCCACAAGCTCGACGACGCCCTGTCGCTCGCGGAGGAAGCCGCCGTCAAGGAAGCCGATGCTGCGTGGTTGGCGCAAGCGCGGCTGCGCACGATCCAGCTCGCGGCGCGACTCGAACGACCGGAGACGGTGCGCAAACACTGGGGCGAGGCGCGCGCTCACATCGATCCACACATCGTGACCGGCGACACGTCGACGCTGCTCTTGTGCTTGTTGGCGGCCTTGCCGTCGATCGATGCAGGCCAACGTGCTGCAGACGCGGAGCAAGTGGTCGAGTCGTGGACGGCGGAGCAGCTCCCGGTGCCGGGAGGTTCTCCGCGCATGGAGCGCACGGAAGGCAGCCCGTATTTCGAGTGCGCTTCCGATCCACGCGAGAGTGCGCTGCGTGCGCGTCTGCTCACCGGCTGCGAGGCACCCCGCGAATGGACCGCGCGCTTCGACGAGTTCGACACGCGTCGGCGCCGCGAAGCTCTGCGCGCCATGGTCGGATCGCTCCCCGTCGACGCGCCGGCGGATGCGTGGACGATCCATCCGGCCGCGGGCGAGCTGCTGGCCGTGCGCGCGACGACACACGACTCGTTCCGCGGGCACATGCTCTTGCGCTCGACGCTCGAGCGGGCGATGCGAGCTGAACTCGAAGAGCGGCATGCACTGCCCGAGGGTTTCGCGCTCGATCTTTCGGGCGACGCGAGCGCGCTCGGCGAGCCCGTCGGCGCGTGGCTGGATCTCGCGCCTGCATTTCCGCGCGCGACCGTGCGCAATCCTGATGTCGCTTCGATTTTGCGCGGCGCCGAGTCACGCACGCTGTGGCTGCGCGGCGGCCTGATCGTGCTCGCGCTGTTCGTCGCCGGAGCGTCCGTGGCAACGTCGTTCGCATTGCGTCGCGAGCGTCGGCTCGTCGAAGCGCGCACGTCGTTCGTGGCCGGCGTCAGCCACGAGCTGCGGACTCCGCTCGCGTCGATCCTCCTGATGGCCGAGAATCTCGAGAGCGGTCGCGCGGGAGCAAACCTCGAGCGCTACCACGCGTCGATCAAGCGTGAGGCCTTGCGCCTGCGTCGACTGGTCGACGACGTGCTCGACTTCTCGCGGCTCGAGCGCGGCAAGCGCTTCGAAGCGCGCATCGAGGACGTCGATCCCTCGACCTGGTTCCAATCGGTCGCCGCCGAGGCAGCCGAGGCGTGCCGACGATCCGCTAGAGATGCAACCATTCGGTTGCATGATGGCCGTCAAGAGCGAGCCAGTGGGAATTCCACAGTGAATTCGGACGTCCACTTCACAAGCACGCACGGAGTGCTTGCTTTCAGTGGCGGGTTCGACCGCGAGGCCTTGCGGCGTGCCGTGCTCAACCTGATCGACAATGCGCTGCGTCACAGTGGCGCCACTTCGATCCTTCTGCACGCCGAGATGAGTGCGGGCGGGACGCTCGTGTTGCAAGTCGCGGACGACGGCACGGGTATTCCGTTGCGCCAGCGCGGCGCAGTCTTCGAGCCCTTCACGCGCCTGTCCGGATCCGAATCGACGAGCGGCACCGGCCTCGGTCTCGCGATCGTGCGCGAGATCGCGATCGCGCACGGCGGTACCGTGAGCGTGCGCGATCCGAACGAAGGACCCGGCGTCATGCTCGAGATGCGAGTGCCGATCGGAACGAATCCGCCGCTGCACCTCGATGATCCGCACCTGGAAGCTGCCTCATGACGAAGCTGACGAAGATCAACCCGAGCGTGCTCGTCGTCGAGGATGAGGACGCGTTGCGCATGGCGCTGTGCGATGCGTTGCGCGGCGAAGGCTGGCGGGTGATGGAGGCCGCGGACGGCGAGAGCGGTCTCTCGATCGCGTTGCGCGAAGCTCCCGACCTCGTGCTGCTCGACCTGATGTTGCCCAAGCGCGACGGCTTCTCGGTGTTGCGCGCCTTGCGCGAGGACCGTCTTGAATCGGCAGTGATCATCCTGACCGCGCGCGGCGAGGAGTGGGATCGCGTGCAGGGCTTCGAGTACGGCGCCGACGACTACGTGGTCAAACCCTTCTCGACGCGCGAGCTGCTCTTGCGCATTCACGCCGTGTTGCGTCGCGCCGAGGGCGATGCGCCCGGTGTCACGCAAACCAAAGGCAAGGTGCGCGTCGGCTCCGTGCAGATCGATTTCGCCGGCTACTGCGTCGAGCGCAACGGTCGGCGGTCGGGCCTCTCGCGGCGCGAAATCGATCTCTTGCGCTACTTTCTCGCGCATCCCGGGGTCGTGCTCGATCGAGCACGTCTGCTCGACGACGTGTGGGGCTCCGACGAGTTTCCGACGACACGCACCGTCGACATGCACGTGCTGAAGCTGCGCAAGAAGATCGAGGACGATCCCGAGTCGCCGCTCCTGATCCAGACCGTGCACGGCGTCGGCTATCGCTTCGACCCCGAAGGCGTCGCGCGTTGACGAGCCGTTGACGAGAGCGAGCCACCACGATGACAAGATCCAACACGCATCGTCGTCTCCTGATGCGAAGGGGCCCGATCACCGCGCAGTGCGGACCGAGGCCGAAGGTGAGAAAGATGAACTCGATTCCGTTGCTCGCACGCCTCTTGATCCTGTTCGCTGTGTGCTGCGCTCCGCTCGACGCGCGTGCGCAGGACGGCGGCGAAGGATTCTTCCTGGGGACAGCGCACGATTCGGTGTGGACCGGACGTGTGCGGGGCGATGACGGCCAGTTCCACGAGACGTCTGCGAGCGCCACGTACGCACGCGATCTGCGCGGCGAGCTGGCGCGCATCCAGGTTGCGATCGACGTCGAGCACAAGCTCGACGAAGCGCGCAATCAACTCGACGACCTCGCGATCCGCGCCACGCGCCGCGGCTATGAAGGCCGAAAGGACGTGCTAGTCGAAATCGCTCTCGCACGGGCCAGCTTGTTCGAAGCGCTCAACCGTCCCGCTGACGCGCGCCAAGCGCTCACTTCGGTGCTGGTGAACCAGTCGATCCCCGCCGGCAGTGCGAAGTACGAGCTGGTGCAACCGACGGAGGCGGACAAGCAGCAAGCTGCGTCGGCCGACGCCGACGAACGTCTCGTCGCGCGGCTTGCCAAGCTCGCGTCGGCGCAAGCACCTCGGACGACCGGCGGCGCGAGCGGCGACGCGGGCGACAAGATCGAGGACATCGTGCGCGCGGCCCTCGAACGCGGTGACGAGAAGCTGAAGACAGACCTCGGCGACCGTGCGATCCCCGCGCTCGAGAAGTTCGTTCTTCTCAGCCTCGATGCGTTGCCCGAAGCGACGAAGGATCCGTTGTGGCACTACGTGCGGCTCAACCAAGGCCGCGCTGCCGAGTTCATCCGCGCGCACTTCGACGAAGGCGGACCGATCTGGAAGGCGCGCATCCTCCGCGCGATGGAGGCGCCTTCGATGCTGGACCAATGGATCTTGAGCGGATCCGAGCCCGCGCGCATGACGTATCCGCAGTGGGTACCTGTCATCGAGAAATTGCTGCGCGATCCGGCGACCGCCGGCGATGCACTCCCCTTCGTCTCGACCTACGCGCGCCACGACACGCTCGCACTGGGACTGCAGCAGGCACTCTCGCAGCTCCTGCTCGGCCCCGACGCGGCGCTCGCCGAGAAGGTGGTCCCCGCACTGGTCGACGGAACAGGTCGCGCGAGCGCTGCACCGGTCTTCGCGGCCGGACTGCGCAGTCCGCATGCCACCGTGCGCGCGTCGGCTGCAGCGCGACTCGTGGATTATTCCTCCAGCCCGGCTCTGCTCGCGGCGGCTGTCAGCCAGGATCCGGCCGTGCGCCTGCAGGTGGCCATGTCACTTGCGCCACGCAACGTCCGATCGATGGATTTTTTCGGCAACGACCAGTCGAATTGGGAGGCTCCGGTGATCGGCCGCAACGAAGAGGAGATCCTCGCGCGCCTGGTCGCGGATCCCGACGCCGAAGTCCGGGCCCAAGCAGCCCAGGCTGTCTCGAAGCTGGAAACTCCACTCGACGCGAGCGTATACGACACCATCGCGCGCGATCCGGATCCGCGCGTGCGGAGCCCGATGCTGTGGGCTGCGAACCTGCCGCTGGACGTGCGCGCGCGATTGGCCGCCGGACTCGCCGCCGACAGTGATCCGCGCGTGCTGGATTTGTTTGACAACTTCGTGGGCTCGATTCTGGCGCCCAATAACGGTGGACCCGCCATCGACCCCAAGTTCCTGCCGGCCATCGCCGCACGCCGGCGCAATTCGGCGAAACCGTTCCAGACGCCCAACAACTCCGAAGTGGCGCGACGGGTGTACTCGAGCCTGATTCGCACGCGCGAAGGGTTGAAGGCCGTCGTGCACTGGGCCGCCGAAGAGCACGACGCGGCTCTAGCAGCCTACGCCGAGTCGGGTGTGGGGGATCACGTGAGAAGCGCGCATGGGAACGGCAACATTCTACGCCGAGCAATCCGTCCAGAAGCCGTAGACATCGACGTCGATCCTGCAGACTGGCTCCCGCTCTTCGAGGCTCTTCCGAAACGGAAGAACGAGAACACCCAGCTTGCATGGACGCTCGAGCAACTGGACCTGGATCTCTCGTCAGCGTTCCTGCCTTACGCATCGAATCCATCGCACGACGTGCGCAAGCGCCTCGAGGCCTTGAACATCGCCGCGAACGGCTCCGATCCGAGCCTTGGCGAAGTGTTGCGCGTCGTGCTCGCCGATCCGGCGTGGAAGTCGACGGACGTGACCACCTACCAGGCGACGACGGCCGAGATCGTCACCGCGCTGCCTGCCGAATCCGCGACGCGGGTGCTGGCTGCGGTGCTCGCCGACCCCGCGATCCCGGATGCGCTGGTCGCTTACGTCGCCAACGGCGTCGTGATGTCGAGGGACCTCGACGTTGCGGAAGCAGAGGGCTTGCTGCGACGCACCTTCGGCAAGCTGCCCAGCGACACTCCCTCCGTCATCAGCGCGTTGCGGGTGGTCGCGAGGACGCCGACTCAGGGGAGCGACGACTGGCTGGTGCGCGCCGCGCGCGACGGAAGGTATTACGTGTTGGCCTTCGACCTGATCGGCGAAGGCCGCGATCCCCGCTACTTGCCGTTGCTGCAGGAAGCTCTGTCCCCGAGCTTCAACTTCTCCAACATCTCGCGCGATGGGTACCAGGCTGCGGCACTCAACGCGCTGACGCGCTACTTCGACGAACGCGCGGCCAACTTGATCCTCGACGTGGCCGGAAAGACCTCGAACGCCGAGCTGCGCGACAAGTGCTTCAAGGCCCTCGAGACGATCCGCAAGTACAAAGAAGAGAAGGGCAGGCTCGAGGACAACGGCGACGCGAAGAAGGCCACGACGAAGGCCGTGCAAGATCTCGTCGAGCTCCTCGACGACAAGATGCCGGCGGTTCGTGCGCAGGCTGTGCGCGGGTTGGCGACCCTTGGTGCTCGCGCGGAAATGCCGCGCGTCGTGCGCATGCTCAAGGATCCGGACGAAGCGGTGCGCAAGGCGGCGGACGAAGCGCTCGGCACTTTGAACGCGCCGCCCAAGAAGGACTGACGCGTCGACTTTCTCGCGCGCGCACGTGCGCGTATCGTTCCGGCCGCGCTCCATCGGGCGCGGCCGGATGAGCAAACGCGCAGCATCAGCAGAGTTGCAGGGCGACACGAAGCCTTGGGCGTCGCACTTTCTCGTGCCGCTCTTCATCGTCGCGGCCGTCCTCGCTGCGTTTGCGCCGGCGTTGTCGGCGGGCTTCGTCAACTGGGACGACGATCGCAACTTTGTGATGAACCAGGCTTGGCGCGGGTTGAGCGAGAAGCACTTGGCTTGGATGCTCACCACGTTCCACATGGGGCCTTATCAGCCACTCTCGTGGATCACGCTCGGGGCGGAGTACCCGCTCTGGGGCATGGACGCGCGCGGATACCACGCGACGAACGTGCTGCTGCACGCGTTGACCGCCGTCGCTTTCTGGTTCGTCGCGCGCAGGCTCATCTTCGTCGCGCGGGGCGTCGACTCACCCATCGCGGCACTCGCAGCGTCCCTCGTGTTCGCGCTTCATCCGCTGCGCGTCGAATCCGTCGCGTGGGTCACGGAACGTCGCGATGTGCTCTCGGGATTGTTCTTCGTCCTCGCCATCGCCGCCTGGTTGCGCTACGCGAGCGAGGGACGCCGCTCGTCGTACGCTTGGACGTGCATGCTCGTGCTGCTGTCCTTGCTGGCGAAGGCGCCCGCGATCGTCATGCCGGCGTTGCTGCTCGTGCTCGACGTGTGGCCGCTGCGGCGCACGGCACTCGGGTGGCGTCGGCTCGTGTTGGAGAAGACGCCGTTCATCGTTTTGAGCATCGTGTTCGGCGCGCTGGCCATCCACGGACAGATCGGCGACGGAGGGAACATGCTCACGCTCGCGCGACACGGTCCGCTGCAGCGCGCAGGCCAGGTTGCGTTCGGACTCTTGTTCTACGTGTGGCGCACACTCGTCCCGCGCAATCTGATCCCGATCCACGAGATGCCCGAACCGTTCGACGCCGCGGCGATGCGCTTCCTCTTGCCGATCGCCATCGTCATCACGACGGTCGTCGTGCTTTTCGTCGTGCGCAAGCGTGTGCCCGCTCTCGTCGCGGCGGCAGTGAGCTTCTTCATCATCCTCTCGCCGGTGAGCGGCATCACGCAGGCGGGACCGCAACTCGTCGCCGACCGGTACAGCTACCTTTCGTGCATGCCCTTCGCATTGCTCGCGGGATGCGCGGTCGCGTGGGGCATGAGCACTTTTCCGCGCGTACGCAGCATTGTCATCGTGACCGTCTTCGCCATGGCGACACTCCTCGGTGGCCTGACGTTCCGACAAGCGCGCTACTGGCACGACTCCGAGTCGCTGTGGCGACACACGCTCACGATCAACCCGACGAGCTTGAGGGGAACGTTCAACTTGGCTTCGACCCTCTCAGAGCGGGGTTCCATGACGCGCGATCCGAACCTGCGCGAGCGCGACTGGGACGAAGCGCAACGTTTGCTCGAGAACGGGTTGTCACGACACGATGATCCAGAGATCAATGCCGACCTGGCCTTGCTCTGCCTCAAACGCGTGAAGCAGGACCCGAGCCTGCGTGTCCAGCTATCCGCCGAAGCACTCGCTCTCGTCGACCATGCCATCGAGCTCGGCACGGCGCAGGGCTACGTCAAGCCGGACTGGAAGATCGTGCGCGCATCCGCACTCATGGCTGCCGGCCGTTGTCCCGAAGCGATCGACATCCTCGTCGAGCTCGAGCATTCGGCGCCTTGGACACCTTCTCTCGAGCGCACGCTGTCGCTCGCTCTCGACTGCGCTGGGAACAAGCCGGAAGCGTACGCACACCTGCAAGCCGCATTGCTCGTCGAACGCGACGACGCCGAACTCTTTTTGCGGGCCGGTGATCTCGCGCTGGCGCTCGGATCCGTCGCGGACGCGCGTGCGCACTACCAGCGTGCTCTCGACCTGCTGACGAACCAGCTCGGGACCGCAGCCAAAGACGACGCCCAATGGCAAGCAGTCCGCGCGGCGCTCGACCGGCTGCATTGAAGGCCAGTTGTCGCTACCCTCTGCGCCCAGCCCGATGAAAAATCCCCTCCTGCCCCTCGCTCTCGTGTTCGCCGCCTGCGCGTTCGCCGCGTGCCAATCGCCCCACGTCGACGACGACACCGTCCGCACGATCGCGCGCGGATACCAGAGCGGGATCATCGGCCCCGATGTCGAGGTCGCGCGCACGCAGGACGAGTGGGAAGAGCTGTGGGCGCGTCACACGTCGACCGAGCTGCCGCGTCCGGAGCTCCCGCCCGTCGATTTCAATCGCTACATGGTCGTGTTCGCCACGGTGGGCGTCCGTCCGACGACGGGTTATGCGTTCGAGATCGAGCGCATCGTCCCGGAGATCACCGGCGACCTGCTCGTTGAAGCCGTCGAGCGCCAGCCCGCGCCCGACGCGATCCTGCCGCAGGTCGTTTCGCAACCGTTCCACATGATCGCCGTGCCGAAGCGCGGCGGCAAAGTGCGCCTGAGCACCGAAGTTCAGGGACCGAGCACTCGGTAGGTGCGGTGCGCCGCACCCGTCTCCGCGCTGACCATCGGCGCGACGACGAAGTTGACGTGGTTGACGTGGTTGCCATCGAGGTGCAGCGGCGCCGGCTGATCGAGGGTCGGATACGCACCGCAGTACGTGTCGTTCGGACCGCAGATGCCGTCGGATGTGTCCTCGTCCGATCCGCAGATGATGTAGTAGTCGCCGGCCGGCAGATCGCTGAGCGCGTACACGAGGCCTGTTGTCGGGTTGACGATCACCTGCTTGACGGTGTCGAACGTGTTCACGTCCACGGCGAGCACGTACAGGTCGACGTCGACGATGACCGGTACGGGGACCACATCCAGCATGACTGCGACGTTGCGGCTCGGCACCGTTCCGTTGTTCGCATTGACCGTGATCGTCGCCGTGTAGGACCCGACCGCGAGACCCGTGCGGTCGACCGTGCAGGTAACGGCGCCGATGTTCGTCGTTCCGTCGCCCGAGCTGACCGGCGCGAGCGTGAGCCACGCCGCGTCGCCGGCGATCACGCCGACGTCGAGCGCGCCGCCTCCGTCGTTCAAGACCTGGAACGTGAGCTGCGTCAAGTCCGCGCCGAAGTCGATCGACGTGGGCAGCACGTCGAGGATCGGTGATCCGCCGAGCGGGGTAGCTCCAGCGGAAACGAGCGCTGCGTACGCGTCGATCCGGCCGTTGCCGAACGTGACATCGTGGCCGGGAGCACCGAGGTCGACGGCCGTGCTCTCGAGCTTCGTCTCGATCTGCGCCGGGGTCAGCGCGGGGTTCTGCGAGTGCATCAGCGCCGCGACCCCGGCCGCGTGCGGACACGCCATCGAAGTGCCCTGGTAGAAGACGTAGATCGGGTTGCCGTTCGCCTCGTCGACGAGCGTCGAGAGCACGCCGTCGGGGTACGTGTCCCCGTTGATGTCGACCGTCGTGTCGCCGCCGGGCGCGCACAGGTCGACCGACGCGTTGAAGTTCGAGTAGAACGCCTTCGCGGAGTTGATGTCGATCGCCGACACCGAGATCACGTTGTTGTAGGCCGCCGGGAAGAACGCCGTCCCCGAGTTGGCGTTGCCTGCTGCTGCGAACACCGTGACGCCGGCGGTGACGGCCTGGTTGATCGCGGACTGCAGCGTCGCGTTCGATCCGGGGCCGCCCAAGCTCATGTTGATCACGTCGGCGCGTTGCGCGGGCAGGGTCGTCGATGCGTTCGCGAGCCGCGCGGCGTACAGGACTGCCTGCGCGATGTCGCTGTCGAGTCCCCCACCGATGCCGAGCACGCGCAACGGCATCACGCGCGTCATGTTCGCCGGACCGCACACGCCCGCGACGCCGATGTTGTTGTTCGTGACGGCGGCGATCGTGCCTGCGACGTGCGTGCCGTGGAACGACGAGGGCGCCGGACCTTGACCGTCGCCCACGTCGAACGGATCGGGATCGCGTCCGTCGCCATCGCCGGCGATCGTCGGGTCGTTGATGAAGTCGTAGCCGGCGATCAGGTTCGGCGTGAGGTCGGGATGCGGGCGCTCGCCCGTGTCGAGCACGGCGACGATCGACGTCGTCGCGCCGGTGAAGACACCCCACGCTTGCGGCAGTCGGATCATCGGGAAGTGCCACTGCAGCTGCGGCGTGTAGAACTGATCGTTGGGCGTGACGGCGACGGTCCCCTGCGCGCGCCGCACGAAGTCGAGCTCGGCGTATTCGACGCGCGGGCTGACGGACAGGCTGCGCGCGAGAGCGACGGTTGCGCGCGAGCGTTCTTCGGGCGGCATGGAGGAGGACACCGGCGCCGTCACGAGCACCGCGATGCCGGGCACGACGTCGCGCAAGGTGCAGTTGCGGCTCGCGAACTCCGCGGCGAGGTCAGCGCCGTTGCGTGCGCGCACGAGCACGTGTCCCGGCGCGAACTCGAGCGCGCTGTTGCCGTACAAGGTGTCGGCTGCGCTCGCACGCCACAGGGATCGCTCTTCCGCGATGTCGGCGAGGCGTGCGGGCGCGCGGGCAACGGCCGAAGCGACCGGCGCGCGCGTCGTGATCGAGATCGTGGCGGCAACGTCGGTCGTGATCTCGACGCGCGACAGCGCCGCGAGCTCCATGCGCGCTTCGCCGGCGCTCGTGTTCGACTCGGCACCGCGAGAGACCTCGCGCACGCGCACGTTCACCCCGGCGGGCGCGCGCACGAAGAGGTCCTGGGCTTGCGCGCTCGTTGCGGTCCAGGACGCAGCATCCTTGCTCGAGAGCTCGAGCGTGTCGCCCGCGATCAGATCGCCGATCCAACCCGGGCGATCGATCACCGCCGGCGCGGGCGTCGTGTGCACGCGCAACGTGTAGCGACCGGCTACGCGATCCGACCTCACGACGAGATCGAACGCACCGCGCGCGACGAAACGCGCTCCGCCGGTGCGCGGGCTCTGCACGAGCTGCATCGCGACCGGATCGAACACACCCAGGTGCGCGGGCTCGGTGCTCTCGAACAGGAGCAGCGCGGTCACCGTCGAGCGCGACGAAGCGTTGAACGAGTACGCGTCCATCACGTCACCGTCCGCGCCCACCTTGCCGCGGATGACGACGTCGCGACCGGCTGCGAGCTCGCCCATCGGCTGCGGCTGGTCGACGCTGTCGTTGGGCTCGGCCTCCGTCATCATGCTCAGGTTTTCGGCCACGAACTGAATCGTGCCGCCGACCGAGTTGCTCGAACCATCACCGCCTCCGCCGCCGCCGCATGCGAAGAGAGTCGTGATCATCCCGGTGGCGACGGCGAAGTGCCGCCATGACGTGCGAAGGTGCTGTGTGGATCTCATGTTTCGTCTCGTTGAGCGCGTGCCTGCCTGCTGCGCGCCCGAAGGTAACCGTCGCGGCACTGCAAGGGAAAGGCCGCCAGCGCGGAGTTCAGGCTTGGAAGGAGGGTTCACGCGCCGACCTCAATCGCCACGCGCGTCGTAACCGAACACGTCGGCGAAGCGCGCTGCCAGTCGATCCGCAACCGTGCGCTCGTCGAGCGGGACGTCGATGTCGACGTGATCGGCGAGGCGCGTCATCACGGAGGGATCGAGTCCGCACGGCTGGAACGTGCGGAACCACTCCAGGTCGGTGTGCACGTTGAGCGCGAAGCCGTGCCACGTGACCCAACGCCGGACTGCGACGCCGACCGAGCACACCTTGCGCGTGCCGATCCAGACGCCCGTGAAACCGCTTTCGCGCCGGCCTTCGACGTCGAAGTCGGCGAGGGTGCGGATGACGACTTCCTCGAGGTCGCGCAGGTAGCGGTGCAGGTCGCGGCGGTCTTCGGGGAGGAGGAGGATCGGGTAGCCGACGATTTGACCAGGGCCGTGGAAAGTCGATTCACCGCCGCGCTCGACGCGGACGATGGGGACGGGGACGTTCGATGCGTCGTCGGGAGGTGACTTGCGGCCGAGGGTGACGATTGGGTCGTGCTCGGTGAGGAGAAGTACGTCGCCGACAAGATTCTCGGCACGCTTGGCGACGAGTTCGACTTGAAGAGCGTGTGCGTCCGAGTACGCCGTGCGACCGAGGTGACGAACTTCGAGATGGCGGATTGACATGAGTGCGCGGCGCGGTGTGGTGCCTGGAACCCGCCGTGGGTATTCCCACGGCGGGTGCCTGGCCCCGCGACGCCAGTCCGGCAGTCTGTCAGAAGAAGTGACAGTCGGTGCCAGGCACCCTCCGGGGGACTACCCACGGCGGGGGCCAGGCCCCGCC
>JBBQNP010000041.1:0-33190 GCA_038330085.1 Planctomycetota bacterium | reverse complement strand
GGGCCCGCCGGGCACGGAGAACACCAGCCACCCTTTGTTGGCGTCAGTCCTGCGGGGCCGGGGGGGCGCACGGAGGCTGCCTCCGTATGTCCGCGCACGCAACCCGAGCAGCGGAGTCGACCACGAGCTGGACTCGCTACGGAGCAGACCCTCAACAGGAGGTCGCAATCCAGGTTGGGACGCACACCCCTGCGTGATACCGCACTCTGCGCTTGATCGCCGCCCCCCCGTCCGCATAGAACGTTCGCGCCATTTTCCGCCCCCGCTCGGAGGTCCTGGAACACGATGATCCCCCCCATTTTCGCCGCGGCGCTGTCGCTGCTCCCCTCTCCGCTCGTCGCCGCCCCCCTGCAGGAGGCCGCTCACAAGAGCGAGATCGAACTGAAGCTGCCTGACCTGTCGAAGGTCACGTTCCTCGGCGGCACCGACGGCCACCACCTGCTGATGTACGGGCTCGCTGTGTGCGTCCTGGGCCTCGTCTTCGGCCTGGTGATCTACAGCCAGCTCAAGAACATGGCGGTGCACCGCTCGATGCTCGAGATCTCCGAGCTGATCTACACCACGTGCAAGACGTACCTGGTCACGCAGATCAAGTTCATCATCCTGCTCGAGCTCTTCATCGGCACGATCATGGCCGTCTACTTCGGCCTCTTGCAGCACCAGGCTGCCGGTCGCGTGGTCGTGATCCTGGCGTTCAGCCTGGTCGGCATCGCGGGATCGGTGATCGTCGCCTGGTTCGGCATCCGCGTGAACACGTTCGCGAACTCGCGTACGGCCTTCGCGGCGTTGCGCGGCAAGCCCTTCCCCTGCTACCAGATCCCGCTCAAGGCGGGCATGAGCATCGGGATGCTGCTCATCAGCATCGAGCTCTTCTTGATGCTGTGCGTGCTGCTCTTCATCCCGGCGGACTTGGCGTTCCCCTGCTTCATCGGATTCGCGATCGGCGAGTCGCTGGGCGCTTCGGCGCTGCGCATCGCTGGCGGCATCTTCACGAAGATCGCCGACATCGGGTCAGACCTGATGAAGATCGTCTTCAACATCAAGGAAGACGACGCGCGCAACCCGGGTGTGATCGCCGACTGCGTGGGTGACAATGCGGGCGACTCGGTCGGTCCGACGGCGGACGGGTTCGAGACGTACGGCGTCACGGGCGTCGCACTGATCTCGTTCATCTTGTTGGCGGTCAAGGACCCGACGACGCAGGCGCAACTGATCGTGTGGCTGTTCGCGATGCGCGTGCTCATGATCGTCGCGAGCGGCCTCAGCTACCTGATCAACGAGACGGTCGCGAAGGCGAAGTACGCCAATGCCGACCACATGGATTTCGAGGCGCCGCTCACCACGCTGGTGTGGCTGACCTCGATCGTCTCGATCGTCATCACGTACGCTGCTTCGTACCTGCTGATCCCGACGCTCGGTGACGGCACGATGTGGTGGAAGCTCAGCACGATCGTCACGTGCGGCACGCTTGCGGGTGCCATCATCCCGGAAGTGGTGAAGGTGTTCACGTCGACCAAGTCGGGTCACGTGCGCGAGGTCGTCGAGGCTTCGAAGGAAGGCGGCGCGTCGCTCAACATCCTGGCGGGCTTCACGGCGGGCAACTTCAGCGCGTACTGGATGGGCTTGGTGATCGCGGTGCTCATGGGTGTCGCGTACTGGGTCAGCCTGAGCTTCCCGATCGGAGCGGGTGCGCTGATGCTCGCCCCGGCCGTGTTCGCGTTCGGCCTCGTCGCGTTCGGCTTCCTCGGCATGGGCCCGGTGACGATCGCGGTCGACTCGTACGGTCCGGTGACGGACAACGCGCAGTCGGTGTACGAGCTGTCGCTCATCGAAGAGGTTCCGAACATCAAGGCCGAGGTGCAGAAGGACTTCGGTTTCGCGCTCGACTTCACGAAGGGCAAGCACTTCCTCGAAGAGAACGACGGAGCCGGCAACACCTTCAAGGCGACGGCCAAGCCGGTGCTCATCGGCACTGCGGTCGTCGGTGCGACGACCATGATCTTCGCCACGATCATGGCGTTGACCGAAGGCCTGACCACGAACCAGGAGAAGGTCGGGTTGCTCTACCCGCCGTTTTTGCTGGGTTTGATCATGGGCGGTGCCGTCATCTACTGGTTCACCGGCGCTGCCACGCAAGCGGTCGCGACAGGTGCCTACCGCGCGGTCGAGTTCATCAAGAAGAACATCAAGCTCGACACCGGGAGCAACAAGGCGAACATCGAGGACTCGAAGAAGGTCGTCGAGATCTGCACGAAATACGCGCAGAAGGGGATGTTCAACATCTTCTTGACGATCTTCTTCTCGACGCTCGCGTTCGCGTTCTTCGAGCCCTTCTTCTTCATCGGGTATCTGATCGCGATCGCGCTGTTCGGCTTGTTCCAGGCCATCTTCATGGCGAATGCGGGTGGTGCTTGGGACAACGCGAAGAAGATCGTCGAGGTCGAGCTGAAGGCCAAGGGCACGCCGTTGCATGCGGCGGCCGTGGTTGGTGACACGGTCGGTGATCCGTTCAAGGACACGAGTTCGGTCGCGATGAACCCGGTCATCAAGTTCACGACGCTTTTCGGGTTGCTGGCGGTCGAGCTGGCGGTTGGATTGCGGGCGGGCGGGAACGAGAGCTTGACCACGGTGTTGGCGGCGGTGTTCTTCCTGATCTCGACGGTGTTCGTGTGGCGCTCGTTCTACTCGATGAGGATCAAGTCGGACGGCTGAGCGCTGCGACGAGGAACGTGTGACGTACAAGCGACCCGGGGTGACCCGGGTCGCTGCATTTCACACGTGCGTGCAGGCGAGAGAGAGGTGGAGGCCCAAGGCGAGTTGTTCCGCGCCTACGGCGCGGTTCCGGCCGGCGCGCCTCGACCTGAGTACAGGTCGAAGCTTGCCGGTCGGCTAACTAGCGGTCACGTGCACACTCGACGACTCGCAGAAATACGGTGCCAGTCCCGTTTCTTCACACTTCGGCGGCTCGCCTAGCAGCCCGTGGTGGAAGTTCTTCGTGATCAGAATTCGCCCATTCGCGCCGGGTCGAGAAGCGAAACCGCAGGCGAATCGGTGGATTCAAGGAGGACTTCGCGACGAAGAGCCGGCGCGAAGGGACGGACTCTGGCGCGAGTGACTTTCACCACGGGCTGCTGGAGCGTGGGTCACGCGCCCGTGTCGTGCAGGTTGCGCACCGCGTCGCGCGCGACCACCTACGCACGAGACTTGCCCGAGTCTTCGGCGCATTTAGACCCAGGCCGTTCCGTCGACTGAAGGGAACGTGCGTCGCTCAATCAAGTTGTTGTCGCTGCATTCCGGCTCGTTGTACGTGTTTTCTTGGATCGATCCAGTCGACCGGGCGGACCCTATGGAACGAGGATTCTCCTTCTCAGCGTGTCCGCTATCGAGCCGACCGGCGCGAGCCGACCGGTAATCCGGGCGACTCGCGCCGGCCGGAACCGCGCCGACGGCGCGGAACATCTTGCCGCGCGCTCGGGGTTGCTTCGATCGTCCACAACCGTCAAGTCACGGTGCCGATCCCATGCTTCACGCATCGACCGCCAATTCAAATGGCGGCTGAGGGAGTGCCCGCGCGCATCGTCGTGGCTCAGGTTACGTCGGCGCGCTTCTGCGTGAGGCGCACTGCAAGGATGTACAGCGCGAGCAGGACGAGCACGCCCAGGATGATCGGTAGCGTCTTGGACTTGAGCGCAGCGATCATCGCCGTCGGGTCTTCGTCGAGCAGTCCGGGTGCGGACCCCAGCACGTGCTGTCCGAACCAGGCGAGAACCGAGCACCAGAGGAGCGAGCCCGTGATCGTCGCGATGCTGTACGGAAGGATCGGCATGCGCACGATGCCGGCCGGGATGCCGATCAGGTGCCGAACGACGGGCAGTAGTCGCGCGAAGAAGACGCCGCCGGTTTCATAGCGCGCGAGGAAGCGTTCGGAACGCTCGAGCTTCTCCGGCGAGATGAAGAACCAGCGTCCGTACTTCAGGAGGAACGGTCGTCCGAAGCGGCGCGACACGAAGTACATGATCATCGCGCCGATGTACGAGCCGAGCGTGCCGGCCAGCACGACGAGCACGATGTTCAGGTGCCCCTGGGATGCCCAATACGCCGCGGGCGGGATGACGATCTCGCTCGGCACGGGCAGGATCGACGACTCCATCGCCATGAGCAGCACGATGCCGAGGTAACCGCCGTCGCGTACCCAGGCGAACCATTGGACGAGGAGTTGATGCATGGAATCGTGCAGGTGTGTGGCTGGGGGGGCAGGCCCGCGGAACGGTAACGGTGAAGGTGGTTGCGATCCACAGCGTCGGGCCGGATCGAGGGGAAGCGGACGTGGGTGAAGCGTGCTACGTGCTCGACGCGCGTCAAGCGGCTCGCACTGGGCTCCGTGCAGCCGCGCGCGCGTCCCCCACCGTCTTGACCAGCATCGCCGCAACGAGCACGGCTGCGCCTGCGATCGCCCACGGGCCGGGTCGCTCTCCTTGAAAGATCCAGGCCCAGATCGGGTTGAGCACCGGCTCCACCATCAGGATGAGCGAGGCCTCGAACGCCGGCACCACGCTCAACGCCGCGGTGACGAGCACGTAGGCGAGCCCGATCTGGAACACGCCCAAGTACGCGACGATCGACAGGTCGGCGGGGTGTACGGGGCCGAGCGGGAATGCAAACGGAGCGCACAGGAGGAACGCGAGCGCGTTGCCCGCGAGAACGGCGCCGACGCCGCCGCGTCCGCCGGGTTTTGCCCCGCGTCCGAGCCAGCGCAAGCCCATGACCGTCGCCGCCCAGCCGATGCCCGAGCAGAGCGCGAGCAGGTTGCCGAGGAATGGGTTGGGAGCGGTGGCGATGCCTCCGTTCTCGTCGACGAAGAAGAGCGCGAGCCCGCCGGCGATCGCGAGCATGAAGAGAACGTCGCGCCGCACGATGCGCTCTCTCAAGACGAACGGCGACGCGAGCAGGATGTAGAGCGGCGCCGTCGACTGCAGGAAGATCGTGTTCGCGGCGGTCGTGAGCTTGTTCGCGACGACGTAGAGGATCAACGTCGCTGCGTACGCGGCTCCGACGAGCCACTCGCGACGGGACGGCCACGCGCGCGCGGCGGGCAGCAGCACGAGGAAGGTCAACGCCGCGATGCCGGAGCGCAAGCCGGCGACCTGCATGCCGGTGAGCGCGCAGGCCTTGATCGCGGCGCCGCCCGTCGAGAAAAGCGCCGCCGCGGCGAGCAGGCGCAGGCGGGCGGCCTTGCCCGTGTTCATGACTGAGGGCCGGTATTCATGACTGAGGGCCGGTGTTCATGGCGAGATGGCCGCGATCATCGTCGCGAGAAGGTAGGCAGCGTGCGGTCCCCTGTCGAGGCCGCGTAGACTCAAGTGACGTCGCGGTCGCGTCGAAGAGGAACGCGACACGCTTCGACCCAGAACCGTGTCGCACGCTGCATCCAGACCCGAGTCCGCGTCGGAATCACGAGCGGCGTGGCGAGCGGCGCGATCGTTCACCGATCTGTGCGAGCTGGGCGCACGCTTCGTCGAGGGCCGGCTCACGTTCTTTCCCGGCTGGAACGCGCCTGATCTCGACGTCGAGTCCGACGAGATTGCGGATGTGCTGGCACGGGCGTGCCGCGCCGGGTTCCTGACCGTGGCTTCGCAACCGGCGCGCGAGGAACAGCGTGCTTTCGTGGCGGGGTTCGCGCGAGCCGAGTTCGCATCGGCATTGCAGCTCAACAGGCCGGACGGAATCGTCGTCGTCGTGCACGCTTCAGGCGTGTCGTCGAAACCGACTGAAGCCGAACCCGTGAGCCTGCACGACGGCGTCGCGCACGCCTTTGCCGGGCACGATGCGCGAGCGGACGAAGTCGTGTGCTTCGAAGATCACGTGTCGATGAGCGCGCTCGAAGATCTGCGCAAGCAAGCCTGGGTCAGCGTGCACGACCGTGAATGGGGACAAACCGACGTGTTGTGGAATCACCTCGAACGGGTCCTCGAAGATGCCGGACGTTGATCGACGAGCACGCTTCGTCGTGTTGGGCGCGAGCAACGTCGCATTGTCGATCGCGACCATCGTGTCGCTCGTTCGCGGTTCGCACGACGGCCCGGTCGAGATCCTGACCGCGCACGGACGCGGACGCTCGTTCGTCGGCTGGAGCCGCGCGTTTTTCGTGCGCGACCTGCCCGGCATCGGCGAGTGCGGACTGTGGCCCGTGCTCGCCGCGCGCGAGGGCGCGACGACGGCCCTCGTGTGCGACGTCGGCAACGACCTCGTGTACGGCGCGACGCCGGAGCGGATCGCTGCGTGTGTCGCGCGCGACGTCGCCGCCTTGCGGCGTGCCGGTGCTCGCGTCGTGATCCTGCGCATGCCGATGGAATCGTTGCGGACCTTGGGGAACGCACGCTTCCGCATCATCCAGCGCGTGATCTTTCCCGCGCGCAAGCCGCTGCAACGCGACGATTTGCTCGCGTCCGCGACGCGTCTCGACACGTTGATGGTCCAGATCGCGCGCGAGCACGAGGCCGCTCTCGTGGCGCCGCACGGTCACTGGTACGGCTTCGATCCGATCCACATTCTGCGCGCGCACCGAGCGAAGGCCTGGGCCGAAGTGCTCGCGCCGTTGTGGCCCACGACGACCTCGATGGCCTGGACTCCGTCGGACAAGCTCGCGCTGCGTCGCTCGCGACCGCTGCTGCGAAAGATGTTCGGCCGCGAGCAGCACGCCGTGCAGCCGAGCGCGCGCTTCGGCGACGGCTCGACCTTGGCGTGGTACTGAATCGATTGTGCGGGTTGAGAGACTCGTTGGGGCAGAGTGCGAACAATCGTCCCCGCCACGCCGAGGTTTTTCACGGCCGAATTCCCGTCGTTTCGGCCTCACCGGGTCGTGCGGACTGCGTAGCCTCCGCCTGGAAGGCCCAATCGGCTATCCTCCCCCGCCGATCATGGAAACGACCGCAGCGTACGCACGTGCCGAGGAATCCCCCACGGACCAGGATCGCAAGCGGACGCGCGCGCTGTGGGCACTGCGCGTCGCCGCGGCGTGGTTGATGGCCGGTGCGGCCTTCAAGCTCTTCAGCGGCAACCCCAACTTCATGCCGCCGCTCGTGCGCGTGATCACGCCGTTCACGCTCGTGCTGACGTACCACCTCGCGATTTCGATCGAACTCGTCTTGGTGTCGCTGGCGTTGCTCAAGCCGCGGATCGCTTGGGCCCCGATCGCTGCACTGTTCGTGTTCTTCCTCGTGCTGCTCGTCGACATGCTGATGAAGGGACAGGCTTCGTGTGGTTGCTTCGGCGAGTCGTTCGAGATGCCGCCCGCCGTCATGCTCGCCATCGACGGGATCGTTCTCGCCGGCGTGCTCGCCACGCGTCCATGGTCGAGCCTGAGCGGACCGGGCGCACCTTGGGCTGTCGTAGGCACCGCCATCGTGGTCGCGATCGCTCTGCCGTGGCTCGTGATCGGTGATCACGGCGGATCCGTTGCTCCCGTCGCGGGCGGCAATGGAGCACAACAGTCGTCGGGGTCACAGGCATCCACGCCGGGTTCCGCGACGCATCCGGGATCGGGCACACAGAGCAACGGCTCGCAGAGTACGACGCCGGCCCCGTCGGGAACGCCCACCACGGGCACGACGAAGACGCCTCCGCCACCGACCGATTCCTCGCAGAAGATCTGGATCGAGCTGCACCCCGAGAAATGGGCCGGAAAAACGATCTACGACGTGGCCGAGCTCACCAAGTACGTCTCCACCGACACCATCCCCTCCGACGGTCGCATCGTGTTCTGGCGACAGGGATGCACGCACTGCGCGGATCACCTGCGCGAGTTGGCCAACGAGACGATCACCGAGCCGCTCTTGCTCGTGCAAGTTCCCGACGACCTCAAGGACGCGCGCGCCGTCGACGCGATGCCGAGCGGCGCGAACGTGACCGAGCTCTCGCTCCCCGCTGGAACGGTCGGACTTTTCGAAACCCCGTTCGAGGTCCGGATCGAAGGCGGCGTCGTGAAGAAGGTCCTGTTCAAGGACGACTTCGAGAAGACGTCGAAGTGACGGGCGACGTCGCGCGGATCGCCGAAGGGATCCGCTACTTGAGCGCGAGCACGTAGGCGACCCAGCCCGCGCAATTGCGGCACGTACGGCCCGTCTCGTCGCGCTTGTACACGCCGTTGCCTTCGCCCTCGTCGTCGTCGTTGGATTGCTCGAACCACGACTGCACGTCGGAGAATCCGGCCTCGCGCAGGATGTCCTTCAGCTCGGGCAGCGTCCAGAAGCGCCACTTGTACTCGAACGCGCGCTTCATCTCCGTCCCGTCGCGGAAGCGGAAGTGGATGTAACACGTGTACTCGCCCGAGCCCGGCAAGTACTCGTACTGGTCCCACACGTACGTGAACCCGCCTTCGATCTTGCGCTCCTCTTCCATCTCCTCGGTCGATTCGAAACCGCCGTACATGTCGATCGCGAACATGCCGCCCGGCGCGAGCTCGTTGCGCGCGCGACGGAAGTAGTCGAGCAGCGTCGCGCGCTCTTTGAAGATGCAGTAGCTGAAGTTCTGCGCGACGCGCAGGTCGGCCGCCTTGTTGCCTTTGACGCGCACGTCCTCTTCGTGGAGCACGATGCGGTCGGCGTCGTCGCCGAGCGGCGTGACGTTGCGCGCCCAGCCCCACGCGAGCGGCTCGGGATCCAGGTCGAACGCTTCGGCGGTGAAGATGGGACCTTGCTTGACCCATTCGGTCGAGAGCAGCGCCGTGCCGCAGAAATCCTCGCGGAAGTGCTTGGCAGTCCGCCCGGTGAGCTTGCGGAAGACCTTGGTCAGGAACTCGACGTCGTTCTCCGGCGACTGGACCGAGAGCTGGTAGAGCTCGTACTTGTCCGACGTGCGCGCACTGTATCGCGGGGTCTTCGTGCGCGGCTTCTGCACGCGCAGGTTGGACTTGCGCGAGGTAGAGCTTTTCGTAGGGCTGCTTTGCATGTCGTGTCCCGTGGTCCGGCTGAAAGAAGGGCGGAGGATCCTACCGCTCGAGCGCACGAGCGCAACGCCGATCCGTGTCCGATGTCGTAGGAACACGCGCGCACCTGCGCACGAGCCTCAGCGACGCGGTTCGCGTTTCGGCGGTTTTTCGGCCCATTCCGGCGTCAGATCTCCTGACGCGATCAACTGAGCCGCCGCGAGGCCTGCTTTCGTGCAGCCTTCCATGTGCGCGAAGTCGATCTTGTCCACCTCGTCGCGCGGCGTGTGATAGTCCTTGTGCAGGTTGTAGCTCGACAGGGTCTGCCCCACGACGCCGCGGTTCACGAACGCGATGTTGTCGGAACGGTGGTAGAAGTCTTCCTTCGGATACGGGTCCGGCAAGATCGCAAGCTTCGCTGCAGTGAACGCCGGCCCCAGGTTCGTGAGGTCGAAGCCGGTGAGCCACAGATGTCCGACGCCGCCGACCTTCGGATCCGGCCGACCGATCATCTCGAAGTTGAGGTTCGCGACCGTGTTCTCGAGCGGCGCGAACGGATGATCGAGGTACTCCTGCGTGCCGAGCAAGCCGATCTCTTCCCCCGTGACGAGCACGAACACGACCGTGCGCGCCGGAGGTTTCGCCGCCGCCATCGCGCCGGCGATCTCGAGCACCGCGACGACGCCGGATGCATCGTCATCGGCACCGTTGTAGATCGTGTCCACCGTTGGATCGGCGCTCGCGGCATCCTCGTGTCCGTGCTTGGGATCGAGGTGGTCGTAGTGCGCCGTGACGACGAGCGTCTCTCGTGCCAGCTCCGGCTTCGCGCTGGTCCCGACCCCGCGGATGCACGCGACGACGTTCGAGCCGTGCACGTCCTCGCGCGCTGCGTGCGGATCGATGTCGATCGCGCGCACGGATCCGCTGCGCAAGCGCGCGAGCGCATCGCCGTTCACGCGCACGCTCCCAAACCCACTGGCCGCAGCCGTGCCGCGCTCGATGCCCTCGGATCGCGCAGCATCCCGAGGTTTGCCTGACTTCTCGCTCCCCGGCACGAGCAACGCGCCGAAACCCTCGCCGCGTCCCAGGTGCGCGTCCTCGAGCCACTGCTTTCGATCCGGCGTCGGAGCGTCGAGGAAGAGCGCGATGTCACGGCTTGCCTCCTTGGGCAGGTCGGCGGCGCTCTTCGCGACGACGACCCTCAGCTTCGTTCCCGACGCGGGCGGTGTCTGGAAGGAGAAGTCGCTGCCGAACGCGAGCTCGATCGGATCCCCGGAGACGACGAGGAGCCGCAGGTGCGGGGTACCACTCACGCTCGTGTGGACGAGCGGAACGTGCTCGAGGAACGTGCCGGCGTCCCCCGCCGGAGCGAGCCCCTCGCGCGCGAACACTTCGGCCAGGTAGGCGGCGCAGGCCTCCGCTTGCGGGCTGCCGGTCATGCGACCCCGCTGCTCGTCGGCGCTGAGGAAACGCAAGTGCGCTTCGAGCTCCCGGCTGGTGATCGCAGGCGACAACTCGACGTTCGCGGCCGTGGCCGCGGGCTTGCGCGTCGCAGTCGTCGTCGCGGGAGCTTGTGCCGTGCCCGATCCGGCGACGACACACCCACTGACGAACGCAGCGAGCGCGATACGCCCGGTGATGGAAGCGTTCATGGGCGCGAGCGTAGCAGCCACGCGCCGGCTGGGCGCAGAATCGTTCAGGCCGCCGCTTCGCGCAGAGCGCGTAGCAACAGCTCGTTCGTCTTGGGATCGGCGACCTGCACGCGTACGGCTCCCTGCACGTGACGCGGCACGCTGACGATGCCCGGCGACAGCCGGCGGTTGACGCGGCGTGCCAGCTCCGTCGGGTGGCGGACTGCCAACAAGATCCAACTGCCCACCGACGGCATCGGGCGGATGCCCGGGATCATCGACAGACGGGAGTAGAAACGGTCCTTCTCTTCGACAGGCTCGATCATCGGTCCCTCCCCGCTCCGCTCGCGGCGGCGCTGGGCTCATCTCGGTCTCTCTCGCCGACTGGGCCTGCTCGACGACCGGGGTGCCGTACGAGCCCGGGTGAGGCTCGGACCGCAAGATCCGACCGCCAGGCAGCGACGATGCCAGGTGACCGGAGACCCGCCAGGAACCCTCCCCGGCTTGCGATTGCCCCCGGATGTTCACCCCCCCATCCATCCCCCCAGGCGCGAGAGGTACGCTATCTAGTGGTGATAGCAGCCACAAGCGCAAGCTGGCCGGGATCTTGCGCCGTTCCCGACAATGGGACGAGCTCACCAAAGCGGTTCCGCAAGTGCGCGAACCCTAGACTGCCGATCGAACGAGCATGAGCGCGCCGATCGAGCCCGATTCCGTCCAGCGTTGCAGCGTCCGAGTGCCCGGCTCGACGTCGAACCTCGGGCCGGGTTTCGACTTCGCCGGACTCGCGCTTTCGATCTATCTCGACGCGCGCGTCGAAGGCGCAGCGCACGGAGTTGCGCACGAGCTCGTCGATCTGCGCGGCACCGCGGCGGATTGGCCGCGCGAGCGCGACAACGTTTTCTTGCGCGCGTTCGATCACGGGTGCGCGACGTTCGGCGTGCGCGCGCGCGCACTGCGTTTCTCGATCGATTCGCAGATACCGCTCGCGCGCGGCATCGGTTCGAGCGGTGCTGCGATCGCAGCGGGACTGTTGCTCGCGCGCGCGCAGGTTCGCCCGCGCGCGCGTGCGAGCGACACTGCATCGAGCGACACTGCGTTGATCGAACACGCGTTGATCGAACACGCGTTGATCGAAGACACGTGGATCGAAGACGCGACGTTGTGTGATCTCGCGTTCGCGATCGAAGGACATCCCGACAACACGAGTGCTTCGATCCTCGGCGGTTGCACGCTCTCGATCCCGCGCGACGACGGCACGCTGCGCGTCGTGCGACAAGCGCTGCACCGCGACCTCGGCTTCGTGGTCGCGTGGCCGGATGCGCAGCTGTCCACGCGCGCCGGAAGAGCGGTGTTGCCGCGCGAAGTGCCCTTCGCCGACGCCGTCGAGAACCCGCGGCGTCTCGCGGCGTTGCTCGAAGGCTTGCGCACCGGCGATCCCGAGTTGCTCGAACTCGGCAGCCACGACCGCTTGCACGTGCGTCATCGTCTCGCGCTGATCGAGAACGGCGAGCGCGCGCTCGCTGCCGCACGCGAGAGCGGCGCCTGGCTCGCGACCGTCAGCGGATCGGGCTCGGCGTTGTTCGCGATCGGACCGCATGCGCGCACGAACGCGATCGCAGCAGCTCTTCAGCGCGAGCTCGGACGTGGCCCATGCGGAGGAGATGGTGCGCAAGGCCGCGTCGTGACGCCTGTTGACGGCACACCGCTCGTGCGCATCGACTGACGCTCACGAGCGCGCGAAACCGTGACGGTAGCCGTCGACGAGCGTCTGCGTCTCGGCCGCACACGATGCACGCGATGCACCGGCCGTCGCGCGACGCGCCTGGCGCAGGTCGATGCGCTCGAGCTGCACGAGGAACTCGTCCAGCGCGATCGGCGCGATGCAGACCTGGCGGAACCCCGCACCGAGGAGGAACGCTGTGTTCGCCGCACTCGCCGCCGTGACGCCGAACACCGACAGCGGTCGCGCCGTCTGCTCGCAAGCCTCGACGATCGACACGAGCGCGCGCAGCACGAACGGATGGATCGACTCGAAGTGTGCGCGCAGCTCGTGGTTCTCGCGATCGGCCGCCATCAGGTACTGCTGCAGCGAATCGAGGCTGACCATCATGAAGTCGGCTTCGCGCGCCAGATCGCGCGCACCGAGTGCGGCGACGGGCGTCTCGATCACGGCGCCGAGCTCGACCTGCTCTTGGAACGACACGCCGCTGCGCCGCAGGGCGTAGCGCTCTTCGAAGAGGATCTCCTTGATGCGCCGCAGGTCGCCGCAGTCGGTGACGAACGGCACGGCGATGCGCAGCGGATGTGCGGATCCCGGCGGCGACGCGCGCAGCAACGCCTGCAGTTGGCGGCGCAGGACTTGTTCGCGCGCGAGGAGGATGCGCACGCCCGCGCGCCCGAGCCCCGGGTTGAGCTCGCGGCCGTCGTGCAGGTACGGGACCTCGAGGCTCGAGTCGACGTGCAGCAGGCGGAACGTGACCGAGGCTTCGCGCGCGTGCTCGATCACCGCGGCGTAGTGCGAGACGAGCGACTCGAGCGAGGGCTGGTCGCGATCGATCAAGTACAAAAGCTCGGTGCGGTACAGGCCGATCGAGCGGAAACCCAGCGTCGCGGCGGTGTCGACCTCGGGCAGGTTGCCGCACGAAGCCGAGAGCGTGATCGGTTGTCCGTCGCGCGTGTGCGCCGTGCGCGCGATCGGATCGACGGCGGTGTCCGGTGACGGTGAGCCGCTTCCGCCGGCACTGTCCGCGCGCGTCTGTCGGTACTGCGCGCGCACCAGCTCGTCGGGGTTGACGCGCACGAGCCCTTCGGTCGCGTCGAGGATCACGAAGTCGCCTTCGCGCACCTTGTCGAGCAGGCCGGCGACGCCGGTCAGCGTCGGCACGCGCATCGATCGCGCCAGGATTGCAGCATGGCTCGTCAACCCGCCCTCTTCGGTCACGATCCCGAGAACGTGCTCGTTCTCGAGGTTGAACATATCCACGATCGAAAGCTCGCGCGCGACGAGCACGTAGTCGCCGGTGAGCGGAGTCGTCGGCGTCTCGGCGTCCACACCGCGCGTCGCCGCTTCGCGTTTCTCGCCGTCAGCTTTCTCGCCGTCCTTCCTCTCGGGTTCCTTCTTCGTTGCATCGCGCTTCTCGACATCGCGATTCTCGAGGTTGCGCAGCACGCGGATGCCGACGTCGCGCAAGTCGACCGCGCGCTCGCGCAACGTCTCGTTCTGCACGAGCCTGAAGATGCGGTCGAAGTCCGCGATCACCTTGCCGATCGAGGACTCGAGCCCCATCTGCTCGTTCAAGATCAGGTTCTCGACGTCGGACAAGAAGACCGAGTCCTTCAAGTACGCGAGGTGCGTGTCGAGGATGCGCACGTGTTCGGACGGCACGCGACCCGTCAAGCGCGTCTTGAGCGCTTCGATCTGACGCCGCGAATCGGACAGCGCCTGGTGGAAGCGGTTGAGCTCGCGCTCGACTTGCTCGAGCGGCACACGCTGCGTGCCCGCGCGCAAGAGGTCGTAGTCCTTGCGGTGCACGACGCCAAGCGCGAGACCGGGAGCGACGGGCGTCCCCTTCAGCGTCACGCCACCCGGTGATTTCGCCTCCTTCTCGGCCGGCTTCTCCCCCGCCACGGCGGGCTTGTGCTCGGGTGCAGGAGGTTTCTCGGTCATGCCGGTATCCTACGGGGCCCGGTTGCTCGAGCAACCTTGCAGCGGATGCGCGCGGCGCAGAACACCACGGATCGACATGCCATGACCCTCCTCCAGCGCGTGCGCGCGAGTGCCCTCCTGTTCCTTGCGGTCGGCGTTTCGGTCGCAGTTTCCTGCACACAGACCACGGGAAGGGCTCAACCCGAAGCCATCGAAAGCAGCCGCGCGGGCGCAAGCACAGGGGCGCCCGCACCCGCCGACGTCGCGCGCGAGAACGACGCGCTCGCACAGGCATCGGGCCCGAAAGCGCACGCGCAGGCCGCCCCGACCGAGCTCTACGACGTCGTCAAGGTCGTCGACGGCGACACGATCCACGTGCAGCGCAACGGCAAGGTCGAGAAGCTGCGGCTCCTCTCGGTCGACACGGAAGAACAACTGTCGGTCGGAACGTCGCAAGCCAACTCGACGAAGCCGGCCACCGTGTTCGGCGAGGAGTGCGCGATCTGGGCGCGCGCCTTCTTCGCCGGCCTCGCCTCCGACGGCAAAGCCCCCCGCGTCGGGCTCGCGTTCCCGCACGGCGAAGAGAAGCGCGACGTGTACGGCCGCCTCTTGTGCGACGTGATCCTGCCGGACGGTACGAACTACAACCTGATGCTCGTCGAAAAGGGCAAGAGCCCCTACTTCGACAAGTACGGCTGGAGCGAGACCGATCACGAGGCTTACGTCTCCGCGCAGAAGTCGGCGCAAGCGCAGAAGATCGGCATCTGGGATCCGCGCACGAACATGCCTACGACGCCGGGCGTGCCCGCCGCGAAGCGACCGTACGACAAGCTCGTGCCGTGGTGGGACGCGCGCGCTGTCGCCGTCGACGCGTTCCGCAAGGCGAGCGCGCGCAAGGACGCGACCGTGTGCGACGTCGAAGACGCAGAAGCGCTCGCGCGCGCGGTGAAGTCCGGCGAGCGCCTGCGCTGCTTCGGTGAAGTCGGCCGCGTCGAGGACCAGAGCGACGGAGCGGTGCTCGTCCACTTCCGCGCGACCGAGAGGGACAAGGCGCTCGTCGTGCGCGTGCCCAAGGAAGTCCTGGCGCAGAAATGGTCCTTCGACCTGCGCGCGAGCGCGCACGAGTTCCACCAGAACTACGTGTGGCTCGAAGCGCGCATCACGTCCGGCCCGGGTGCGTCGTTTCGCGCGACGTTCGAAGGTCCGAACGACTGGAAGCTCGCCGGCCCCGAGCCGCACTGAGCCGCACTGAGCCACGCACGACTTAGGCCCGGGCACGACTCGGCCGAATTCGTTTCAGGAGAGTCCGCTGCGGAACGCCGGCCGCATCGGCGCGCGTTCCGCCGGACGAATGCTCAGTTGCAGAACGTGACGCTCAGCCCGTTCGACAGGTTGAACAGCGCGCCGCCGGCCGCCGGGTTGCGGTACCAGTACTGGAACTTCCACGTTGATCCCGCCGTGATCGCCGCGGGCACCGCACCGAAGTTGACCGCGTCCGTGGCGACACCCGAAGCGTTCGTCGGATGCTGGCCCAGGCGCCACACCGCTCCGCCCACGCAGCGGTAGCCGTTGCCGAACGCGGCCTGGATCTCGTTCGGTCCGTAGAAGAACAGGCCGCCCGCGTTGTGCGGGCAACCGCTGCACACGAGGCCGAAGTTGTTGGCCGCGATGCTCGTCGTGCCCGAGTTCGACATCAGCCCCGGTTGCCCCGTCGAGTTGTTCGTCACCGCGCAGAACGTGTACGGCATCGGACAACCGCCCGACGTGATCGACCACACGTCGATGCGACCGACGAGCGGCTGCGGCACGGAACGTTCGGGTGAGCCGACGATCAGCTCGAACGATCCGTTGCCTTCGAGGTCGCCCAGGCCGTCGACCGAAGCTCCGCAGCGCGCGTTCGTCGCGGCGCCGTCGAACGTGTTGAGCACCGTGCCGTCCGAGCCCTTGAAGAGGCGCGCGTAGCTGTTGCCGCCGACCGTGTTCTCGTCGGCGCCCACGAGGATCTCGGCCTTGCCGTCGCCGTCGATGTCCTTCGCGCCCGCGACCGCGATCCCGAAGCGATCGCCGACCGTCGCACCGTTCAGCGTGCGGATCAGTGCCCCGGTCGAGCCCGAGAACACCTTCGCGTAGCCGGTGCCGGGCGCGAAGATGTTGTTGTCCTGCGGCGCTCCGACGACCACGTCGGGGATACCGTCGCCGTTCGCGTCGCCGCAGCCGGCGACCGAGAAGCCGAGGCGGTCGTCGGTCGAACCGGTGAACGACTGCAGCACGCCGAAGCCGTTCCCCGAGTAGATCTTCGCGCCCTGGAAGTACGAGCCGACGATGAAGTCGGCGCGCCCGTCGTTGTTCACGTCGCCGATGCCGTCGGCCGACGCGCCGAAGCGATTGTTGTTCGACGTGCCGTTGATCGTCATGAGCACGCTGCCGTTGAGCCCGGAGTAGATGCGCGCGACGCCGCGCATCGTCCCGCCGCCGGCGGCGAACGGGCTCGCGGCGAGGAAGTCCGGGCGACCGTCGTTGTTCACGTCGCCGATGCCCGCGACGACATAGCCGAGCTCGTCGTTGGCGAAGTCGCCGTTGAGCGTGAACAGGATCGCGCCCGTCTGCCCCGAGAACACGTAGGCGGCACCGACCAGGTTGTTCGCGAGCGGCGCGCCGACGATGACGTCCGCGAAGCCGTCGTTGTTCACGTCGCCGACGCCGTCGACGCTCTGACCGAACGAGTCGCCCGCAGCGATGCCGTGAAAGGTGAACAGCGTGCTCCCGTTCACGCCGCTGTACACGCGCGCGTAGCCGTTGCCGGGGGCGAACAGGTTGCCGTCCTGCGGAGCGCCCACGATGAAGTCGGGCTTGGTGTCGTGGTTCACGTCACCCGCGAGCCGCACCGAAACGCCGAGCCGGTCGTAGCTGGTGTCACCGAGCTTGCCGTAGAGGTTCGTCTGGGCGAGTGCGGATCCGTGCAGCGCACAGACCCAGACGGGAGCGCCGATCAGGGCGGGTGCGAGACGGAGAAGGTTTTTCCGGGCGGACATGCTGTGGCTCACGGTGCGGATTCGTGTGGGAGAGACGTGCGTGCGACAGGACGGACCTTGAACCCTACCCCGCCGGCACGCGTTTGCGGGAAGCCGGAGCTGGATGGGTCGTGCTCCGCGAAGGCCCTTGGAAATGGCCTCGCAGAAAGGTCGTGCGTCGAGGGGGCACACGCGGGAGCTGCCGCTCGCGCGCGCCCACCGGCGCAGGGATTCAGGGTCTGTCTGGGAAGGTCGCGCGGCGAGGGTGGACGCCGCTCCATCCAGGATACAGGGGGAATGCGCCTGGGTGGTGGAACGGGGCGAAACGGGCCGAAAAGGGCTTAGGCCGGGCCGCGCGCCTGCGCCACGAGGTGCCCCGCCTCTTTCAGGAGGATCTCGCGCAGCGCCAGGTCGAGGGCTTTCGGCGAGCCCGGCAGCGCGATCACGACCTTCCTCGAGACGATGCCCGCGCAGGCGCGCGAGAGCAGCGCTGCGCTGCCGATCTCCTTGTACGAGAGCATGCGGAAGAGCTCGCCGAAGCCGGGGATCTCGCTCTCGAAGACGCGCGCGAGGGTTTGGAACGTGACGTCGCGCGGCGCGATGCCCGTGCCGCCGGTCGTCAACACGAGGTCGACATCGGCGCGCGCGACGGCGGCGCGCACGGCGCTCTCGATCTCGAAGGCCTCGTCCTTCACGATCGCGCGCAACGTCACGCGGTGCGACGCCTTCTCGAGGGCTGCGACGAGCAGCGGACCGCCGCGGTCGGTCGATGCATCGCGCGTGTCGCTGATCGTGATGACCGCGAACGCGAGCGAGTGGGCACCTTCCGCGCGATGCGTCTCGACGCTCACGCGCGCCTCCGCACGGCATCGAACGCGCGCCGCATACGGGCGACACGCTCGCGATCGACGGACTCGCTGACACGACCTCCGTGCTTGAGCGACGTGCCCACGATCGCGCCGTCGGCGTGCTCGAGCAACGTGCGCGCGTTGGTCTCGTCCACGCCCGAGCCGAGGAACAGCGGGACGTGCGGAACGCTCGCGCGCACGGCGCTCACGGAGGCAAGCTCGGGCGCGCGGCCGGTGGCCGGCCCCGAAACGATCAACGCATCCGCGAGCCCGCGTTCGACGGCGTCGAGCGCAGCCGCGCCGATCGGCTCGCTCGAAAGCGGCGTCGCGTGCTTGACGTGCACGTCGGCGAAGATCGCGACGTGGGGGCACAGGCGCGCGCGCTCGCGCAACGTTTCGGCGGCACGTCCTTGTACGAGACCTTGGTCGGTCACGGCGGCTCCGGTGTGCACGTTGATGCGGACGAACGATGCGCCCGTCGCAGCGCACAACCCCAGGGCCGCGCGCGCGTCGTTGCGCAGCACGTTGACGCCGACGGGCAGGCTTGGGTGCGACGCGCACACGGCGTCGAGCGCGAGTGCGAGCGTCGCGATCGTCTCGGGCGGCACGCGTTCGGCGAAGAAGGGCACGTCGCCGAAGTTCTCGACGATCAAGGCGTCGCAACCGCCGTCGAGGAGTGCTTCGGCGTCGCGCAGGGCAGCGTCGGTGATCGCGCGCACGTCGCCTGCGAAACGCGGCGAACCGGGCGTCGCCGACAAGTGCACGACGCCGATCAGCAGCGGGCGTTCGCGTGCTCGTTCGAAGAAGCGTTGTATCGAGATCGGTGCGCTCGGCTGCCCATCCGAAGCACGGCCATCCGAAGCACGGCCAGCCGGAGCAGGCGGAGTCGACGCAGGTGATGTCGCAGATGATGTCGACGCAGATGAAGGTGACGACGACGGAGCGGAAGCCGACGGAGCGGAGGAGGACGCATCCGATGCAGAAGGGCTCGCTCGCTGATTCATCGCGTTGTTCGCGTCGCGCTCACCGCAATGCACAGTCGACGGCGCGCTGTCGACGGTGCGCAATCGAAGGAGCGCAGGAGATGGAGCCAGAGACGGGATTTGAACCCGTAACCTCCGCTTTACGAAAGCGGCGCACTACCGTTGTGCTACTCTGGCTGGTTGTCGAAGATCGGGCCGAACGCTGCAACCTCCTTCATCGAGCTTGCTCCCTTCAAGACCATCGTCTCTTGAAGAACATCGCCTCCTGAAGGACATCGCAGCACCGACCGTCGGAGCCGGCTGAACCAGCTTCGAGTTGCCCGCCCAGACCTCGCCCCGAGGCGGAGCCGTCCTGATCGGTCGCCGCAGCTCCGGACTGGAGTGGGACTTCCGAACGGGGACATCCGATCGAGGCCAGCCTGGGATCCGGCACCTTGCGGCGCAGGATCGGGCGCGAAAGTCTAGCGCTCGCGCGGCGCGGGCAGAAGCACGGAGACCTCAATCCTCTCCTCTGCGTCACGCCTTCGGCACCTTCTGCTGATGTCATCCTGCGCAGGTCTGTCGACGTTGTCCTGCGGGGGCCCGTCGACGGCGCTGTTCGCTGGACCTCGTCGCGGCCCCGCCCGGATCAGGGACGGGGACGCGCGGGCCAACTCGCGCGGGGCAACTACTGAGCGCGCAGCTTGCGCAGGATCTCAGCGCGGTCTTGCGGGCTCATCGGCACGCTGCCGAGGACTTGGCCCGCGGCTTCGCGCACGGTCATGCTCGCAGCCGAGGAGACCACGCCTTGGACCGCCGCCACCGCAGCCGCGTCGAGCGCGTCACCGTGGCGACCGAGCAACGCCGCGAGCGAGTGTCCCGCCGTGGCGCGTGCCGCGTCGGAGCGCTTGTCGTCCGCGAGGACCGCCACGAGCGCGGGAGCTTCGGCTGCATTGCCGCACGCGCTCAGGGCTTCCATGGCCGGGATCGCGACCTTGTCGTCGCGCTTGGATCCGGCGACCAGGCCCTCGTTGGCGGCCGACACGTCGCTGCCTTCCGCTGCGAGGCGGTGGAGCACCACGGCGGCGCGCGCTGCGAGGTCCTGCGCGAGCGCGCGGTCGCCGGTCACTTCCTTGGCGAGTGCCGCTTCGATCGCCGTCTTGTCTTCGGGTCCGCTGGTCGTGCCCTGGATGCGGTCGCCGTAGTTCGCGCTGACGGTCGCAGCATCCGCGGTCGCCACGATGATCGGCACGCCCTTGAGGCGGTCGTCGCCCCGGATCTCGTCGATCACCTGTGCGGTCGTGATGTCGGGCAGTGAGTCCGCGACGACAACCAGGTCGATCTGCGGCGCACGGCGCAGGATGCCGAGCGCGCGCGCACCGCTCGTCGTGCGGTTGACGAACACGTTCATGGCTTCGATCGGCGCGGCGGCGGCATCGGCCTTGGCCGCGTCCGCTGCGATGACGACGACGACGCGCATGACCTCGCGACCGGCGGCGTCGCCGAGCGCCTTCACGACGTCGGCAGCCGGCGCTTTGTGCAGGCGAGCGGCGATAGCACCCAGCGCGACAGCGGCTTCGGAGCGGATCGCACCGTCCGAGCTCTCCAGTGCCTGGTTCAAACCCGGGGTGGCACCTTGCGCGAGCGGAGCGAGCACGCGCGCGAGGGCGCAGGCCGTCGAGGAATCCACGTTCTTCGTCGCCTGTTGCAGCGCGAGGTCGAGCGCTTGCGGACCGGCTGTGTTGACCGCGGTCAGCGCTTCGCCGACCGTGTCCTTCCACGCGCCCGCGTCCTGACCGGCTGCGGTCATCCCGTCGATCTTGTTCTGCATGTCGACATACGCGCGCGCCATGCCGGCGAGCGCGGGCGTCGAGGTCGGGTCCGCGCGCAGCGCCATGAAGTACTCGCGCTTGCTCATCTCGCTGGGGTACAGGTTGCGCGGGATCGGGACCGGCTCGAGGTGGTCCTTCTTCCAGTTCCACACCGCGTCGCCCGATTCGCCGAAGCGCAGGGCCGCGTCGTGGTGCAGGAAGTACTCGTTGCCGGCCTCGAGGAAGTTGTCGACGGCGCTCTTGCTCGTCGCGCTCGCGGGCAGCTTGGCGAGCGCATCCGCGGCGCTCTTGCGCACGACTTCGTCGGGATCGTTCGTCGAGAGCCACTGCAGTGCGCCCGTCGCGCGCGCGTCACCGATGTTCCCGAGCACGAGCGCCACGTTGCGGCGCAGCACCGGGTTCTCCGACTGGAGGGACTCGACGAGCGGGACGACGACGTCCGTGCTCATCTGCGCCAGCGCGTGCATCGAGAGCACGCGGCGGTCTTCGTCACCGCCCTCGCCCAGGTACGGGAGGAGGTAGGGCACCGCGTACTCACCGTGGTCGGACGAGAGTGTCCGGATCCCCTTGCGGCGCACGACCGGATCTTCGCTCGTGGTCGCGTCCTTGACCGCGGCGACGATCGCGTCCTTGTCGTTGCGCAGAACCTTGCGCTGTGCACGCGCGAGATCGATCAGGCGGCGGGCGGCGAGCTCGAAGTCACCGCCTTCGCTGAGCAGTTCGACCCAGACGTGACTGTCCGTGTTCGACCACAGCTCGTAGGCAGCCTTCTGGTCGGGGCTCATGGCCAGGACCTTCTGGATGCCCTTGAGCGCGTCGTCCTTGTGACCGCGCTCGAACATGTCCACGGCCTGGGTGAACGTGTCCTGCAGTTCGTCGACAGGTCGGGCCCAGGTCGGGGCCTGGAAGGCGGCCAATGCGATGCAAAGGCCGAGCGTCCGGCGCAGTCCGGTCATGATTGTCCTCTCGCGTGGAGTGGAAACGCGATGATGTCTGGGGGGATGGGCGGAGCCGCCGGGGATCCACGCGCGGTGGAGAGCCGTCCGTCGACAAGCGGTCGGGGATGATATCGGGGAGTGGTGCGGGTTCAAGCGATCCGACGGTGGGGACCCGCGGGAGGGCCCATTACCCCCTCTCCTTGGACCGGCAACGGGTTTCCCTGGGAGAGTGTCGGGAGACGTGACCTAGGCACCTCCAGCTCACCCGTAGGCATGGCGAACCCGCCTCGTGCTCAACCCGGGCTGATCTTGCCCAGGATCCGACCCGCTCGAGCGCCGGTCGCGCCGGTCCGCGTCACCGGACGACCCAGAATGCAGCGCGCCGCGAGGACGGCAAAGACGAGCGCTTCGCGAGCGTCGGGGTCGACACCGGCGGCGTCGCTCGAGCCGACCGGGATGCGGCAGCGCTCGTAGAGTTGGAGCATCAAGGTCCCGTTGTGCACGCCGCCGCCGGCAACGACGAGGCGCTGCGCACGCGGCTGGACGAAGCGGGAAAGAGAATCGGCGACGGTGTGCGCGACGAAGGCGGTCGCGGTCGCCATGAGGTCGTCCGGGCCGTGCTCGAGCAGGCCCTTCTTGCGTGCGCGGTCGATCACGTCCCCCACCCACGCTTCCCCGAAGGTGTCGCGCCCCGTGCTGCGCGGCGGCGGCTTCAAGAAGAATGGATGGGCGCTCCACTCGCGCAACAGGGCTTCGTCGACCGTTCCGCGTGCCGCCGAAGCTCCGTCGCCGTCGCAAGGTGCAGCGAGGAGTCGACGCGCGAGACCGTCGAGAAGCGAGTTCGCCGGTCCGGTATCGAATGCGAGGACGTGGTCGAATGCGAGGGGGTCGGCCGCCTGGTTGGATCGGGCGGACACCTTCGAGCGTTCCGAAGAACTCGCTCTCGTCGGCTCGTCGGGTTCAGCAGGCCGTCCGCTCTCGCGTGGGCCGACAGCTTGAAGCACGGTCAAATTCCCCATTCCGCCCAGGTTGAGGATCGCGCATGGACGAGGCACGCGCGCGAAGATCACGTCGTCCGCGAGGGCCGAGATCGGAGCTCCTTCGCCGCCCGCCGCGATGTCGCGCTGACGGAAGTCCGACACGACCGTGCAGCGCGTTTCCTCCGCGACGAAGTCGCCGTCGCCGAGCTGCAACGTCGCCGCACCGCTCGCTTCGTTGCCGTCGTGGTGCCATACGGTCTGACCGTGGCTGCCGACGAGGTCGAGCTCGACGTCGTTGTGCTCTGCGAGGATGCGCGCCGCCCGCCCGAACGCGCGTCCGAGATCGCGCGACAGCAACGCCGTCTCGCGCAGCCCGCAGTGAGCACCGTCGAGAACGCTGCGCACGCGCGAACGCACGTCATCCGGGTAAGGCAGCGTCGCGAACGCGATCGGTTGCGGCTGTTCGATGTCATCGCCGGCCGCGTTCTTCCGAATCCGCGCGATCACAACGTCGATGCCGTCGGCCGAAGTGCCCGACAGCACGCCCGCGACGATCGCACCCTCATCGTCGAAGCTCTCATGCAGCGTTTTGCTCATCGCGCGAATGCCGGCGTGGATGCAACAGGCTAACTGATGGCGGGGCCGAGAATGGCGCGTCCGGCCCAAGTCGATGCGATGTTTTCGAGCTGCGCGACGAAGGTGTCGATCGAACTGGCCGTTACAGCGACGACACATGATTCGGCGCAACAGCGTGTCGTCGCGAGGCCGGTTGTCACGGGCCAGGACGAGAGGATCCTGCCGGGTCAGGCCGATCGCCGCGAGAAGATGCGGCTGAGTTCCAGGGGTAGATCGATCGGAAGGAAGTATGTAGCTGGATAGAGGTAGTCCTCGCCGGACTCATCGATCACGCGCACTTGTTTTCTCCGCTCGGCGGCCGGATCGGAGAGCAGGCGGTAGAGCTTCCTGACTTCGAGTGCCGCGGGGTAACCACGGTTCTTGATGCAAACTACGTACTGCTGCCGCCGTGTCATGGTCACTCCAGGATCAGTTTGACCTTCATCTCGCGGCGTCCAACACCGTGAGCTTCGTACCAGTGTAGCTCTGCGAGCGCGATGCCGTCATCGTGGAACTCGACCGTCGCTAGTCCCTTCTTCTTGCGCCACCGACGTCCGCCGTACTTTTTGCGGAGCCGACTGAGTTCCCGGATGGAGCGACAGATCGCGATCGTCTCCACCTGCTCGAGCTTCGTGAGCACTCGAAACCCATCGCCCGCCTCCATGTCGTTGCTGACGGATGGATGGTCGACGAGTTACAGGTCCGATCCTCACGACCAGCGCAAGTGAGGCTCCGCATTTCGTTTCGGACGATTCCGAACTCGGTGCGAAAATACGGTGCCAGTCCCGATTCTTCTTACGTCAGCGACCGACTGTGCGCGTACCCCGCGCAGTCAGTCGCTGACGTAGGAAGAATCGGGACTGGCACCGTATTTTCGCGGGGCGCGCCGCCCTCGGCGACGCGCCCCGCGTTTTCACTGCGCCCCCAAAAGTAGGAGGGCCTCGGTCGAGCGGGATGGGTTCCCCTCGGGCCTCGCACGCGGTCTCACGTCACGACATGACGATCCTCCGCGCGCAAGCCCAATCAGGGCTGCCAGGTCACTTCGAGCCCGTTCGTCAGGTTGAAAGTCGACGGCGTGCAGAACGCGGCCGCGTTGCGGTACCAGCACTGGTACTCGCGCACGTTGCCCGCGGCATCGTTGCCCTTCACGTGGATCGACGCATCGCCCGCACCCGGGTACGACGACGTGCCGCCCGGGTTCTGCTTCGTGCCGAGGCGGACCACCGTACCGCCCGCGCAACGCAGACCGTCGCCGAACGTCGCGCCTGCGCCGCCTGCGATCTGGCTCGTGCCTTGGAAGTAGAGGGAAGCGCCGGTCGTCAAGCCCGTTGCCGTGAGCACGAGGGTGTCGCTGGCGATGCTGGCGCTGCCCGAGGAAGCCAGGTTCCCGCCCGCTGCGTTGACCGAGCTGGCGCAGCCGTTGCCCGCCGTACCGGCGTTGCCGCACGGACATGCCGTGCCTGAGCCGTCACCGAAGCAGAAGGGTGTCCCCGGCGAGGCGCACGTCGTCCCCGATTCCACGACGTTGAACGCGCCGACCGTGTTCGCGGTCGTCGCCGTCGAGAAATTGCCCAGTCGGATCGTATACGGGGTTCCACAGACGATCGGCCAACTCACGGTGGAAGCGAAGACTTGCGCCGCGCAGCTATCGTCGTTGCAGGCGATGCTCGTCAGCGACGGACAACCCACGCCATCGTAGATCGCGACCTTCGTGTCGAAGGTATTGCCCGGAGGAGTGAGCATGTACCCGCACGTGGTGAGCGTGGCCGTGCCGCTTGCCGTGGCGGTGTACGTCCACCAAGCGTCCTTGTAGATGGCGCCACACGTGGCCGCGTACTGGATCGCAGTCGTCGCGTACGTGTTGTCGAAGTTGTAGGTGCCCGGACCCGAGATGGCGATGGGCGTCGTGCAGTCGTCGTTGGTGGGCGGCGGCGGCGGCGGCGGGACGACACCGACGGTGAACGAGCCCGATCCCGGAAGGCCCGTGGGCCAGTCACCCAGCTGGATCGTGTACATGCTGCCGGCGGTCGCGTTGAACGTGACCTGCGAAGGGGCGCTGAACGCCGCACAGAAGTCGTCGTCGCAAGCCAGCGCGCTTCCCGTCGTCGGACAACCCGCGCCGGGGTAGACGGCGAGCTTGGAGTCGATCGTCGCCATGCCGCACATCGACACGACGATCGGGCCGGTGGACGTCGCGGTCCACGTGAACCACACGTCCTCACTGATGCCGATCACCGCGGCAATGTTGCACAGGGCCTCGTTCTGACCTTCGACACCCGTCGTGGCCAGCGTGTTGTCGAACGCGAAGGGACCGCTGCCGACGATGACGTCCGGCGTGACGCAAGAGTCGGAGCCACCGACCAACGGAGCTCCGGGAAGTTGCGCGGGCGGGATCAGGATCGTCACGCGTCCGTCCTTGCCGATCATCGCCTTGTGCCCGTTGACGATGGTCGGAGTTTGTGCCGAAGCCAATGCGGCCCCGAGGGTCATTGCGACAGTGAGCTTGAGTGTTTTCATGGGAGATCTTCGTCGAGACCAGCTCGACGCTCGTGGAGAAGGGACGGTCCCCTTGGCGCGCAACCTGACCTGCACGCCCCGTAAGGGGCCTGTGCGCTCGATGTTAAGCCTTTTTGGCGGAGTGGGTGGCTTGACTCGCGAAAACGAGCGCCGCTTGCCCACCCCGGCGAGCGCCCGATTCCATGCCTGGGAGGACGAAGCGATCGATAGAAACCGCTTCGGCTCTCATGACCACAACCGACTGCTGAGACACGCGGTCGGAATCGCCGAAGGAATTCTCCCGCCTCACTCCAGCCGGATCATCGCGGCGGAGCGACCCACGGTGTCCAGACAGGCGAAACGAAAGCGAGCAGATCCGCCGACGCATTCGCGACGCGGTGCGCTGAACGCGAACACTCGCACGTCGGCTCTCCCGGTCAGAAAGTCACGCAGCAGGTTGGCCGCGTGCGCGATCCGATCATCATTCTAGATGAATTCGAGCGAGCCACTTCCGTCGACGTGAGCGGGCTTCATTTCGCGGATGGAGGTGCCGATCGCGATCGTCTCCACTTGCTTCAACTGCGTGAGCACGCGAAACGCCTCGCCCTCCTCCATGTCTGTGCTGACGGATGGGAGGTCGACTGGTCACAGGTCCGATCGATACGACCCGCGCCAATGAGGCTGCGATCTTCGGTTCCGTGATCCTGAACTCTCAGTTCCTGGGGTCTCGTCCCCGTGTCGAAATTGGCGCGACCTCGCCCAGCGTGGCACGCTGGGCATCGAGAAGCGCCGCATGCATCAGCTCAGCCAGATCATCGCGCACTACGGAATCTGGCTCGTCTTCCTCAACGTGCTCGTCGAACAGCTCGGCATTCCCCTGCCGGCGTTGCCGACGTTGATCGTTGCGGGAGCGCTGGCCTCGCAAGGTGCGATTTCGGCGCCGGGCGTCTTCTTCGCCGCGCTGGTGGCAGCGCTGATTGCGGACACGACCTGGTACGTGCTCGGTCGCCGGCACGGGCGACGCCTCTTGAACACCTTGTGCCGAGTGTCGCTCTCGCCCGACGCGTGCGTGCGTCAGACCGAAGGCATCTTCGAGCGCTGGGGCGTGCGCTCGCTGATCGCCGCCAAGTTCGTCGCGGGCTTCTCCACCGTCGCGCCGGCGCTCTCGGGGATGATGCGCGTGCCGCCGCGCAAGTTCTTCGCTTACGACACGGTCGGAGTCGTGATGTGGGCCGGGAGCGGAATCGGTCTGGGCTTCGTCTTCCACGGAGCGGTCGACAAGATCCTCGATTTCCTCGACGGATACGGCCGGGGTGCGCTCTTGATCCTCGGCGGCGTGCTCGCGCTGTTCATCCTGTTCAAGTGGTGGCAGCGCTGGCGCTTCTTCAGGGCCTTGCGCATGGCCCGCATCAGCCCGCAAGAATTGCACGGTTTGATCGACGCGCAAGCGAAGCCCGTCGTCGTCGACGTGCGCACGGAAACCGGACTGCGCGGAAGCCCACGGCGAATACCGGGCGCGATGGTGCTCGACCTGCAGTCGATCGACGCGAACATCGCCCGGATCCCAAAGGGTCGAGAGATCGTTGTCTACTGTACGTGACCCAACGAAGCTTCCGCCGCCCGTGTGGCGCGCGCACTCATGGATCGCGGCTTCGAAAAAGTGCGGCCCTTGGAGGGTGGGCTGGATGCCTGGCTCGCGGCCGGGTTCGATGTCGAAGGAGTCGACGCGGATTCCGCGCGCACGCCTCGCAAGAAGGCCGGCTCGAAGGCGAGGAAGAAGTGATCACGCGGTGTCGACCTGCGCTCGACACGTCCATACAGGGCAGAAATACGGTGCCAGTCCAGTTTCTTCACACGTCGGCGAACGACTACGCGCGTGCGGGCCGCGCAGAGCCCGCAGTCGATTGCTGATGTGTGAAGAAACTGGACTGGCACCCTATTTCCGTGCGGGTCCGATCACGCGGACTTGCGCGAGAACAAGCTGAGCACGTCGCGCGGGAGTTCGACAAAGCGGAAGTACGCCGCGGGATAAAGGTAGTCCTCGCCGGTCTCGTCGATGACGCGGACCATGCGACTCCGGGCCGCGGAGCTGTCAGCGATGACGCGATACACCTTGCAAACATCCAGCGAAGCGGGATAGCCGCGATTCTTGACGCACATCGCGTATCGAGAGTCCTTCGTCGGCATCCGCTTCATCGTCCTCCGCTTGGTCATGGTCCGTGCTCGGTGTTCAGTCCAGGAATCGCTTGACCTTCATTTCGCGCTGACCGATTCCGTGGGCTTCGTACCAGTGTACCTCTGCTCGACGCAGGACATGCTCTGGGCTTTCCACTGTGGCGACGCCCTTGAGCTTCCTCCACCGCCAGCTGCCGTACCGTTTGCGAAGTCGTCGTAATGCACGAACCGACAATCCGCTCGCGATCGCCTCGATGTCCCGGATCCGTCCGACGATCCGCACCACGCTTCGAACGACGCTGGACGGAGCGTCCGGTATCGATCCACGGCCGAGCAAGTCGACAAGCGCTTGTCACGACTGCAGTAACGTCGCCCGAATCCAAGACGACTCGGACTTCCTCCGCGCGCAACGTCGACGCGGAAGGGTTGCCTTCGGGTGCGGAACAGATCGAGCGCCTCGGACCCGCACACGTCCCAACGCAAGATAGCGATGCCCGCCGTCGCTTGGCACCCTTTCACCATGGCCAACAACGCGACACCGGCACAGAAGCGCGTGCCCATCCTCGTCGTCGACGACGACGCGGACATCCGGCTCGCGCTCGAGATGACGCTGCAGTACCAGGGCTTCGTCGTCTGGACGGCAAAGGACGGCGCCGAAGCGTTGAAACGGCTCGAGACCGAGGAGAAGAACGGTCTGCGCGCGGCGCTCGTGCTCACCGACCTGAAGATGCCCAAGCTCGACGGCATGGGTCTGCTCGACGCGATCCTGGCGCGGCCCAACCCGCCCCCCGTCGTGATGATCTCCGGCCATGGTGACGTCGCGACCGCCGTCGAAGCGGTCAAACGCGGTGCGTCGAACTTCCTCGAGAAGCCGCTCGACGACAACCGCGTGCTCGTGACGATCAAGAGCGCTCTGCGCGAGGAACGTCTCTCCAGCGAGAACCGCAAGCTGCGCAAGCGGCTGAACGAGCGCTACGAGATGGTCGGCACCAGCGCTGCGATGAAGCGCCTGCGGGCGCAAATCGACACCGTCGCTGCATCCGACGCAGCGGTCCTGATCACCGGCGAGAACGGCACGGGCAAGGAGGTCGTCGCCCGCAATTTGCACGCGTTGAGTGACCGCGCCGACGGTCCGTTCATCACCGTCAACTGCGCAGCGATCCCCGACGAGTTGATCGAGTCGGAGCTGTTCGGCCACGAGAAGGGCAGCTTCACTGGAGCCTTCGAACGGCGCGTCGGTCACTTCGAAGCGGCCACCGGCGGCACGCTGTTCCTCGACGAGATCGGCGACATGCCGCTCGCGGCGCAAGCGAAGGTGTTGCGCGCGCTCGAGACGCACGAGATCGTGCGCGTCGGCGACAGCCAGCGCATCCCCGTCGACATCCGCGTGCTCGCCGCGACCAACGCCGACTTGGTGGCGGCCGTCGAGGCCAAGAGCTTCCGCCTCGACCTCTTCTACCGGCTCAACGTCGTGCCGCTGCGCGTGCCGCCCTTGCGCGAGCGACGCGAAGACGTCGCGGACCTCGCACGCCGTTTTCTCGACGACATCGCTGCACGCTCGGGTCGCGCGCCGCATGGTCTCGAGGCGAGCGCGCTCGAACTGCTCGGGTCGCTCGAGTACGCGGGCAACGTGCGCCAGCTCAAGAACCTGCTCGAAGGTGCCAGCGTCTTCGCCGAGGGAGCGGAGATCACGCGCGCCGACCTCGAGCAGATCCTGAGCGCCGGGCCCGCGCTCTCACCCGCGCCGGTCGCCGCGGAGGGCATCGCACCGGGGATCGATCCGTTCGCGTGTCCCACGTTCGAGGAGTTCAAGGAGAAGAGCGAGATGCTCTTCATCCAACGCAAGCTCCTGGAGAACGAGGGCAATGTGAAGCGCACGGCCGAGCGACTCGGCATGCAGCGCAGCCACCTCTACAAGAAACTCGACCGGTACGGGCTGAAGTAGAGGTACGGAGGCAGCCTCTGTTGTCTACTCCGGCCCCCTAACCAACGGAAGCTCCGGATGTTGTAGCTGGCCGGAGTAGACAACAGAGGCTGCCTCCGTACTACAAACAGACCGCGGCACACGTACCCCCTCGCACGTGTGCCGCGGATCGCGCGCACCCTCTCGCGCGCGAGAACCGAGGTCGGAGACCGCCCCGGCATGTCGAGCTGCCGCCGGCCCGCGATCGGACCGGCAGCGTGAACGTCACAGACTCAAGGAATGCGCAGCGTCTGTCCGGCGTGGACGGAACTCTCGGAAGGGAGCACGTCCTTGTTCAGGGCGTAGATCTCCTTCCAACGACCGCCGTCGCCGAGCTCCAGGTGCGCGATCTTCCACAGGCTCTCGCCGTTCTTGACGACGTGAACCTTCTTGCCCGAGGGCACGGCCTTGGTGGCGATCTTCTTCGACCCTGAGTCGGTCGCGCTCTTCTTGCCCTTCGGCGTCGGCGACACAGCCGGGGTCGGCCCACCCGGGGTCGGTGCTCCGAGGGCAGGAGCGGAGGCGACGATCGGATCGGAGTCGAAGACCGGGACGAAGACTTGCTCGCCCGGCTGGACTTCGTTGCGCCCTTCGTTCGAGCGACGCAGCACGGTGAACTTGGTCCAGTCACCGTAGTATTTGTCCGCGATGCGGCGGTAGCTGTCCTTCTCCTGCCAGGTGTAGAGCTTCATCTCCGGCAAAATCGAGTCCTGCAGACCATCGAGCGACTTCAGCAACGCTCCGGCGGGCAGACCGGAGGGCGCAACGCTCGTCGTCGGAGTCACACCACCTGCCGGGGTGTTGCCATCGACCGAGTTGGCGTCGGTGCCGATTCGCGTGCTGATCAGACCGGGCGCACGGTTGCCGTTCTGGTTCGCGTCGCTGCCCGCCACCGCAGGGGTCTGCTTGGGATCGGTCAGGGTCGGGGTCGGAGAACCCGGAATGGGTGCCTGGGTCGGGCTGATGACATTCCCCTTGGGGGTCGTGCCGGCCTCGACGACGTGGGTCTTGTCGAGCGGATCGTCGACGGTCAGAGAGACCACCAGGATCAACGCGATCAGGAACAAGACGGAAAGAACGATGACTTTTTCGACCTTGCCCATGGCGGGGGAGCGATTTCCGTAAACCGGAACCCTCTAGAGACTTAGCGACTTCGCCTGCGCTTGGGGATCAACGCGCGAGCGAGCAGCCGGGTATCTCAATCGCGGCTGTCGGAGTCAAAGGGAAAAAACAGATTCCTCCACCAGGGGCGGTGGAAGCAGAGGTCCATCACACCGGATGCTGGGGTCGATCGCGCTCGAGTTGGGCGTCGAGATCGAGTCGGTTCGAAGCGAATGGACCCTCGCTCTCGGGGTCGGAGTTCTGAATCATCGCCGCGCATGTCCGACGTGCCGGAGAGCTTCGATCCTTTGCGCGACAGCGATCGCGCACGCGCTGCGGCAAGTGGTGCGAGCGTGTCATCCAGCGGTGCGAGCGCGGCACCGGGGCCCGTGTTCGTCTCGCGCGGCGCGACACAACGCAAGCGCGCGAAGGATTCACTGCGCGATGCGGATGGAGTCGCATTGCCTTCGCTGCGTGACGCGCGCGTGCGCTGGATGATCGCGCTCGTGCTCGTGTTGCAGTTGTTCGCGTGGTGGCGCGTGTCGGGTTATCAACTCGCCGACTCCGTCGAGTTCATGGAGCGCGCGCGCATCTTCGAACGCGGCGAGCAGATGATCGACTCGGGCGCGATTCGTCCGTTCGGTTTCTCGTTCCTGCTCGTGCCTTTCTTCGCGCTAGCAGACTGGTTCGGGATCCACGATCAACGTGCGATCGTGTGGTGCGTCATCAGCTTCCAGTTGTTGCTCGGTTGCGTGCTCGTGTGGCGTTGCATGCGAATCGGTGCGCGTGTGGCCGGAGGAATCGGCGCTTCCGCGGCGGGGCTCTTCGTGGCCTGCAATCCGGTCTTTCTGCAGTATTCGACGCAACCTGTCTCGGACATCGCTGCGGGAGTGTGCGTCGCGTTCGCTCTCGAACGCGTGATCGAACGCGATTCGTTCAGGCGCGCGCTCCGCTCCGGACTGTGGCTCGCTCTGGCATTCGTCGTCGCCTACAAGACGCTGCTCATCTCGCTCGCGATTCTTGCGATGCTGCTCTTGCGAGATCGGTGGAAGCACTCCGCGAGTTGGCGCGGAGTAGCGCTGGGTCTCTCCCTCGGACTGCTCGCGCAAAGCGCAATGGACTGGGTGATGTACGACGCTTTCGGCGCGAGCGTCAGCAACTATCTCTTGCTGAACGGCGGTTCCGTCGTGACTTCGTTCTTCCACAAGATCGCAGTACGGATGCACTGGCTGTGGAGCGAGAACATCGCTGCTTGGGTCTACACGAAGCAGAGCGAGCTCATCGGAACGGCAGGCATCAAGGACACGTCGGACCAGACCGTGCACGGTTTGCAGAGTCCCTGGTTCTATCTCATCGAGATGCCGACGATGATCGTGTGGCCTGCACTTGTCGTGTTCGGCGCGGGCGCACTGCACGCGATTCGACGACCGACATGGAAGCTGTGGCTTTTGTTGGGCGCCCTGGTCGCCTGCTTCATGGTGCTCAGCAACAAGGGCTCGAAGGACTTCCGGCTGTGGCTTCCTCTCCTGCCGCTGCTCGCGCCCGTCTTCGCGTACGGCTGGACGTGGATCGTCGGTGCGTTGCGTGTGAGCGCGAGACCTTTCGTCGGAACTCTCGTCGGGCTGGTCCTGCTTGTCTTTGCGCTACGACAGCTGAACTCGATCCCCGTGCGCCAGTACGGAGGATACTGGACCGCCATCGATTGGGTCGATGCGCGCGCGCACCAAACGCTCGAGCAACGGCGCGAGCGTGCGCGAATCACCGGAGTGCTCGGCGAGCCCGTGCATGTGCGCGTCGGCAGTGCCTACAACTGGGCTGTTTTTCTGCGCAATTCGCCCCTCGTCGAACTCGTGAAGCTGCCCTGGCAGCTCAACATGTGGAAGCAGTACAAGCCCAGCGCGGACGGGCGCGAGGTCGAGAAGTCTGACGACATGGACGCGATCGCGGACCTCGACTTCTTGATCGTGCACCTTCCGATCCTGTCCCAAAACCCCGATCTGATGCGTTGGGTCAATGCGCACTTCGAAATAGCCGAACCGTTCTACGACCAATCCACCTACGCCGAC
>JBBQNP010000040.1:0-34008 GCA_038330085.1 Planctomycetota bacterium | reverse complement strand
ATGACGATCGCGCTCGATTGCGCGAACGGCGGCGCCAGCCGGGTCGGTCCGCGCGTGCTCGGTCGGCTGGGTGCCCACGTTCTCGCGATCGCGGCCGAGCCCGACGGCGACAATATCAATAGGGGGGTCGGCGCGACTTCGCTCGGGTTGCTTCAAGCGGAAGTGCGCGCGCACAAACCGGAATTGGGTGTCGCCCTCGACGGCGACGGCGACCGCTGCATGCTCGTCGATGAGAAGGGCGAGGTCGTGCACGGCGACGGGATCATGACGCTGCTCGCGCGCGACGCGGTGCGACGGGGGGTGATGAAGGACAAGAGGATCGTCGCGACCGTGATGAGCAACCGCGGCCTGCACCGCGCGTTGAGGGACGTCGGCGTCGGAGTCGTGACCGTCGACGTCGGCGACCGGCGCGTGGTCGAGGCGCTCAAGCGCGAGAAGCTCATCCTCGGCGGCGAGCAGTCCGGCCACATCGTGTTCGGCGCGGACAACTTCTGGATCGGCGACGGTCTGTACACGGCGCTGCGGGTGCTGCGGGTGCTGCGCGAGACCAAGAAGCCTCTGTCGGAGTTGGCGAGCGCGTACCGCCCCTTCCCGCAGGTGCTCTTGAACGTCAACGTCGTGCGCAAGCCGGCCTTCGACGCGATGCCGAGCGTCGACAGCGCGCGGCGGCGCGTCGAAGAGGACCTGGGCGACGACGGCAGGGTGCTCTTGCGCTATTCGGGGACGGAGCCGCTCGCGCGCGTGATGGTCGAAGGGCCGGATTTGGAGCGCATCCGATCGCAGGCGCAGGAGCTGGCGACGCTGATTGCGGCCGAGATTGGGGCTTGAGCTCTTCGCGACAGCCGCAATCGAGCCTGATCGTCGCGCTGGAGTCGTCCACGAGGCGCGCGTCGGTCGCGGCGCAAGCATCAGGCAATCCGATCGCCGAAGCCTGGCTCGAGAGCGAGCGCGCTCACGCCAGCGACCTCCTCCCCGCCCTCGACGGCCTCGTCACCCGAATCGGCTCGACCCCGGCCGACCTCAAAGCCGTCTGCGTCGGCACCGGACCGGGCAGCTACACCGGCCTGCGCGTGGGGATCGCAACCGCGATGGGGATCGCGCGCGCATCGGGAGCGACCGCCCTCGGAGTTCCCTCGGGCGAGACCCTGTGTTTCGGATCGTGTCTCCCGGGCGAGTCGATGATCCTGCTCCTCGACGCGCGCTCGGGCGAGATCTACTACGCCAGGTATCGGCGCCTGGAGGACGAAGTCGAGACGATCGACCCGCCGCGAGTCGTGGTGCCTTCCGAGGTCGCCAACTTGACCGACGATGAGATCGCAATCTTCGGCGACGCGACGGTCGGCGCAGCGGCCGGTTTGTCGATCTCGGCGCTCGCGCGCTTGCGCACCGACGTCGTGCCCGCGGCGCGCGACCTGCTCGAGCTCGGATCGCGTCGCATCGCGCGCGGCATCACGACCCCGCTCGATGTGCTCGAGCCCCTCTACTTGCGCAATTTCGCCGCGTCGAAGCGCAAGATCTGACACGCTCTCGAGCACCGACAGCACTCTCGCCGGGCGCAGTTGTCACACAGGCGCTTGGATCGCGCCGAGCGCGATGGCAGTCTCTGACGAGTGAACGCGTATCGGGTTTGGGCCGACATCGATCTCGACGCGCTGACCCACAACCTCGCGGTGATCCGGCGGCGCGCAGGTGCGGGCGTGCGCGTCATGCTCGTCGTCAAGGCGGATGCCTACGGGCACGGAGCGGTGGCGATCGCACACCACGCCGTGCGTTGCGGCGTCGCGGCGTTCGGCGTCGGCAGCTCCGCTGAAGCGCTCGAATTGCGCCAGGCAGGCATCCGTCTGCCGATCCTCGTGCTCGGCACGATCGTCGACGACGAAGCGGTCGACTGCCTGCGCAACGACGTCCACCTCGCGCTGCACTCGAGCGATCGGTTGGCGATGATCCAGGACCTGTCTCGCTCGTTGGGCGTGCGCGCCAAGGTGCACCTCAACATCGACACGGGCATGGGTCGGTTGGGTGTCCTGCCGCAGCGCGCGCTCGATCTGTTGCGCGAGATCCGCGCGGCGCGCCACCTGGAGCTCGCCGGCATCATGACGCACGTCAGCGCGGCGGATGGAGCGCGCTCGGCGAGCACGCACGAGCAACAGCGGCTGTTCGAAACCGTGCTGCGCGACGGTCGCGCGGAAGGCTTGATCTCGGGCTGGATCCACATGGCCAACTCGGCATCGGTCTTCACCGAGATGCGCCCGCGCTACGACACGGTGCGGCCGGGGATCAGCGCGTACGGGGTTCTGCCCGGCGACATGCCGGGATCGGACGAGCTGAAGCCGGCGATGTCGCTGCTCTCGCAGATCGTGTTCCTGAAGGACATCCCCGCCGATTATCCGGTCGGCTACTCGTCGACGTGGAGGTCGGAACGTCCAACGCGCATCGCGACGCTGCCTGTCGGGTACAACGACGGCATGTCGTGGCGCCTCGGCAACAAGGGCGAGGTCATCGTGCGCGGCACGCGCGCTCCGATCGTCGGACGCATCTCGATGGACTACACGACGATCGATGTCGGCCACATCGGTGGTGCCAAGGTCGGCGACATCGTCACGCTGATCGGCAGCGACGGACACGAGACGATCAGCGCTGAAGAGCTCGCGCGCAAAGCCGACACGATCGCGTACGAGATCACGTGCAACGTCGGCAAGCGCGTGCGTCGCACGTACCGCGGCGGATCCGACGTGCTCGTGCCGGCTCAGTCCGCGCTTCACGCGCAGACGTCGGTCTTCGCGCGCGTGCACCCGCACGGTTCGCCGGTCGAGCCAGGCTAGGCACGCGATGCGCGTACTCCGCATCGTCGCGCGCGTGATCCTCGGCGCGGTTCTCGTCGTCGGCTGGCTGTCGCTGATCCTGGCGGTGCTCCTGTTCTCCGCCGAAAAAACGGGCGTCATCACGCGCCTCGTGCGCGACGCGGCGGCCACGCGCCTCGGATCGCTCGGTCACGATCTGAAGTTGGACGAAGTGCGCTTGCACTGGTTCGAGCCCGCGATCGAAGTCGACGGCATCACCTTCGGACGCGGCGGCGAGTGGCTGAAGCTCCAGTCCGCGCGCGTCGAGCTGGGCGTGCTCGGCCCGCGCGGCCTGCGCATCGACCGCATCGAGGTGCGCGGCGGCCGATTGCGTCTCTCGCCCGTGCTGATCGACGGCTTGAAGAGCTACGAAGAGCGCGTGCAAGGGCGCTCGGCGCTTTCGGGGCGCGGCGGCATCGTGCCGACCGTGCGCATCGAGGACGTCAGCGTCGAGATCGAGAGCACGCGCTTCGGGTTGCTGCCACTCGGCAGCATCGTCGCGCTGCTGCGTCCCGACGAGCGCGGCAAGCCCGAGCTGTGGGGTCGCGTCGTGCCGACCTTGGCTGCATCCGCCGCTGAATCAGGCGAGATCTTCGTGCACGGCAAAGTGCGCGAGGCCGACGTGTTCGAAGTGCGCGCGACCGCGACGCACCTGCCGCTCGGCACCGACTTCCTGCCCGTCGGATCCGACCTCGACTTCGTGCGCCCGTACGAGCCGAGCGGATCGTTCGAGCTCGATGCATCCGGGCTGATCGGGCTCGACGGCAGCGTCGCGCCGCGCGCGCGCGCACGCATGCAGATCCATGACGGTTCATTCCGCGTGGCGGCGGGCGGCCAGCGCGTCACGGAGGCCAAGCTCGATCTCTCAGGCACGTGGCAGCCGTCCTCGATCGCGCAGTGGCAGGATCCGAGCTCGTGGCGCAGCGAAGCGCAGTTCAGCGGCCGCATCGATCAGGCGCGCTTCGAATCGACTGCCGTGTTCGGTCCCGACGCAGGGCCAGGCATGCTCGCGAAGGCTTGGCTCCACGCGACGGAAGTGCCGCTCGATCCCACGCTGCCGGACCTTTTCCAGAACCCGCCGGCGTTCTTGCACCAGTGGGAAGCGTTCGACCCGCGCGGACGCGGCGAAGTTTGGGTCGCGGCACGGTTGCCTGCCGGTTTCGCGTCGGCTTCCGTTCGTGACACGCCGGTCGCAGCAGCGGCGGGCGCAGCGAGCAGGGTGCAGATTGCGGCGATGGCGCACTTCGACGGGCGCGCCGGCCTCACGTACCACGGATATCGCCACGGCGACTCCGGCGAGCGCAATCACGGTTTCCCGCTGCCCCTGGAGAAGATCACCGGCGACATCGTGTTCGCTCGCGATGCTTCGCGCCTGCGTCCGATGAGGATCGGCTTGCGCGCGTTGAACGGCGATTCGGGCTCCGCGATCTTGCACGCCAGCGGCCTCGTGCAGTCGCATCCGGTCGACGTGCCTCCGTTTCTGCCGGGATACGGCTACGCGGAGTTCGACATCTCGATCGCGACGCAAGGTCTCGCGAACGACGATCGGTTGCGCACGGGGCTGGCAGGCTTGTCGGGCGCGGTAGATCCGGAGACGACGTGGAAGCCGCTGCAGCCGACCGGCGGCAACGTCGACATCGATTTCCGCATCGCGCACGTCGTCGACCTGCCGTACGCGGGCGTCGAAGTCGGCCTCGGGATGCACGGCGTCGCGCTCGCCTGGAACGATCTGCCCGTCCCGATCACGCCCGAGACAGGCCGCTTCGAGTTCAGGTACGACGGCCGCTCGGAACGCGGCCTCGGTTTCCAGCTCACGGGTCCGTTGCGCACGGCGCAACGCATGACCCTGGCAGCCCGCATGCAGACGGACACGTCCCGGGGGTTGCCCGAGGCGGGCGGGCACCTCGACGACATCAGCGCGTTCGACGTCGACATCGAACACGCCGCGTTGACGGGCGACGACAAGAAGATCTTCGTCGCGCGCTTCCCCGACATCGGCGCGCAGATGGACGAGGCGTCTCCGCGCGGGTTCGCCGACGTGCACTTCGAACGCGTGCGCCACGCGAGCAAGGGGGTGCTCGAGACGCGCGTCGAGGTCACGCCGCGCGATCCGGCTCAGCTCAACCCGAAGCAGTTCCAGATGATCACGACCGACGTGCGCGGCCGCGTTCTGGTCGGCGCCCTCGCCGGCGCACTCGCGAGCGGCGGGGATGCGGCAACGGACACCGTGCGCGCACGTCTCATGCCGCTCGTCGGGAACTGGGGATCGAACGTGCCGGTCGCGTTCATGGCGCGCTTCCCTGAGAAGACGCTCAGCGTCTTTGGCGCAGGGATCGATCCCTCGAGCAAGAGCTTGCTCGGATCCTTGCGACAGGCGATGAGCCTCCCCGGCGGTGTATCGTCCGACGCCGGCGGACTGCAGGCGAAGGGCGCGCTCGATTTTCGCGGCGAAATCAAGCTCTCCGACGGGCCCGAGCACAAGAACACGAGCCATTACCGCTTCTTCCTGCGCGACAGCGCGCTCGAGACGTCGGACGGGCTTGCGCTCGACTCGCTGCGCGGCGAGCTCACCGTGCAGGACGAGCAACTGCACGGCGAGAAGCTCGAAGCGTTGCTGTCGAATACGCCCGTCGTGCTTCGCGACACGAGCTTTCGCTCGGGCAAGGACGGCTACAGGCTCGAGACGCGCTTCGACGCCACCGGCGTGCCGCTCGACCGCGAGCACCTGGGCGCGTTCATCGGCGGGAAGAGCCTCGATGCTCTGCTCGACGAGCTGCGCTGGAGCGGGACGATCGACGTGCGCAACGGACACATCGTCGCGAGCGGGCCGCCGCAGGGAAAAGGCCGCCTCGAGTTCGACGGCTCGATCGCTCCGCACGACATGTTCATCCAGCTCGGACTGCCGATCAACGTGAAGAGTGCTTCCGCGACGATCCGGACACTCGTGTACGAGGGCGGGAAGGTGCGCGCAATCGTCTCGATCGACGGGTTCAACGGCCTCATGGCTGGACGTGAGCTCGAGGACGCGTCGATGCTCCTCACGTACGTCGAGCCCAAGCTCTCGGTCGAGAACCTGACCGGCAAGCTCGAAGGCGGCAAGCTCTCGGCCCTCGGCGGGGACGCGACACGGCGCGGCACCGTGTTCTCGATCGCACTCGAGCCGCCGTTTCATTTCCAGGTCGCGCTCGGTCTGCAATCGGTGCAGGCGGGCGACCTGTTGCAAGGGTTGTTCTCGTCCGACATCGCCACGCGCGGAACCATCGACGCGGATATGCGCCTGTCGGGCGACATGGACCACCTGCTCGGCGTCGCGGGGAGTGGATCGATCAAGGTGCTCGACTCGAAGCTGTGGTCGATCCCCGCGTTTCGGGCGCTGTTCGGGCAACTGGGCCTCGACTCGACGGCGGTGTTCGACAGCATGTCGAGCAACTTCGAGGTGCGCGATGGGCGCATCGACATGCACGACATCACGGTGCGCAGCCCGCTCTTGCAGCTCGTCGGGCAGGGCTCGCTCGACTTCGACGGCGGGCTGAAGTACGACCTCGAAGTGCGTTACGATCTGATCGACCGGCTCGGGCCGTTCACGCGACTCTTGTATTCGATTCAGAACCAGCTCCTGTCGGTGGCGATCCGTGGCGACATGTCGCGGCCGGAGATCCTGTTCAAGAACCCGTGGACGAGCTTGTTCGGGCACGCGGAGTCGGACAAGCGCGCGCTCCCGCTGCCGCCTTGGTCGTCGCTGCCGGCGCGGTTCTGATCCACGCGCATGAGCACACGATCCGTGAAGCCTGCGACACCCACGATGTTCGCCGTGATCATGGCCGGCGGATCCGGCACGCGCTTCTGGCCCGCGAGCAAGAAGTCGCTGCCGAAGCAGTTCCTCGCCGTCGGCGGCAAGCGCAGCCTGATCGGCGAAACCGCGGCGCGCTTGGGTGCGCTCGTTCCGCCCGAGCGCAGGCTGGTCGTATGCGGCGAGGAGCACGCGGCGCTCGTGCGCAAGGCGCTGCGGAACTTGCCGAGCGAGAACATCTTGTGTGAGCCGGTCGCGCGCAACACGGCGGCGGCGGTCGCGTGGGCTGCGCTCGAAGTGGAGCGGCGATCGAGCGGTGCGGTGCACGCGGTACTGCCCGCCGATCACGTGATCCGCCCCGCTGCCGTGTTCCGCAAAACGCTCGCCGCAGCCGCGCTCGAAGCGCGCACGAGCGGCGCGTTGATCACGTTCGGAGTGAAGCCGACCTTTCCCGCGACAGGTTATGGCTACATCGCGAGCGGCCCCGAGGTCGCGCGGCAAGGTCGCGTCGCCGTGCACTCCGTACAGCGTTTCGTGGAGAAGCCCGACCTCGCGCGTGCGACGCAGTTCCTGGCTGCCGGTGATCACTGGTGGAACTCGGGCATGTTCGTGTGGACCACGCACGCGATTCTGTCGGCGATGCGGCGCACGGCCCCCGACATCGTCGGCCCGCTCGAGAGGGCTGCAACGACTGCCGCAATCATCGCCGCCTATCCGGGCCTGCCGTCGAAGTCGGTCGACGTCGCCGTGCTCGAGAACGCGCCCGACGTGCGCGTGATCCCCGCCGACTTCGATTGGAGCGACGTGGGCTCGTGGCCGGCGCTGGAAGAGATCCTGCCGCTCGACGCGCAGCGCAACGGCATCGCCGGCGGCGCTGCACTGGTCGCCGAGGATTCGCGCGGGTGCATCACGTACGCCAAGAAGGGCCAGCTCATCGCACTGCTCGGCGTGGAGGACCTGGTCGTCGTGCGCGCCGGTGACACCGTGCTCGTGTGCAGGAAGGACCGCGCGCAGGACGTGAAGGCGATCGTCGCGCGGCTCGCGAGCGAGAACCCGTCGTTCTTGTGAGCTCTCAGATGTGCGCGCAATCAAGTCAGCGCGCAGGAGCGGGATCCCTCCGATGAGCTCCGCTCGATCCGGCGGCGTTCTCGCCATCGATCACGGCACGAAGCGCACCGGCTTCGCAGCGACGGACGGCCTGCGCATCGCGGCGTTCGCCCTCGACACGTTCCACGGCGCCGGCGACGGGGACGCCCTGCTCGATCACGTCGGGAAGCTCTGCGACGAGCGCACCATCGCCACGTTCCTGGTCGGCTATCCGTTCAACATGGACGGCACGCGCGGCGGTCGCGCAAAAGACGTCGACGCGTTCGTCGCTCGATTGCGCGCGCGTTTTCCCGGTGTGGAGGCCCTGTTGCACGACGAACGCCTGACGACGAAGGCCGCCGACGAACTGCTGATCGAGTCCGGCCACACCGGCGCCGACCGCAAGGCCCGCCGTGACTCCTGGAGCGCGCTCGTGCTGCTGCGCGACTGGCTCGAATCGGGCGAGCCGCGTTGAGCTGACTCATTCTGCTGCAGCGTAGGCCTGAGCGATCCAGCCCAGCACTTCCTTGTCGACGTTGTCCTTCGATTCGAGACGCACGCGGTGCGTGCACATCGTGTCGGGCCACTTCTCGAGACGGCCCTTCACGGGGACGCCCGGAAGCTTGAGGCCCAGGTCGATGCGCGTGTTCGTCGCGGGCACGATCAACGCGAACTGACGTGCGCGCCGCAAGCTGACGCTCGTCTTCTTGGGTGACACCTTCACGTCGGATCCGAGCTTCTTCGCGACCGCGACCAGCACATCGTGGATCGGCTTCAAGTGCGCGCGCTCTCCCTTGTACTGCGCAGCGACGAGATCGCCCTCCCCCGCCAGCGGTGCGAGACAGCGCTGCGCGATCAACGTGGCGTATCCGTGCCCAACTCCGTGTTTGCCCTTGAGGATGCTCACGACTTCGCCGTGCTTACGGGCGCCCAACTTCTTCACGAGCGCGCTCCACTCCTCGAGCGACCGCCCTGTCTTCTCCCGCAGTGCGGCGACCATCGATTCGGCTGTTTCCTCGGGGGATTTCGCCAATCTGCTCACCGTGCACCCATCTGCGCGTCACCCGACGGACGCGCGATTTTCACGGCACCGTAGCGCTGCGTCGCGAAGCCGACGATCGCTCCGCAGATCGCGCCGGGGATGATGATCTCGAAGAAGTACACCTTGTGCGTGACATCGTTCTCCATCACCGCGATGGGAAGCGTGACCAGCGCGAACACGGCGAAGCCGGCCAGAATTCCCCAGGGCAGGCTGTGCAGCTTGCGCGCGACGAACCCGGTGATCAGGCCGGCGACGAGGCCCTTCGCCATCGAGCCGATCACGATCGACGCGATCTGATCGCGCACTTCCGGATAGGCGTAGGCGGATGCGCCGTCGAGCGCACCCAGTACGGTTCCAAGGATCATTCCCAGCACGGGCTTGTTCATCGTCGTCGACTCCTCTCGTTCGCAGGTCTCGGCCGCGGACGGCGCCCGCGTGCATGCTGGACTGTTCCGCGCCCCCTCCGATTCCTTTCAAGGATTTCGGCCATGCATCCATATGCGCACGACTTCGAACCCCAGGCGGAGCACAGCGTACGTGCCCACGAGCCACACCGCCGCGCGGTACTTGCGGTAGAAGCGCCGCAGCCTGGGAGCGAGGCCCTCCCCGACGGCCTCGACGCGTTCACCGGCCTGGAAGCGCTCGACGTCCGCCAGTAGATCGAGCACGCGCTCGTAGCGATCCGACGGTTCCTGCGCGGTGGCCTTGGCGACGATCGCAACGGTCTCGCGTGCGCCGATCGACAGCTCCGCGAGCACGCGCCCGAGCGCGAACACGTCCACGCGCGGATCCAATGCGCCCGTGCCGAGCTTCTGTTCGGGCGCCATGAAGCCCTCCGTGCCGGCCCGCACGAGCGCAGGCTCTTGCGCCTGTGCATCGCCGACGCGCGCGAGGCCCCAGTCGAGCACGAGCACCTCGCCGAACGGACCGACCATGACGTTCGCCGGCTTGAGATCGGAGTGGACGATGCCGCACGCGTGCGCAAACGCGACGGCTTCGCACATGCGCGCGAAGATGCGCAGTCGCTCAGGTTCTGTCGGGTTGTCGCCTAGGATCTCGTCGAGCCTGCGCCCGACGACGAGCTTCATCGCGTAGTACGCACGGCCGTCCTGGAGGACGCCCGCGTCGTGCACCGGGACGATCCCGGGGTGCTCGAGGCGCGCGATCACCTTGGCTTCGCGCACGAGCCGGTCGGCCATCTCACGCGCGAGCATCGGCTCGGGCTCGGTCAGGACTTTGAGCGCCACGTCGCGATCGAGCTGCACGTCGCGCGCGCGCCACACCGTGCCCATCCCTCCGCGGCCGACGTGCTCGACGAGCACGTAGCGCGTGCCGGTCACGTCGGGCTGATCGACCACCGAGCGCAGATGTGCGAGCGTTGGATCGCCGACTGTCAGGCCAAAAGCATCGGCAGGATTCCTCGTCATCGTGGATCCACGCCGAAGAGCGCGCGTGCCTCCTCGCGGTATTCCTCGTCGGTGGGACACAGCTCGCGCAGGCGTGCGAGCAGCAGCGTGCGCAACTTCGCGCGCGCCCAGTGCAACCAGTTCGTCACCTGCGTGACAGGGACGCCGAGATCGCGCGCGAGATCGGCGTACTGAATCGGCGTACTCGAGTCTGGGCCTTCGATGTCGTAGCGCCGAAACGCTTCGAACTGGTGCATCCGGTCTTCGTCGACGCAGATCTGACGCAAGTCCGCGAGCGCAGCTTCGAACAGGCTGCGCATCCACTCGCGGTGGAACCGCTCCTCGAAACCATCGGGCGCGGGCAGGTCGACGCCTGCAAGCTCACCTTCCGCCGACACGAAGTCGAGGGCGAGCGGCGCTGTGCCTCCGCCGCGCTTGAGTCGTCCCTCGGATTCGTGCTCGTTCGCCGCGAACCGATCGAGGCACACGCGCAAGAACGTGCGGAAGCGTGCGCGCTTCGGATCGAACGAGTCGAAGAAGCTCTTCTCGAATGCGCGTGCGAAGAACTCCTGCGTCCAGTCGCGCGCGCGCTCCTCGTCGGCGCGCCAGCGCAGTCGCAGGTGCTTGTAGATCGGTTTCCAGTACGCGCGCACGAGCGCGTCCCATCCCAGCCGGCGCACCGCGCCGTCGTCGCTCTGCACCGCGGCCAAGACCGAGTGGCGCGTGAGCGGGAAGCGGCCTTCGTGCGCGGGCATCGTCCGTCACCGAGGCAGGCGCCGGTCCAGCCAGGCTCGCAAGCTCGCGAGCACTTCCGCGGTGCGCGCTTCGTGGAAAAGATCGTGGCGCAGGCCTTCGAACGCCGCAACCTCGACGTTCGGACCCTTCAGCGATCGCATGGAATCGGAGCTCGCGATCGGATCCGCGGATCCCGACATCAGAAGGACGGGCATCGACAGCGCGGACACGCGCGGCATGTACTTGTTCGCTGCTTCAGCGGCCTGCTCGCCCGCGCGCAACGTGACGATGCCGTGCGCGAGCACGTCGGACTTCAACGCGGACTGGGTCGCCGCGTCACTCGTGCGCTGCGTCACGTCCCAGCCGGTCCTTCCCGGCGACGTCGGACCGACCTTCTTGAACAAGCCCGACAATCCGCCGGGCGGCTTGGGCGGCTCGAACCGCGGTGCAACGAGGGGCGAAACCATCACGAGCGCGGCGACGCCGTCGGGTTTCTCGCACGCGTACGCGAGACACCACAATGCACCGAGCCCTTGTCCGATCAAAACCTTCGGCACATCGGGTTGGCGATAGGAGAGGTGATCCTGCACGTCGCCGAGATCGCGCACGATCTCTGCGATCCCGTTCGTGTGACCGCGCTCCCCTTCCGATCGACCGTGACCGCGCAGGTCCGGCAGTGCGACCGACCAGCCGTCTTCAGCGAGCGCGCGCGCGAACGATCGGTATCGACCGCCGTGATCGCCCGCGTCGTGCACGAACGTGACCGCTCCGCGCGGCTCGCCGTACGCTGCGAGCTCGAGCACGTGCAACAGCACGAGGCCCTTCGACGTGTGCGACAAGCCCGCGCCCACCGAGCCATCCGGCGCGGACTCGCGCAGCTCGAGGTACGTGACGAACGGCTCGCGGCTCTCCATCGATGCCGAGCTTACGCACCGATCGTGTCATCGTCGCGCGCAGGCTCGCCGATCGCCTCCGACCGGACCCCATGGGCCTCGGACACACGCGGGCGAAATGGGTCCGCCCAGTCCATTTGTCTGCCCAATCAAGTTGTCTGCCCAATCAAGTTGTTTGCCCAATCAAGGCGAGTCGAAGGAGGGTGGGCGGCTCGACGCGACACTTCGGTGGACCCTCGACCCTGCGCATGACCCGCAGCCACGAAGCCCACCGCCTCCGTGCTACACTCCGCGCGACGTGAGAGGTCCGGGCGGCCGCTCCGAGAAGGTGGCGAGCCACTGGATACGGGGAGGAAAGTCCGGACTCCGCGGGTCAGGGTGGTTGTCAACGGCAACCGGGCGCGAGCCCAGGGAAAGTGCCACAGAAAACAAACCGCCTGCGGCTTTCGGGCCGTCGGTAAGGGTGAAACGGCGGGGTAAGAGCCCACCGCGGACCTGGTGACAGGTCCGGCACGGCAAACCCCACCCGGAGAAAGACCAAATAGGGAAGGTGATGGCGACGACCCGCGCCGAGCACCTTCCGGGTAGGTCGTTCGAGGCCGGCCGCGAGGTCGGTCCCAGAGAAATGGCCGCCGCCTCGCAAGAGGATCCAGAATCCGGCTTACAGGGCCTCTCACGTCACTCTGCTGCGGATGTCCTCAGGCTCCGATGCCGCTCGGCCGTTCGTCGAGTTCATCCGCTCTCGGAGAGCAGTACCCACAAGATGCAGTGGTCCGAACGTGGGAATGGTGCCGGATCTTGACGCTTTTCACGACTCCCCTTAGCCTCTCGCCTTCTCTTCGCCGTCCTGGGCGCAGAGGATGCCCCCCGCAGGCCTCTTCTGACGCGGCCGCCGCAGCCATGGAATTCGTATTCGTCGTCCCCCGCACCGCCCTGTTCCCCGACTGCTACCCCCATGGGCTGGCGGCTTTCGGGGAGCGGCCCTTGTCGGCAGGCGAACCCAGCGGCGTTCCAAGCCTGGCAGTGTTCGAGAATGCCGTCGCATGCGATGGCTTCTTCGTGGAACGCGCGTACGCCGAGCGCACGCCGAGCCTCAAGCAGGTGATCCCCTACTCGATCGTCGTGTGTGAGGAGCGCGTGCTGCTATTTCAGCGCCTGGCGACCGGCGGCGAGAAGCGCCTGCACGGCAAGATGAGCATCGGCATCGGCGGCCACATCAACCCGCAAGACCTCGATGAAGAGAATCCCCATGACAAGGCGCGATCTCCTTCCGATGCGAACACCGCGCGATCCCCGATCGCCGCGGGCACGCGCCGAGAGATCGCCGAAGAGCTCGACGTCCGCGGCACCTTCACGGTGCACAGCGTCGGCTTGTTGAACGACGACTCGAACCCGGTCGGCGCCGTCCACGTCGGCGTGGTTCAAGTCGTGTACGTCGACGGATCGGTCGAGATCCGCGAACGAGATCAGCTCGAAGGTCGTCTCGTCGCGTGCGAAGAGCTGCAATCGCTCTTGGCGCGCGGTGCGAACTTCGAGACCTGGTCGAGACTGCTCGTCCCCCGCCTGGATGAACTCCTGAAACTACCTCTTTCCGCCCACCAAGGATCGTTGACGGCGTAGTCCCTGCTACGCACAGAACGTCACCGCATCACCGCGGCGGCCCAACCCAAGTAACCATGAGCACTGCAAGCAAGAAGAACCGCGAGATGGTTCCCGAACGGATCTACGACATGCTTCTCGGCGCACGCACCGCCGACAAGGTGACCGTCCACTTCAAGGACGGTCGGATCGTGCATGGAGCGTTGATCTTCAATCCGTTCAAGGGCACCGGTCGTCTCATCAACATCGATCAGGAAGTCAGCGTCGACTTCGCCGTCGACGACATCCGCGACTTGAAGCTCTGATCGAACGCGACCCGGACCTGAATTGCGCGGTGCACGCACCGTTTCTCGTTCGCTGCGCGACTCCGATGGCTCACGCGCCCCGCTCGTCTTCGCGACGGGCGGGGTGCATTCATAGAGGTTCGATTCGCTCTGAGCACGCACCCCGTCTCGAGCTCGAGTGGACGAGGTCAGCCCCATGTTCCGCCTGACGCGACCGACACCGTCGGCGATCGAAGCCTTTCGCCTATCGCAAGGTGGGCTCGAATTCTCCTACGCTGCGGCGGGCATGACGCGCGGAGCACCGCCGCGGGGGTTCGCCATCGACCAGGTGCGCGTCGGGCTCGGCAGTGGGGCGGACACTTGGGATCGTGCGCGCGCCGCCATCCGAAGTTGGCGCATGTTCGACCTCGGCTGGGTCGAGTTGCACGAACCAGCCGCCCCGATCCAGACCGGCACGACCGTCGCAATCCTGGTGCATGTCGCGGGACTCTGGTCTCTCAACGCGGCGCGCATCGTGTACGTGATCGAAGATGTTGACCGCTTCGGCTTCGCGTATGGAACGCTGCCCGATCACGCCGAGAGCGGCGAGGAGCGCTTCCTCGTCGAGCGTGCGAGCGACGGCAGCGTGCACTACGACATCCTGGCGTACTCGCGGCCGAACCAAGTCCTGGCGCGCATCGGCAAGCCGTGGGTGCGCGATCTGCAGAAACGGTTCGGCGCGGGCTCGCTGTTGGCGATGACCCGCGCCGTGAAGAGGTGAGGCCAGGTAGCACCGAGACTGTACGGAGCCAGGCACCGTTTCTTCGCCGGGCTCAACGCAACGGCGAGTTGTAGGCGACAGAAGCCCGGCGAAAAAACGGAACCAGGCTCCTAGAGCGACTTCTTGTTCAGGTAGAAGTCGAAGCGCTCGTATTCCTTGTGGCTTTCGCGCTCCTTGACCTCGGAGACCGTCTTCGGCGGCGGAACGACCACTTTCTCGCCCGGCTTCCAGTTCACCGGCGTGGCGCAGCCGTTCTGGTCGGCGGTCTGCAGCGCTTCGAGCAAGCGCATGATCTCGTCGATCGAACGGCCGACGTTGAGCGGGTAGTACACGAGCGCGCGCACGTTGCGCTTGGGGTCGATGAGGAACACCGCGCGCACCGTCGCGGTCGCCGACGCGCCCTCGTGGAGCATGCCGTATTTTTTCGCGACCGCCATGTCGAGGTCGGCGATCAGCGGGTACGGGATCTCGACGTCGAGGATCTGCTTCAGGTTCTCGCGCCAGGCGAGGTGGCTGTGGATCGAGTCGATCGACAGACCGATGAGCTTCGTGTTGCGACGCGTGAACTCGTCGTTGCGGCGCGCGAACTCGGAGAGCTCCGTCGAGCACACGGGCGTGAAGTCGGCGGGGTGGCTGAAGAGGATCACCCAACTGCCCTTCTGCCATTCGCTGAACGTGAGCGATCCGTGCGTGGTCACGGCCGTGAAATCGGGGGCGACATCGCCAATGCGCGGGATGCCGGTCGGGGTGGCTTCGGTCATATGATTCTCTCTCCTGTTCAGGTCCGGATGTCCGGCCGTGAGTGCGGGCGATTCTATCCGACGTGAAGCCGGCCGTCAGGTCCAGGTGGAATCAGCGCGCGACCCAGGCCTCGAGCACGCGGGCGTGCCGCTGCTTGGTCTGCGCGAAGTCTCTGCAAGCCCCGGCGCTTTCTGCTTCGCCCGTGCGCGCGAGATCGAGCGCGAGGGCGTGGTACCAGCGCGCTACCGTGCACTCGGAGTCGTGGCACAGGCGCAGCGCGATCGACGAGCTCCTTCCGCGCGAGCAGGCGGCGAGCATCCAGCCGATCGACGCGCGCGTGAGGCTCGAGTGCGGAACGCGCTTCGCACCGGCGGCGGTCAACAGGGCCCGCACGCCTTCGACGAGCACGTCTTCGTCGTCACGAAAGGTCGACAACACCTGGCGCAGCTCCACGTCGTGCATGCGCACGGCGAGCCGCGCGTAAATCGAGCGCGCGCCGATCTCGGCCATCAGCGCGCGACGTAGCTCGACGAGCAGTGCGCGGCGTAGTTCGGCAAGCAGTGCCGGCTGCAAGGTGCTCGGGCTCACGAACCGTCGGCGAGCCGCGCGAGCGCGTCTTCGGCTGCACGCCGTTCGATGTCGACCGACGTCGCATCGCGGAACTTTTCGAGCGCCGTGCGTGCACGCGGGTCGCGTGAGGCCGCGATGGAATCGATCGCCGCGCGACGCACGCGGAAACGCGGGCTCTCGAGCAGGCTGCAGAGCGCGTCACACGCCCGCGCGTCGTTCTTGATGCCTCCGAGCGCGCGCACGGCGACGACGCGCGCCTCGTCGGGCTTCGTTTCGTCACGAGCCCACGCATCGAGGATGTCACGCGTGCGCGGGTCGTGCGTCAACGCGAGCTTGCCGAGGATCCGCGCTTCGTACGCGCCGTGGACGGTGCTCTCCGCAAGCTCGCCGGAGAGCCAGTCGAAGGCCGCGTCGCCTTCGAATTTGGCGATGAGGTCAGCGAGCGCACCGCGCAGCCTCGTGCTCTCGACGTGTTTCGTCTCTTCGCGTGCAAAGCGATCGAGCTCGGGATCGGCCGAGTAGTCGCACAACATCTCGAAGGCGGCGACGCGCACGTCCACGTCGGGGTCGTCGGATGCGGCCTTCATCAGATCGCCCCGATCGGGGGCGCTACTCACATCGCGGAGGATGGAAGTCGCCAGACGGTGATGCAGGCGCAGGAGCAGGATGCGCTCGTCCGCAGAAGCGTTCTTGGTCGGACGCAGAGACGCGATCACGCGCTCCGGGACGGTCGGCGAACCGCCTTTCTCCGTGTTCGAACGCTTCACGCTCGCGTCGAGCAGCGCGAGCGCACGCATGCGTCCGCCGGAGTCCTCGGCACGTTCCGCCATCGCGACCCAGCACGCGACCGGCATGTCCTCGTCGAGACGCATGGGCACGGCGTCGAAGGGATCGACGCGCACCCATTCGAGCGGGATGTCGCAGTGAAACGTGAAGCTCTGCCTGCGCTGGTCCATCACGATGCGCTCGATGCGCGTCGAGGCCTGGCTCTTGATCTCGACGTCCATCGGCAGACGGAAGACGGACGGCACGCCGACGTCGGCCTGCGTCTGCTCGAGCACGAGCTCGACGGTCCGCTTTTCTGGGTCGGGGCTCCAGTGCGACTTGACGCTGGGCAGGCCCGCGCGGAAGAGCCACTGATCGAAGAACCAGCGCAGGTCCGAACCCGATGCAGATTCCATCGCGATGCAGAGATCGTCCGTCACGACGCTTTGGTTGCGATGATCCGCCAAGTACTTGCGCACGCCGCGGAAGAACGCATCGTCGCCGAGCACCGTGCGCAGGTAGTTCAAACACACCGCCCCGCCCTGGTAGACGTGGCCGGAGAAGAAAAGCTCGAACGGCTCGCGCGCCACCCCGTACACGATCGGCCGCTGGTTCTTCCCTTTGTCGCGGGCCAGGTACGAGGCGCGGTTGCCGCGCATCTCACGCCGGAACTCCTCGAGACCGCGGCTCTTCTCGGTGTAGAGCGCGCCGAAGTACGTCGCGAAGCCCTCGTTGAGCCACGCTTGCGACCAGTCGTGACACGTCACGTAGTCGCCGAACCACTGGTGAGCCGCTTCGTGTGCGACCAGGCCGTACGTGTGCAGGTCCGCGAGGGAACGCTCGTCGGGCAGCATCGTGTCGGTCATCGTCGTGGCCGAGATGTTCTCCATGCCGCCGAAAGGGAAGTTGTCGACGCACACCTGCGAGTACTTTGCGTACGGGTAGCGCACTCCGGTCACTGCGGAGAAGTACTCGAGGATCGCGCCGGTTTCCGCGAACGCCGGGCGCAACGACAGCTTGAAGCGCGGATCTGCCGCGTACACGAGCGGGATGCCGTCCCAGACATCCGTCTCGACCAGGAGGTCGCCCGCCACGAGCGTCTCCAGGTACGCAGGATGCGGAAAGTTCATGCGCCACGTCTCGGTCGCGCGCTGGCCGTTCTCGACGCGTGCGACGCGATCTCCCGCGGCGAGTGACGTCCAAGCACGCGGCATCGTCACGCGCACTTCGCTCGTCGCGCGCTCAGCCGGCTCGTCGAAGCACGGGAACCACGCGCGCGCGTCCTGGCATTCTCCCTGCGTGAAGACTTCGTGCGGCGAGCCATCGCGCTCGTCGGTGAACCACAGGCCGCGCTCGGGATGTCCGTGGTAGGCGACGGTGAGCTCCTCGAACGTGCCCTGCGCGAGCGGCGACGCGAGGTCTACGCCGAGCGAGCCGTCGACGCGCTGCCAGTGGAGGTCGTGTCCGGCGCGGTCGCGCACGGAGGTCACATCCATTCCCACGAAGTCGAGGTCGACGTGCGCGAGCTTCGGCACGAGCGGCCACAAGCGCACCGTGCACGTCGCGTCGATCGTGCGCTGTGCCGGATCGAGATCGACGGCGATGACGTAGTTCTCGACGTCGTACGGCGCCGTGCGCGGCCGGACCGAGGGGCTCATCTCGATCTCGTGCGCGGAGGCGGCGGAACCGCCCGCGGCGGACGAGGGCACGTGAGGTGCCGACTGCGGCGCGTGACACGCGCACAAGCCGCCGAGGACGATCGCGAACAGCCGCGCACGCGCGAACGAGTTCATCTCCCGATCGTAGCAAGCGCGCGTACGGTAGACTCCCCGGCGAGCTTGGACTTCCTTCTCGAGTGCATCGGCTTCCCGCCCGACCAACCGCTCGAGGACCTGGTCGAGCTCGTGTGTCGTGAGGGCGAGCCCGCTCCGTGGCGCGGACCCGCGCAAAACCACATGCGCTTGCCTTTGGTCGGCGGGCTCGAGCTGCGCGCCGACCACGATCCGAAGAGGGGGACGTGGAACGTCCTGCCCTACTACCAGACGCACCGTCGCTTGCGCGTCGCCGTCGAAGGGATCACGACCTGCGCCGACTCGCGCTTCGACGCGCTGCTCTTCGGCTGGGCGGCGCCGCCGTTGCCCCACGAACGCGAATCGTTCCACGAGCTCGGCAACGGCGGGCTGCTCGTGGCGCAGTCACCCGGCGCATATCCGATCACGACGTACTTGACCGACGCGCGACGACTCCCTCAGGGCGGCGTCATGCCCGGATCCGTGCTCGCGGTCAGCATCGCAGGCTTCGCGCTCGACGTGACGTACGTCGGACCGGACGCAGGCGCCAGTGACATCGCGGTGCTCGAGCGCGAGAGCGGTGCGTCGATCACGCCGCTCGAGAGCCCCGGTGATCCCGCCGGATGCGCGGAGGTCTCCTTGCGCATCCGGGAAGTCGCGCACCTCGAGAACCCGATCACGAAGTTGCGCTTCGATCGCATCGAGACCGACGCACCGGAGCGGCCGCACTCGTTGTTCGTGAGCCGCTGGCAGCTCGAGCAAGATGGGCTCGAACCTCCGCGACCGGGCTTGCGCATCGAGGGCACGTTCTTGTTCCTCGGGCGCATCGCGGGCGGATTGCCGGGCCCGAAGCGGACGGCGCGCGGATCGTTCGGCTGAGCGCGGCCGCGCCGCAGCGGCGCGACTCGCCGCTGCCAGCTTGGTCCGAGCCCGCTCCCGCGCAGATCTGTCGCGGGTTACCCGCATCCCGACGCGCTGGAAGCTGTTGACCTCCGGGTGTGCGAATTGGAGCCATCGATCCGGGAATGCCTGCATGCGGCGTGCGTACCGGCGCGCCCATGGATCAGCCCGCCCCCTCCGTCACCGTCAACAGCACCACCGTCGTTCGCACGAGTGGCAGCGGCTCGACCGGCAACGTCCTCGCCGCACTCGCCAGCTTCTTCATCCCCGGCCTCGGACAGCTCGTGCAAGGCCGACCGCTCGCTGCGTTCCTCTTCTTCCTCTCGACGATCGTGTTGTGGTGCTGCTGCCTCGGTTGGATCCCGCAGATCTGGGCCACGCTGGATGCCGCAGTCTGGCGGCCGAAAATCAGCTAAAAATACTGCAACCGTTGCGTGGGCCGACCGTCGTCTGGATAGACGATGGGCTCACGGACGAAAGGTCGGCAACCGGACTTCGGCGTGGGGGCGGAGGCCCTCGCACACATGGTCCGGCAAAGAGACGCTGAATCGGAGGCCGCGCGACTGCTTGCCGCTCGCTCCAATTCGATCCTCACGCTGATCGTAGCCGTGCTGGGCTACGGGGTGTGGAACTTGAACGCTCTCGAGTCCGTGAGACCGGCCGCGCTCCAGGTGGCGATGCGGGCGTTTCTGGCGTTGAGCCTCATACTCATGCTCGCGGCGCTCGGTGTGCTGCTCTCCCCCGCGCGCACGGAGATTCGCGATCCGCTGGCGGATTCACGCCTGGATGTGGACGCGGATTCGTTGCCCGGGCACATGAACCGGGCAAAGTACATGGAGCTGGCTCGGCGGCGGATGAAGCGCTCGATCATCGCACTCGGTCAGCAGAATGCCTGGGGGTATGTCAAGACGGGTCGGGCCCAGACGCTGTTGCTTTCGGCTGCCCTCTGTGCGGGCGCGGGCGTGGTGTGCTACTTCTGGTTCACGCTCTGAGGAACTACGCCAGATGACTCCTCCGTCGCAATACCCCGCATCCACGCCGAACGCGGACGTCCCCAATTCGGTCGATCATCCTTTGGACTGCTCTGACTCCGTCCGCACAGAGGAAGAGGATGAAGAGGCGTTCCAGCAACTCCTCGACGAGATGGATGAAGAACTCCGGCTCATGAGTCTGGAGCTTCGGCGCGTGCAGGAATTGTCCCGGCGCGGTCCGTGGTGGCTGCTGGGATTCCATACGTCGATTTACTGAGGCGCCGGCGAGCGACGAACGATTCCTCGGGCTCGCCCCTGACCGTGCTCATTCCCCGCTCGTCATCACTTGGCCTGGGTGCCCTTGCTCGTCTTCGGCTCGACGGTCCAAGGCAGGTCGTCGAACACGCTCCAATCCGTTGCCGCTGGATCGAAGCCCGAAACCATCTTGATCACGACGACCCACGGACCGTCTGAGGCAGCAGTCGACGAACTCGGATTTGAATTCGAAGTTGTCATTTGAACGGAGCACGAAACCAAGGTGCCTCCGGGCGTGCCGATAGGTTTCGACTTCTTCGAGTCGGGCGCGTTCATCTCGTGATCCTTCGCGTCGATGAAAACCGGGTGCGCATCGTCGTTGATCACCGCGCAGAAATCGTCGGCGTCCTTCTGCGTGTCCCAGGCCGTCACGAGTTCGAGGAAGCGCTGGTCGCCTGACTTCAAGAGCACGAGGCGATCTCCGCCCCAACCTTCCGACGCCTTGTTCGTGTACTTCACGCCGAGCACGGCCATCGGGTTGGCGGAGAGACCCTTGCGATCCTCGCGCGGCGTCGTGAGCAGCCCGAGGTACAGCTCGCCGAGCGTGTCTTCGCCCGCGACGCTCCAACCTTTCGGCAACCGGCTCGTGTCGATCGTGACCTTCAGCGGGTCGTCGTGCTTCGAGTCCTTCCAGTACTTGTCCGGATGCAGGATCTGCTCGCTCGACTTCGGCGGCGACTTGAACGCGCGATCGACGTCCTTCACGTCAGCCGCCTTCGCGAGCATGTTGATGCCGCCCGTGTGCACGAGGAAACCCTCGCCGCGCAAGTACACCGCGAGGAGCGGCAACCACAGGTACGGCGGCGTGTTCTCGAGCGAGTCTCCGCTCATCCCCTGCGCGCGCTCGAGATCGTCCGCGCTGACCTCGCTCATGTGCGTCTTGAACCACTGGTTCATCAAGTTCGTGCCGCTGCCTTCGACCACGGCCTGAAAAGCGAGCGACGCGTCCGTGTCGTCGCCGAGCTTCTTCAGCGTGCCGTCGATGTCGTAGTGCTGATCGTCGAGCGCGTGCGTCAGCTCGTGCGCCATGATGATCTTCGCGACGCCGCCGGTGAACGTGTCCATCAAGTAGAACGTCTTCGTCGACGGATCGTAGAAGCCGCCGACCTGACCCTCGAGCAGGTCGAGCATCGTCTGCTTCAGGTTCATCTCGGGCGGAATGAAGCCGAGCATCTTCGCCACAGTCTCGTCGCGCGCGAACTTCTCGTCGGACTCGGTTTCCTTCTCGCGCGTGAGCGCGTAGTCGATGAAGCCCTTCTTGTCGGTGAGCTTGACGGCGATCGGATGATCGAACTTCGCGCCGCGCAGCTCTTCGACGTCGCTCTGAATCTGCGCAGCGACGGCTTCGAGCTGGGCTTGCGACCACTGAGCGCCTGCCGCGGGCTCGTCGGCCGGAGCGGACTTGTCGGCGTGCGTCGCGCTCGCCTGGGATTTCTCGACGTGATTCACGAGCGCGTCATGGGCCTTGGATGCCGCTGAATTTTCGACCGCGGCTGTCGTTTCGGGCGCCTTGGACGGCGTCGACGACGCCTGCGCGGGGGTTGCGGCATCGTGGGGCGCTTGCGAACCGGCATCCGAACGACACGCGCACACGGGCACGAGCGCCAGGAACAGCGCTGCGAGCGCCGCCCTTTCGCCAGCAAAGCTCCCCGACACGAGCCCGTTCATCCGGCCGGTTCGACGCTCGAGGAAGGAGAGGACAATGGACTTCTGGGTCATGGATCGAGTGCCTTCGTTCGAGGGCCGGGAGCGGCGGTGCGCGTGAGGATCCACGATCGAGACCGGATCGGCAAGCACGCTCGCCTCTCGCCGTCGCTATCCTCGTCACGCGTCCCCCCCACCATGCCGCGATCCCGGCCTTGGATTCTCTGTGTCTTCGTGCTCGCGACGCTCGCAGCCTGCGAGCGCACGCGGCCCGTGTTCGTGCCGACGATCACCAGCGCGCCGAACACGAGCCCGATCTGGATCGGCGAGTTCGGGTCGTGGAGCGGTCACGACGCGCGCGAGGGTCTCGCGGAGCATCGCGGGTTCCAGCTCGCGATCGATGCGGCCAACGCTGCAGGCGGCGTGCGCGGTCGGCCGATCCGCGTGCACGGGTACGACGATCAAAGCCGATTCGAGGCTGCAAAAGTCGCGGGTGAGCGCCTCTCGAAGCAGGACAAGGCTGTGTTGATCGTCGGAGGCACGACCGAAGTGCGTGCGACGTGGGCAGCCATTGCAGCGGTGGATGTGCCGCTCGTATCGCCGACCTTCGTGCTGCCGACGACGGGTGACAACTCGTGGTTAGCGGTCGGCGCCGAACCGAGCATCCAGTTGCGCATGCAGAAGCTCGCCGAACATGCGCACGCACAGGGATGGAAGCGCGTGACCATGCTCGTGCGCCCGGAAGTCGGAACCGACCCGATGAACGCCAAGGCGTTCGCTTCCGCGGCCAAGGATCAGGGCATCGAGCCCACGGATCAAGTCGAGCTCACGCTCGCCGATCTCGATGCGACGATCGCGAAGCTGAAATCCGACGCACCTCCCGCGATCTTCGTCGCCTGTTCGAGCGCAGAGGCAGCCGGCGTCTGCAGCGTGTTGCAACGGCGCGGGATCACGTCGACGTTGCTGGCTGCGGGTCCACCCGACGTCGAGAGCCTGCCGGCCGACCAGCGTGGATCGCTCGACGGCGTCGTCGCGGCGTCGCCGTTCGATCCCGACGCGCGCGATGCACTGGGCACCGAGTTCCGCGAGCAGCACACGAAGCGCTTCGAGGTCGCACCCGACGAACGCGAGTTCCTCGGCTGGCTTGCCGGTCGCCGTGCCGTCGCTGCGTTGACGAGCGCGCACGAATACTGGACGCGCGACGTGCAAGCCGCGGTCGCTGCGACGGAAGGTCCGGCGCGAAAGATCGTGATCGTGCGCGTCGAGCACGGCGAGCTGCACACCGTCCGCGGACCCAGCACACCATGATCCGGCCAAGCAAGCCATGATCCGGAGCCAGACTGCATGAGCCTCACCCAGCGTCTTTTCGCACGCCGCTCGATCGCCGAGCTCCACGCGCAGAGCGAACGCAGCGGGCTGAAACGGACTCTGGGCGCGCTCGACCTGATGATGCTCGGCGTCGGCGCGATCATCGGCGCCGGCATCTTCAGCACGGTCGGCCAGGCCGCCGGCGCCGCAGGTCCCGCGGTCGTCGTGTCGTTCCTCGTCACCGCGGTCGCGTGCGGGTTCGCGGGCTTGTGCTACGCCGAGCTCACGAGCGTCGTGCCGATCGCAGGCTCCGCGTACACGTACGCGTACGCGACGCTCGGACAGTTCGTCGCCTGGATCATCGGCTGGGATCTGTGTCTCGAGTACGCGATCGGCAACGTCGGCGTCGCGATCTCGTGGGCCGACTACGCCTGGTCGTTGATGGACCAGCTCGGCATCCACTTCCCGATCTGGTTGGCGAAGGACCCGCGCTACCTCGCCGATCCGGCGAGCGATCCGCACTTCGTCGAGATGATCCGTCAGACCGCGCCGACGATCGCGGGGCATCCGATCTGCTTCAACCTGCTCGCCGTGTTGATCACGGTGTTCATCACCTTCCTGCTCGTGCGCGGCATCCGCGAGAGCGCGACGCTCAACAACGCGATCGTGCTGCTCAAGATCGGCGTGCTCTTGTTCGTGATCGGCGTCGGCATGCAGTACTGGGACACGAGCCGCTGGGGTCTCGCGCCGTTCGACAAGGCCAAGTTCGCCCCGCACGGCTGGGCGGGCATCGCGAAAGCGGCGGGGTTGCTGTTCTTCGCGTACATCGGTTTCGACGCGGTGTCGACGGCCGCGGAGGAAACGAAGAGACCGGCTCGCGACCTGCCGATCGGGATCCTCGGCAGCCTGGCGATCTGCACCGTCTTGTACGTCGCGGTCGGGTTCGTGGTCACCGCGCTGGTGCCGGTCGAGCAGCTCGTCTCGGGCGCCGATCCGCTCAACGTCGCGATCAGCGCCACCGGCAAGTCGTGGGCGAAGATCATCGTCTCGATCGGTGCGACCGCTTCGATGACCGCCGTGCTGCTCGTGTTCCAGCTCGGACAGCCGCGCATCCTGATGTCGATGTCGCGCGACGGGCTGTTACCGCCGTTCTTCGCGCGCATCAACCCGCGCTTCGGCACGCCGGCCGCGTCGACGATCCTGTGCGGCGTCATCGTGTGCGTGTTCTCGGCCGTCGCGAACATCGTCGAGATCGTCAACCTGGTGAACATCGGGACGCTGTTCGCGTTCGTGATCGTGTGCATCGGAACGATCGTGCTGCGCTACAAGGAGCCGAACGTGCTCCGCCCGTTCCGCGTGCGCGGCATCTGGTTCGTCGGATCGGCGGGCGTGCTGACGTGCGGTTACCTGATGCTGCAGCTCGGCGCGGAGAACTGGTCGCGGCTCGCGCTCTGGCTGATGGTCGGGATGAACGTGTACTTCGTCTATGGCTTCGTGCGCAACGTGAAGGACCCCCACGAGCGACTCACTTTGCAGCGCAAAGCGATGGCCGTGTTCGCACTGCTGATGCTCGCGCTGGCCGTGTTCATGAGCCTGGGCGACGGCTGGCTCAGTGCACCCTCGCTGCACCCCTCCGACCTCGGTCCCGGCGAGTCGATGCCCGTTCCGGTGCCGACGCTGTGGGACAAATGGGTCGGTTTCCCGCCGACGCTCGCGCACGGCATGGCCATTTTCCTCGGGCTGTGTGCACTCTGGAACGTCTACGGCCTGACGCGCGCACGAGCGGTCACGCAATGAGCGCTGCGGTGGTCGACACGCGGACGAGCGCGTTCGACCCTTCCGATTTGTCGCTCGCGCGTTGCATGCGAGCCCGACGCACCGCTAGCTTCTGGACTCGTCGTTCTCTCCCTCTTGTCCGAACGAGAACCGCATGAGCGCAACACAGAAGCAGGAATGGGGCAGCCGTCTGGGCGTGATCCTGGCCGTCGCCGGGTCCGCAGTCGGGCTCGGCAACTTCCTGCGCTTCCCCGGTCAGGCGGCGTCGCACGGCGGCGGCGCGTTCATGATCCCCTACTTCTGCGCGCTTATCTTCCTCGGCATCCCGATCGGATGGGCCGAGTGGACGATGGGGCGCTACGGCGGACGCAAGGGGTTCCACAGCTCGCCGGCGATCCTCGGCGTCATCGGACGCGGCCGCGTCTGGCGTTATCTCGGCATCATCGGCGTGCTGATCCCGATCGCAGTCTCGTTCTACTACGTGTTCATCGAATCGTGGTGCCTGGCGTACTGCGTGAAGTACATCGGTGCGCTGTTCGGCGGCAACGGCGTAGGCATCGAGGCGGGTGCGCCACTCGATGTGCAGACCAAGGCTTCCGTAGGATTCCACGACGCGCTGACCGGTTCGAACGCGGACGGAGCCTTGTTCGCGGGCGGACCCGCACCGATCGTGTGGTTCTGGTTGGCGGTGTTCGCAATCAACATCTGGCTCGTCTACCGCGGTCTGTCCGGAGGCATCGAGACGTTCTGCAAGTGGGCGATGCCGGCGATGGCCGTGTGCGCGCTCATCGTGCTCGTTCGTGTGCTCACGTTGCCCTCGCAATCGCCGGAGCAGACGGTTTCCAACGGCCTCGGATACATGTGGAATCCGGACTTCAAGGCGCTGGGAAACGTGCAGACGTGGCTGGCTGCAGCCGGCCAGATCTTCTTCAGCCTCTCGGTCGGCTTCGGCGTGATCATCAACTACGCCTCGTACATGAAGCGCAAGGACGACATCGTGCTGTCGGGGCTGACGGCGTCGGCGACGAACGAAGTCTTCGAAGTCGGGTTCGGCGGCATGATCACCCTGACGGCGGCCTTCGTTTTCCTCGGGCTCACCGGCACGGCAGCAGCCGTGCAGACCGGATCGTTCGGCTTGGGCTTCAAGACGCTGCCCGTCGTCTTCGCGCACATGCCCGCCGGCAACTTCATCGGCGCGCTGTGGTTCTTCATGCTTTTCCTCGCGGCGATCACGAGTTCGATCTCGATGTATCAGCCGACGGTCGCCTTCGTGCAGGAGGCGCTCGGCTGGGATCGCAAACGCTCGATCTTCCTCGTGGCGCTCGTGGGTTTGTCGGGCGGCGGCTGGGTCGTGTGGTTCACCAAGGGCAGCACGGCGCTCGGCACGATCGACGACTGGGTCGGCACGTTCCTCATCGTCGTTCTCGCGGCCGTGCAAGTGATCTGCTTCGCGTGGGTCTTCGGCATGAAGCGCGGCATGGAAGAGGCGCACGCAGGCTCGCACATCCGCATCCCCGACGTGTTCCGCTTCGTCATCAAGTGGGTCGCGCCGGCGTATCTCATCTACATGATCTTCACGTTCTGCACGGATGCCTTGCCGGAGTGGATCGCGGGCCTCGGCAAGAGCGACGTCGCGCGCAACACGGTGTTCCTGATCCTGGCCGTCATCGTGTTCCTCGTCACGCTGACCGCGATCGGCGAGAAGCGCTGGCGTGCGGCAGGCCTCGACCTCGACGGTGAGCGGCCACCCGACGACGAACGTGCGCCCGTGAAGGAGGCAGGTCGATGACCCCGCTCGGCGTCGTTTTCATGGTCGTTTCCCTCGTCTTCGTGTGGGGACTGCTCATCTGGTGCTTGAAACGCGTGCTCACTGCACCGACCGACGACCACTCGGGGTAGCGGACCGGGGAGCGGCCAAGTGCAGTGTCCCGGGCGCGCGCTCGAACGGATACGATGCGCGCCTCATGACATCGAATCCGACTTCGACGAGTGCCGCCCCGGCGCTGAAACCCCTCGCTCCCGTCGACCTCGCGGCCGAGCGTCAAGCGCTCGGGCCGGCGCTCGAGGCGAAGATCCTCGAGGTCTTGCGCAGCGGCCAGTACATCCTCGGGCCCGAGGTCGAGAAGCTCGAACGCGACATGGCGGCGATGCACGGCGTCGCGCACGGCATCGGCGTCGCGAACGGGACTGACGCGCTCGTCGTCGCATTGCGTGCGTGCGGCGTCAAGCCCGGCGACCACGTCGTCACGTCGCCGTTCACGTTCTTCGCCAGCGCGGGCGCCATCGCGTGGATGGGGGCTGTACCGCGCCTGGCCGACGTCGAGCTCGACACGGCGTTGATGGATCCGAAGCTCGCGCGCGCAGCCATCGACAAAGAGACCACCGCGATCCTGCCCGTGCACTTGTACGGACAGATGGTCGACATGCGCGCGTACCGCTCGCTGTGCGACGAGAAGAAGCTCATGCTCGTCGAGGACGCGGCGCAATCGCACGCCGCCAAGCGCGACGGCGTCTCGTGTGGCGAGCTCGGTGACGCGGCCGCGTTCTCGTTCTATCCCACGAAGAACCTGGGCGCGTGCGGCGAGGGCGGCATGGTCGTCACGCGCCACGCGCACGTCAACGAGCGCGCACGCCGCATCCGCGAGCATGGTTCTCCAGTGCGCTACGTGCACGCCGAGCTGGGCACCAACTCGCGCCTGCAAGCGTTCCAGGGTGCGGCGCTCAACGTGAAGATGCCGCACCTCCCCGCGTGGACCGCGCGTCGCATCGAGATCGCCGCGCGCTACGACGCGGCCTTCGCGGGACAGGACGGCGTGTTGCCGCTCGTGCGCCGGCCGAACACCGTGCACGTCTATCACCAGTACACCTTGCGCGTCCTGTCCGTGCCGCGCGACGAGCTCGTCGAAGCGTTGAAGGCGCAGAAGATCTTCGCCGGCGTGCACTACCCGCTGCCCGTGCACGTGCAGGAAGCGGCGCGCCCGTGGGGATACCGCGCGGGTGACTTCCCCAATGCCGAACGCCTCGCACGCGAGGTCGTGTGCTTGCCCATTCACCCGTTCCTGACCGACGCCGACGTCGACCGCGTCGCGTCGAGCGTGCTCGCCGCCGCGCGCCCGAGCGGCACGGCGCGCCACTCCACGAGCGGGTCGAAGGCCTGACTCGGGTCGAACGCCCTCTTCAGCCGATCATCTCTTTCCATGAAGGCACTCGCCGTCCCCGCTCTCGCCCTTGCCCTTGTGTTCGCAGGGCTCGCGGCCCTTGCATCCTCGCAAGGTCGCGGCCGCGGCGACGCACCGCCGTCGAAGCCTTCGGGCAGCGACAAGCCGGCCGCGAAGTCGCCGGGCACGGGTGACAAAGGCCGCGACTCGGGTCGGTCGGGCGACACGTCGAAGTCCGGGGCGGAGAGCGACGATTTGGCGACGACGTATTTCAAGACCTGCGACTACGACCGGGACGGCTGGATCACGTACACCGAAGCGCACAAGAGCTTGAACATCGACCGCAAGGGCTTCGCCGTCTACGACACCGATGTCGACGGCCGGATCAGCCTGGAAGAGTTCACCGCGCGCTACGATGCGATCAAGGCCAACGGCGGTGCGTTCGTGCCGCCGATCGCGCGCGTCGACAAGCACACGACGCAAAAGCGCACGCCCGCGGAATTGCTCGAAGCGTTCGATGCTGACCACGACGGCGCGCTCGACGAGGTCGAGATCGCGAAGGCCCTTGTCGACTATGGCGCGCACGACGTCGACGCCGCGCGCGTGGTTTCGAGCGCCGACCGCGACGGGTCGGGCCGCATCGAATCGGGCGAGCTCGAAGCCGTTCTCGCCGTGCTCGAGCCGAACTCCGCGTCCGATCACAAGAAGGCCGCGTCGATCGAAGAGCTCTTCGACCAGATCGAGCCGCGGCACGTGGAGCGCGGACAGTCGCAGCAAGCGGCTCGGATCACGGGCCCGGTGTCGACGTTCCGGCGCTTGGACTACGACCAGACCGGCGGCATCTCGGTCGCGGACCTCGAGGCGTTGCAACGACCGCTGCAATTGCCCGTGCGCATCCGCGCGGTGGTCGCGGTGCTCGACACGGACCACGACGGCGTGCTGTCGCCGAAAGAGCTCGAAGCCGCGCTGAAGTGATCGCGCAGCCCGTTGCGATCAGCTCGGGTGCAGCCCCTCGACGTCGACCAGGTGCGGCCCCTTGTCGGGCGTGCACGCGGCAAACGTCATGCGATCGTCCTTCTCCTTCGAGGGTGCGTGCAGCGACACGCCGGCGATCGTGCCGTCGAGGCCGAGCACGTAGTAGTGCAGGTTGAACGAAGGCAAGCCGCGCGCGTCCACGAGCTCGGGCTGGTAGCGCGCTTGCCGCTGTGTCTGACGAGTCACGCGCCGCAGCACTTCCAGGCCCGCGTCGCGCGGCGAAGCACCCTGCCGCAAGAGTTCGACGATCGCGAACGACCCGTTGGCGAGGATGTTGGCCTCGCCGCGGCCTGTCGAGCCGGCGCTACCGGCCTCCTGGTCGCAGTAGAGTCCGGCACCGATGATCGGCGAGTCCCCCACGCGTCCGGGGATCTTCCACGACAAGCCCGACGTCGTCGTCGTGCACGCGAGCGCACCATCGCGCGCGAGACCCGAGCAGTGGATCGTCCCTGTCTTCCGAGTGCGCAACCAGTCCGAGCGTGACGCCACGCGCAACGAGCGATCGTCGAGCTGCAAGGACGACTGTTGCGGCAGGTCTTGGAACGGGAGCTTCGGCGGCGGCTGCAAGCGGTCGTCGTTCTTGTTGAGACCTTCCCTCCATTCGATCCACTTCTGACGCGAGGCTTCGGTCAAGAGATCGACGTGCGGATGTCCGTACGCGCGCGCGAAGCGGTACGCGTCGTGCCCGACGAGCAAGCAGTGATCGGTGCGCTCGAGCACGAGACGCGCGACCTCGCTCGGATGGAGGATGTTCTCGAGGGCGCCTACCGCACCCGACTTGTGGCGCGGGCCGTACATGCAAGCTGCGTCGAGCTGCACGACGCCTTCTTCGTTGGGTTGTCCGCCGAGGCCGACGCTGTCGTCGTTCGGATCGGCTTCGGTGACCTTGACGACTTCGATCACGACGTCGAGCGGGTCGGCGCCGTCGAGGAGCTTCTGGTAGTTCGCCTTCATCCCGGCGAACGCGTTGTTGCTGCCGACGAGCACGGGATAGCCCTTGCGTGTGCTGCGCAACTTCGTTTTGGAGACACCCTGCGCGGGAGCGACGGGCGAGGTCTCGGGCGTCTGTGACGCGCCGGAACCGCTCGCCCCCGTCGCGTTGCAGGCGACGAGACCGACTCCGATCGCCGTGCCGAGGAAGGCGCGTCGACCCAGTCCTCCCGAGACCGATTCGCTTCTTCGTTGGTCTCTGCTCACGTCGTCGGTGTGGTTTTGGCTCAGGGCTGCGGTGTCTTGGCTCAGGGCTGCGGTGTCTTGGCTCAGGGCTGCGGTGTCTCGGCTCAGGGCTGCGTCGTTCTGGCTCATGGAGTCTCCTACTTCGTGCTCGGCTGCTTGTTGATCTGTTGCTTCGGACGGAGCGTGTCGGTGCTCACGTTCAGGCACAGGTCGCGCAGCCACAAGCGCGCGCCCTTCCTCCACTCGCTCCAAGCCGACGCCGTCGCGTCGTCGTGTGCGTCCGCACAGCCTTGCAGGCGCAGGTTCCACTCGACGTCGAGGCTCTTCAGGTAGCGCTCCATATCGACGGGCCGCGGGTCGGCGATCGCCAGTGCGGTCGCGAGCATCGCGCTGCCCGTGCGCCGCATCTCTTGCGCGTCGACGTTTTCGAGACGGTCGAGGCTCGTGTGGTACGTGAAGTCGGGGAAGTGCCAGAACAAGACGGCCGGGATCTTGTGCTCGAGGTACACGACGTGGTCGCTGCCCCCCTCGAACGGATGTTCGTCCGTGATCCAGGCCGACTGCAGCGCGCCGATGTCGATCAACGCACAGCGCGCGACGACGGCGATGCCGCTCGGCACGATGTCCTCGGGCTTGGCCGTCGCCGTTGCACCCCCGCTCCAGGCGGTGTGGTGATCAGGTGGATGCGCGACGAGCGCGCCCGGATCCTGCGGCCGTTCGAGCAGCGCGATCGCACCGGTTTTCGCCGACGATTCGCCGGTCATGTCGGCCGCGATGCCGGCGACGCAATGGCGCTGCGTGTGCTCGAGGAAGATGTGGCTCTGCTCGATCTCGTTGCCGAACACGAAGCACAGGCTGCGCGCTGGACGCGAGAGCTCGCCGCTCGCGAGCAGGGTCGCGGTCACGCGCGCGTCCTCGAGCAGCGTGCCCACGCCGCTGGCGTTGTCGCACGCACCCGGCTCTTGCACGTGCGCCGCGAGTGCGACGCAATCGTCGGGCTTCGTCGCGCCGACGACGGTCGCGACGATCGTGCGCAGCCGACGCTCGTCGAACGCGACCTCGCACTGGAACTTCACTCGGCACTCGGGAGAACGCTTCGCCGCGTCGCGCAGGATCCCCGCCGTGCGCGGCGAAACCTGCGCGACGGGCAGGACCGACGGATAGGGAGAGTGGCGGTATCCGATCGCGTCGAGCTGCCGCTCGCCGCCCTTCTCTGGGTCGACGTTGTAGTCGGCGAGGTCGCTCGAGACGACGAGCACAGCGCCCCGTGCAAGTGCGTCGTCGAGCAACGATTTGCGCAACGGCGCGTCGACGATCAGCACGCAACCCGGCACGAGCGCATCGAGTCCAAAGACGACACGCCCCTCGACGTCGGCCGACGGCGCGTTGCGCGGCAACATCGTGCGATCACGGTCTTCGGGCGCCGTGAAGGAATGGAGGACGCGCTCCTTGCCGTCCTCGACGAGCGCGAGGCGAGCGCTGTGCGGCGTCCACGCCGGCGACTTCATCGGCGTCGGCACGATCTCGATCTCGAGGCCCTCGACGGTGCCGAAACCGGACTCGCGCAAGTCGCGCTCGACTTGATCGATCACCGCGTTGAACCCGTCGTTCGCGGGTTCGCGGTAGAAACGGTCCGCGAAAGCCGTCGTGGCGAGCGCGCGCTCGGGCGAGAAGGCCGCGAAGACCTCGTCGGCGAAGCGCGCGGTGCCCTGCACACCCGGAGCGACGCCCGGTCCGGCGTGGCCGGCGCGCGCGACCGACGGACCGGCGCGCTCGGCAGCGCGGCTCATCTCCATCAGCTTCTCGTCGCTCAAGGAGCTGCGGCAACCGAACGCCACGCAGCCGAGCACGAGGAACGCGGCACGCGCGCACGCGACGATCCCCACCGTTCCACTTGCGGCGCAAGTCAGTGCACCGGCGCCTGTCATTGCGGCGCACGTCGTTGCACCGGCTTCGGTGATGTGGGAGCTCCTCATCTCGCCGGCTCCACGTACCTTCCGATCAAGAGCTGCAGGCGCAAGCGCGCGTCGTCGGGGATGCGCGCCTTGTCCGTCATGATCGCGTGCTGCAACGCCGAAGCGTCGGGACAGTCACCTTGCGGAGCGAGCTTCGGTGCCGCCTGAAGGATCAGCTTGCGCGCGTTGCCGATGTTCTTGTGCATCACGGCCAGGATCCCTTCTACGGTGACGTCGTCGTGGCCCTCGTGCCAGCAGTCGTAGTCCGTCGCCATCGCGATGGTGGCGTAGCAGATCTCGGCTTCGCGCGCGAGCTTGGCCTCCTGCAGGTTGGTCATGCCGATGACGTCGACGCCCCACGAGCGGTAGATGCGCGACTCGGCGCGCGTGCTGAACTGCGGACCCTCCATGTTCACGTACGTGCCGCCGTCGTGCATCCGCAGGCCGAGCGCGCGACCGGCTTCGAGCAGGGTCTTGCGCAGCCGCGAGCACACGGGGTCGGCAAACATCACGTGCGCGACGACTCCCCCGCCGAAGAACGTGTCCGCGCGGTGGCGAGTGCGATCGAAGAACTGGTCGATCACGACGAAATCGCCGGGAACGATGTCCTCGCGCATCGAACCAACCGCCGACACCGACAGGATGCGCGTGACGCCGAGCTTCTTGAGGCCCCAGATGTTCGCGCGGAAGTTGATTTCGCTCGGCGAAATGCGGTGTCCGCGGCCGTGTCGCGGCAGGAACACCATGCGCACGCCGCCGAGCCGTCCGGTGACGTACGCGTCGCTCGGCGCGCCGAACGGGGTCGAGAGCTCGATCTCGCGCACGTCCTCGAGCCCCGCGATGTCGTAGAGCCCCGAGCCGCCGATCACGCCGACGGCTTCGCTGTCTTCCACAGTTCCCTTCATCGTCACGCTGCTCACGTCTTGGGTCCTTTGCGCGGTTTCGGTGCGCGCGCTTGGTCTTTGCCGCGCCGCGGTCGCGCGCTGTCACCGACAGCGCGGCCACGCGGGGCGGAGTTCCCTCTCGGCGCATCGCCGTGTGGACGCGGGTGACGCGCAGGCGGTCCTGCGCGATTCGGGCGTGCGCCGCCGCGCGGAGGTTTTCCGCCAGAAGCGTCGTCGCGCGGACCACTTCCGCGCTTGTGCGCTGGTCCGTGCGAGGAGCGATCGTCGCCGCCGCCTTGTGAGCTCCAATCGCCGTGTTGCATCGGCGGGATGAGGCGCGCCATCACGAGGGTCGCGTAGGCGCCGCGCGGCAGCTCGAACGAAACGGTCGTGCGCCCCGTGCGATCTTCGTGGACGCGCAGGTTCCTCGGCTTGACGACGAGCGGACGGTCCTCGCCCTTGAGCTGGAAACCGCTGACGCCCTCGATGCGGAACTCGTGCGGCTGCAGACCTTGTTCACGCAACGCGAGCGTGAGCAGGTCGCGTTGGTGCGCGTGCTTCACGTCGTCGAGCCCCGGACCCGGA
>JBBQNP010000039.1:0-34361 GCA_038330085.1 Planctomycetota bacterium | reverse complement strand
CCCGACAGGGTGCGGATGACGTCGCACGTGGCCGGGAAGATCGCACCGTCGAGGCAGTCGAGGCTGCCGTTCAAGCCGAGCTCGATCGTGCTGCGCGGCAAGTGGCAGATGTACGACTGGTAGAACGCGTCGCCGCGGATGATCTCGAGGTCGTCGCCGGCTCCCATCAAGCCGACGGGCATGACGCCCTGCGCGTGCAACAGCTCGCGCGGCACGTACACGGGCAGGTGGCCGATCGCGAGACCGCCGGTGCGCTTCTTCCACTCGCGCACGCTGCCGAGGCGCCAGTCGCGCGTCAGCGTCTCGGCTCGTTCGACGAGCGTGCTCAAGGCAGCCTTCATCACGCGTTCCTCCAGGTGGGTGGGCGTTTCTCGAGGAACGCGCTCAAGCCCTCGCGCGCGTCGGCGGTGCGCATCAGCTCGTCGAGGTACAAGCCCTCGATGCACGTCATCTCATGCTCGAAGCGTTCCGCCATGCTCGCGCGTGCGGCGGCGACGGCGAAGCGCAGGCTCGAAGCCGAGTGCGGCGCGAGGTTCGCGCGCACCCACTCCAGCGCCGCCTGCGTCGGATCCTCGGCGATCTGGTCGGCGAGTCCGATCGCGAGTGCTTCGTGGGCCTGGATCGAGCGGCCGGTGATGCACAAATCTTCGGCGCGTGCGCGCCCGATGCGCTCGGGCAGGAACCAGCTCGCGATGGGGGCGATGACGCCCAGTCGGATCTCCGGTTGTCCGAGCACGGCACCCGGCGCGACGATCACGCGCGTGCAGAAGCTCGCGAGTTCGAGCGCGCCACCCAGGCATTGCCCGCGCACAGCCGCCAGCGTGGGCACGCGCGCGGAAAGCATCGCGCCGAACAGCGTGTGAAAAGCGCCGAGCATCGCGGCGCAACGCTCGGGCAGGTGCTCCTCCACGCTGGCCCCGAAAGAGAAGTGCTCGCCCGCGCCTTCGAGGATCACGGCCTTGACGTCGCGCGCGTCGCGCACGTCGAGGAACGCCTTCGTCAACGCCTCGATCTTCTGCGCGTCGAGCACGTTGGCCTTGGGCGTGTCGAGGACGAGGCGCCACACGGATCCGTGCTCGAGCTCTTCGAGTCGCACGCTCGTCGCAGCCGTCTTTGGAATCGTGCGATGGGTCACGGCATGGCCTCTAGTGGCTGGTGACCGCGTCCTTCGCGTGCGGCAGGATCGCGTCGATCAAGCCGTCGTCCCACGCCGCACCTTCGGCCAACCGCCGCCGCAGGAGGAGGAAGTCGACCTCGCGCCGTTCCTTCGTGCCTTCGTGGAACGCGCGGAATCCGGCACGGCCTTCGTTCATCATGTTGAGCGCGAGCCAGGCGCGGTTCGATTCGCGGTTCCTGTCCCAGTGCTCGAGCTTGTGCTTGCGCACGCTCTCGATCGTCTTCGACAGGCAGCCCGGCATCGTGTGCGCGAGCTGCCACACGAGGGCGTTCACGGCCTGGTCGAGCAGTTGCAGGTCCACCTCGCCGCGCGCGAGCAGACCCTTCGCACGCTCGCGCTCGTCGCCGATCTTGAACTCGCCGTGCACGATGCGGCCGAACTCGTCCGTCCAGCGCTCCGTGATCACGAGCGGATTTTGGACGAACTTCCCGTCCACCTTCAGCGCCGGCACGATGCGCGAGAGGAGGCCGAGCCTGTGCGCTTTGTGGGCGCTCCAGTGCTCGCACAGCGTGCAGCTCTCCATCGCCGCCTCGATGCCGACGAACAGCGGCAGGAAGTCCGTGCTCCCGCCGTCGGGCGCGGAGCCGTGGCGCGGGCCGGCCTGACCGAACAGCGCCAGGTCCTGCGCGAGCGAGAAGTCGCAGGCCATGCCGATCTCCTGCCCGCCGGCGATGCGCATGCCGTTCACCCGGCAGATCACGGGCTTGTCGCAGGCGAGGATCGCGCTGACCATGTCGTTGAAGAGCCGCATGTACTGGCGGTATTCCTCGGGACGGCCGGCGTACTGCTCGGCGTACTGCTGCGTGTTGCCGCCGGTGCAGAACGCTTTCGTGCCCGCGCCGGTGAAGACCACCGCGACGCACGCCCGGTCGTTCGAAGCCTGGCGCATGCCGAGGATCACACCCTTCACCATGTCGGTGGTGTAGGAGTTGTGCTGGCGCTGGTTGTCGAGCGTGATGCGCACGGCGTGCAAACCCTCGGCGCGCCGGCCGTCACCGCTCTCGATCGGCATCTCCTCGCAGAGCACCCCGGTCGTTCTCGGAGCGGGGCAAAGGTCGTGGTCGATGAAGGTCATGGATCAGGTCTCCGGCACGAGCACCACACGGCGCGACACCTTGTGCGCATGGATGTCCGCGAACGTTTCGTTGATGGACGACAGTGGCCGGCGCTCGACGAACGGCAGCACGTGCACCGCGCCCGAGAGGACCAGCGCGACGACGTCGGGGTAGAGCTCGGGCAGACAACCCCAGTTGCCGCGCGCCGTCGCGTCGAGCGCCATCAGGTTCGAGAGGCGCACCTCGACCGTGCTCGGCGTGTAGCCGATGACGGACAGGTATCCGCCGTGACCGAGCAGCGCGAACGCCGTCTCCTGGCCGGAACGCGAGCCCGACGTCTCGAACACGAAAGTCCGCCATGTCGGGACGTCGTGCTGTTTGGCGAACGCTCCGATGGACTTCTTCAGCGCCTTCACGTCGCCTGCGACGAGCGCGAGCTCGGCACCGTGCTGCGAGGCCGCGGCGAGCTTCGCCTCGTCGACGTCGATCGCGACGACGTGCGCTCCGCGCGCAGCAGCGATCTGCACGCCGAAACCGCCGACGCCGCCCGCGCCCACGAACACGGCGACGTCACCCGGCTCGATCCCCGCACGCACGATCGCTTGGTACGGCGTCGACACGGCGTCGGCGATGACCGACAGCGCGGGCAGATCGAGCCCGAGCGGATTGCGCGCGCGATCCGCGAGGTCGGGGACGCGGCACAGGCCGCGCGACGGCACGCGGACGTGGGTCGCGAACCCGCCGTGCACGTCGTTGCCGGGGAAGATCTGCCGGCGACAGATCGAGCCGTGCCCGGACAGACAGGCGCGGCACTCGCCGCACGGGATCACCGCGGGGACGACGACCTCCGCGCCTTGCCAGCTCTCCGCGCCCGGACCCGTGGCGACGACGCGCCCGCTGATCTCGTGACCGAGGGTGAGCGGCAGCGCATGTCGCGTCGGGACACCTTCGTAGTAGAAGCCGAGATCCGTGTGACACACGCCGCATCCGGCGACTGCGACGATCACTTCGCCGACTTCCGGAGTCTCTTCCCGCGCCATGGAGCTCATGGGCAGGGAGGGCGATGTGACCATCCATCCGACGACTTGCATGGGGAACTTTCCGTCGAGGCGTGCGCGCGAAACGCTGCGTGTCTTCAAGCTAGCCAAAGCCGCGGGAATGCCACCTCTGGAGTCGGGCGCATAGTGCGTAGATGCTTGTGACGAAGTTCGCAGACCCGATGTGCGGCGCAGAGCCTCGGTTCCCCACCGACGTTGGTTCGCCCGCGTGCGTACGCAGCAGGATGCTGAAGCGGGATGCGAAGCATGTCGACACGAGGCGCGCCGTTTCGGAACTACGTCCCCGGCGACTACGCACATCGGCGCAGTGCGGCAACCCGAGCGAGCGTGCATGATCTATCCATGCGAGTCGATCCAGCTTCCGCGCCGCTGCGCTGTCCAAGCGGGCTCTGCTGTCGAGGAGGATCGAGGCTGCGAGCGCGGGTGTGCAAGCACTCGTCCAGGAAGGGCGTCCAGTTGCCCGACGGCGGTCAGGTGCGCGAGCCCAGGAGGCTGCGTCACCGATCGCCGATCCACCCCGACTTGGCCCGAGACACGTCGACCTTCCCGATGATGTATGGTGCCGACCGGCGTCGCCTGCGTGCAGTGCGCGCACGCTGCGCCGCGATGCCCGATCGCGGGCGACATCCTGGTTCTTCGATGACGTCGGCTGAGCCAACCGGCGAAAGGCGAACTTCATGGAAACGGTGATTCCGAGCCACCCCCCGACTGGCCGCACGCGCCAGGAAGTCGAGGCGGTCACCATCCGCTTCTGCGGCGATTCGGGCGACGGCATGCAGTTCACGGGCTCGGAGTTCACGCGGGTCTCCGCTCTTGCCGGCAACGACCTGCAGACGCTGCCCGACTTCCCGGCCGAGATCCGCGCGCCGACCGGCACGCTCGCGGGCGTCTCCGGTTTCCAGGTCCAGTTCTCGAGCGAGCCCGTGTTCACGCCCGGCGATCAGCCGGCGGTGCTCGTCGCGATGAACCCCGCGGCGCTCAAGAGCAACCTCGCAGACCTCGTGCACGGCGGGATGCTGATCCTGAACACGGGCGCGTTCACCGAGCAGAACCTGACGAAGGCCGGCTACGCGAAGAACCCGCTCGAGGACGATTCGCTGTCGCGCTACCGCGTCCACTCGATCGACATCAGCAAGCTGACCGCGACCGCGCTCGAAGGCAGCGGCCTCTCCTCGCGCGAAGTCGGGCGCGCCAAGAACATGTTCGCGCTGGGGTTGATGTTGTGGATGTACAGCCGGCCCATCGAGGCCACGATCAAGTTCATCCACTCCAAGTTCGGCAAGATGCCCGAGATCGCGGCCGCCAACGAGAATGCGCTGCGCGCGGGCTGGAACTTCGGCGAGACGACCGAACTCTTCCAGACGTACGTCGTCAAGCCGGCGAAGTTGCCTCCCGGCCGGTACAGGAGCATCTCCGGCAACGAGTCCACGGCGCTGGGCATCGTGGCGGTGAGCGAGCTCTCGGGGTTGACCGTCTTCCTGGGCACGTACCCGATCACGCCGGCGAGCGACGTGCTCCACGAGCTCTCCAAGCACAAGAACTTCAACGTGATCACGTTCCAGGCCGAGGACGAGATCGCCGCCGTCGGCGCCGCACTGGGTGCTTCGTTCGGCGGCAACCTCGGCGTCACCTCGACGTCCGGCCCGGGTGTCGCGCTCATGCAGGAGACGATCAGCCTGGGCATCATGGCCGAGCTGCCGTTGCTCATCGTCAACATCCAGCGCGGCGGACCGTCGACGGGCTTGCCGACGAAGACCGAGCAAGCCGACCTCATGCAGGCGATCTTCGGCCGCAACGGCGAAGCGCCCGTGCCGGTCGTGGCCGCTTCCGGTCCGGCCGATTGCTTCGACTCCGTGATCGAAGCGGCGCGCATCGCGATCGCTCACATGACACCGGTCATCCTCTTGACCGACGGCTTCATCGCCAACGGACAGGAGCCGTGGCTCATCCCCGATGTCGCGAAGCTGCCGCGCCTCGACGTGAAGTTCCGCACCGATCCGGTCGGGTTCCACGCGTACTCGCGGGACGAGAAGACGCTCGGGCGCCCGTGGGTCCGACCGGGCACGCCCGGCCTCGAGCACCGCATCGGCGGTCTCGAAAAACAGAACATCACGGGCAACATCTCCTACGACCCCGAGAACCACGAGAACATGGTGCGGCTGCGCGCCGAAAAGGTCGCGCGCGTCGCGAACGACATCCCGCCCCTCGTCGTCGACGGTCCGAGCACGGGAGAACTGCTCGTCGTCGGCTGGGGCTCGACCGCGGGGACGATCCAGCAAGCGGTGGCGGAACTTCGCGAGCGCGGACGTTCCATCGCGCACGTGCACCTGCGTCACCTGAACCCGCTGCCGTCCGACCTGGGCGACATCTTGAAGCGCTACAAGAAGGTCGTGATCCCCGAGATGAACATGGGGCAGCTCCTGATGCTCGTCCGCAGCCGCTACTTGGTGGACGCGCGAGGCATCAACAAGATCAAGGGCAAACCGTTCCGCGTGTCGGAGCTCGTCGCGGCGTTCGAGGAGCAGCTCTTGTCCATGCAGAGCGTGTCGACGCAGGGCGATTCGACGCAGGGCAAGTCGACGAAGGGAGCAGCACGATGATCGAAGCCGTCAAGCCCACGCGGAAGGACTTCCAGTCCGACCAGGAAGTGCGCTGGTGCCCCGGCTGCGGGGACTACGTGATCCTGGCGCAGGTGCAAAAGCTCATGCCCGAGCTCGGCATCCCGCGCGAGAACATCGTGTTCATCTCCGGCATCGGCTGCTCGAGCCGCTTCCCGTACTACATGAACACGTACGGCTTCCACACGATCCACGGCCGCGCGCCGGCGATCGCGACGGGGCTGAAGACGACGCGACCGGATCTCTCGGTGTGGGTGGTGACCGGCGACGGCGATGCGCTCTCGATCGGCGGCAACCACTTCATCCACGCGCTGCGGCGCAACGTCGACCTCAAGATCCTGCTGTTCAACAACCGCATCTACGGCCTGACCAAAGGGCAGGCGTCGCCGACGAGCGAGATCGGCAAGAAGGCCAAGTCGACGCCGTACGGGACGATCGATGAGCCCTTCAACCCCATCCGGCTGGCGCTGGGCTCGGGTGCTGGGTTCGTCGCGCGGACCTCGGACGCCGACACCGCTCACATGACCGAGGTGCTCCGGCGCGTGGCCGCGCACAAGGGCACGGCCTTCGTCGAGATACTGCAGAACTGCAACGTGTTCAACGACGAAGCCTTCGATTCGTTCTACGCGAAGAACGTGCGCGAGGAGAAGATGGTGCGCCTCGAGCACGGCAAGCCCCTCCTGTTCGCCAACGGGAAGAAGGGGATCTCCGTCGTGGACGGCGAGCCGAAGGTCGTCGACCTGGAGCGGCCGGGCGCGCGCGTCGAGGACGTCATGGTGTGGAACGAGAAGGCGCGTGCTTCCGCCGCGTTCGCGCTGGCGAGTTGCGTCGCGCCGGACCTGCCCGAGCCGGTCGGCGTGTTCCGCGCAGTGGAGCGCGCGCTGCACCACGAACTCGAGGCGGCGCAACACGAGGCCTTGCGCAAGAAGCTCGGGCAGGGAGACCTTTCCAAGTTGCTGTGTGCGGGCGACACGTGGGTCATCGCTTGAACGAGGATGGCGCGACGCTCATGAGGAACCTCAAGCCCAGCGAAGTACGCAAGCTCATGCTGCGAGATCTCGAGGGCTTGCGCAGCTCCCTTGACCGCGTCGCCGAGGCCGCCCGATCGGATGTGGGCCTCTTGCGCGAAAGCATCGTCGATCTGCACCGCAGGTTGCGCCGGTACCTGGATCACGAGGATGCCTGGCTGCTCCCGGCGCTCGAGGCCACGGACCACGGGGGACCCGAGCGCTTGCAGTGGATGAGGTCCGAGCACGCCGCGCACTGGACCGCGGTCGAGGACCTGGCGCTCGCCGCGACGTACGTCGAGGTCGATCTCGTCGATCTGGCTCGGCGCGCCGGAGGCCTGCGCTGCGAGCTGAGCCGCGATCTCGACGACGAGGAGCGGTGCCTGTTGATCGCCGAAGTGCTACAGGAGGGGGTGTCGTGCATGGACCAGTCCGACGGCTGACTGCATGATCGACACACTTGTGAGCCCCGGCCCAGTCAGCGACGCCTGGATCTCCGCGCTGACCTTCGTCGGCGTCTCCTTTGTCGTCGCGGCCGGCACGCTCGTCGCCGCGGCGGCGTTGCGTGTGCGCGCTCGCAAACCTTCGCCTGCGCAGAGGCTGACGTACGAGTGCGGCGAGGAGCCCGACGGCAGCGCGTGGATGCGCTTCCATCCGCGCTACTACCTGGTTGCGCTCGTGTTCGTGCTGTTCGACGTCGAAGCGGTCTTCCTCCTGCCGTGGGCGGTCAGCCAGCAGAGCGTCGGAGCGGTCGCGTTGTGGAGCATGGCCCTCTTCATCGCCATCCTCCTGCTCGGCTGGCTGTACGCCGTGAAGAAGGGTGCCTTGCGCTGGCCATGAAGAACGAGGCCTACGAGCACGGGCCCTTCGAGTACGTCGAGCGCTTCCCCGGCGTCGACGTCCTGCTGTCGAAGGCCGACGACTTCCTGCACTGGGGCGCCGAGAACAGCTTGTGGATCTTCCCGATGGGCACGTCGTGTTGCGCCATCGAGCTGATGGCGGCCGCAGCCGGGCGCTTGGACATCGACCGCTTCGGTTCGATCGTGCGCGGTTCGCCGCGGCAAGCCGACGTGATGGTGATCGCGGGCACGATCACGGTGAAGATGGCTCCGCGCGTCAAGAAGCTGTGGGACCAGATGCCCGAGCCGAAGTGGGCGATCGCGATGGGCTCGTGCGCGATCTCCGGCGATTTCTACCGCGACATCTACTCGGTGGTGCCGGGCGTCGACACGTTCATGCCGGTCGACGTGTACGTGCCGGGATGTCCGCCCAGCCCGGACGCGCTGATCGACGGCATCCGGCGCCTGCAGGAAAAGATCCGCGCCGCGCGCGCCGGACATCCGATCGTGACGGAGGCGAGGCCGGAGACGGCGAAGCAGATCCGGCCGGCGATCCGGCGGCTGTGCGACACCGACCGCGATCCGGCGCTCACGCAGGCGCAGACGGATGCGGTGATGAACATGGACAAGGGTGGCGCCGAGAAGAAGCGCACCTGATGGAGAGCACGGAAGACGGGCGCGCGGTCGGTTTCGGCTCGGACGCAGCGCGTCTGGCCGAGACGCGTTTTGGTCTGACCGTTTCGCCTCTGGGACCGACGGTGCCGCGCGAACGGATCGTCGAGTTCGCGCGCGCGCTCTACGACGAGCTCGGCTACCACTACCTCTCGTACATCACTGCGGTCCACCATCCCGCTCTCACCGACGCGGCGAAGGGGAAGCCCGCGAAGAAGCCGAAGGAAGGCGAAGCAGACGTTGCCGCCGTGCCGGCCGAGCCGGTCGCAGAGACCGCTCCGCCGGTCGAGACGGTTCCCGCGCGCTACGTCGTCGTGTACCGCGTGCGCAACATCGAGCGCGACCTCGACTTCCCGTTCCGCTGCGAGGTCCCCGTCGGCACGAGCGTGCCGAGCCTCTTCTCCGTGTGGGCCGGGGCGGACTGGCAGGAGCGCGAAGCTTTCGACCTCGTCGGCCCGGTGTTCGAAGGCCATCCCGACCTGCGGCGCATCATGTTGCCCGAGGACTGGGAAGGTCATCCCCTGCAACGGCAGTACGCCATCGACACGCCGCACGCACCATGGCGCTGAGCACCGTCACGCAGAACCTCGTGTCGCTCGTGCGCGCGAACCCGCACCTCGACATCGAGAGCTACGAGCCCGATGCGGACCTGATGGTCCTCAACATGGGGCCGCAGCACCCGTCCACGCACGGTGTTCTGCGCGTGAAGCTCTACCTCGACGGCGAGGTCGTCGTGAAGGCCGTGCCGTACCTCGGCTACCTGCACCGCGGCGTCGAGAAGCTGCTCGAGAAGCTCACGTACGTCATGTCGACGCCGATCGTCGACAAGAACGACTACGTGTCCGCGATGACGAACGAGCTCGCGCTCGTGATGGCGTTCGAGAAGCTCGAAGGCTGCGAGGTCCCGCGGCGCGCGCGCTACCTGCGCACGATCTGCGCCGAGCTGCAGCGCGTCGCGAGCCACCTCTTGTGGCTCGGCACGTTCGCGCTCGACATGGGCGGCGCGCTCGGCGGCGGCACGAGCGTGTTCATGTACTGCTTCCGCGAGCGCGAGCTGATCCTGGACGTGTTCGAAGAGCTCACGGGAGCGCGCTTTCACTACAACTTCCACCAGGTCGGCGGCGTACGCCACGATCCGGCACCGGGCTGGGACAAGTCCGTGCACCAAGTCGCAGCGAAGATCGCCGCGCGCATCCCCGAGTACGAGCGCATGCTGGCCGAGAACCCGATCTTCCGCGTGCGCACGCGCGGCGTCGGCCGCATCGATCCTGTCTTGGCGCAGGAGCTCGGTTTGTCCGGCCCGAACCTGCGCGCGTGCGGCATCGACTGGGACCTGCGCAAGCAGCGCCCGTACGCCGCGTACGACGAGATCGAAGTGCGCACGGTGACCGCACGTGAAGGCGATGCGTACGCGCGCTTCATGGTGCGCCTCGCGGAGATGAAGGAGAGCCTGCGCATCGCGACCGAGCTCGTGTCGGGGCTGCCCGAAGGCCCGATCATGGGCCGCAAGCCGATCGAGACGCCCAACGCGGTCAAGCCGCCGGCGGGGGAGGCCTACTCCGCGATCGAGAGCCCGCGCGGCGAGCTCGGCACGTACGTCGTGAGCGACGGCACGCCGAAGCCCTACCGCTGCAAGATCCGACCGCCGTCGTACCACGCGCTGTCGGCGCTGCCGTACTTGCTGCCGGGCACGACGATCCCCGACGTGGTCGTGATCCTCGGCAGCCTCGACCCGATCATGGGCGAAGCAGACCGCTGAGCGATGAAGCTCCTCTTCGACAACCCGGTGCTGCACGCGCTCGTGATGGGCGTCGCGCTTTCATCGGCGGTGCTCGGCGTCACGTCGTACTTCATCTGGTGGGAGCGCAAGTTCGCCGGCCGCATGCAGGGGCGCGTCGGGCCGAAGCACGTCGGGTTCAAGGGACTGCTGCAGCCGATCGCGGACGCGTTCAAGCTCCTCATCAAGGAGGACATCATCCCGCGCGACGCGGACCGGGCGATGTTCGACCTCGCGCCGCTCCTGGCCGTGATCGTCGGCTTGCTCAGCCTCGCCGTGATCCCGCTCGCATCCGGTCTCGTCATCTCCGACCTCGACGTCGGCGTCCTCTTCTTCCTGGCGGTCGGCGCGATGAGCGTGCTGCCGACGTGGATGGCGGGCTGGGCCTCGAACAACAAGTTCGCGCTGCTCGGCGGCATGCGCGCGGTTGCACAGAGCGTCGCGTACGGCGTGCCGATGGTGCTCGCCGTGGTCGTGCCTGTGTTGCTCGCGCGCTCGATGAACCTCACCGACATCGTCGCGGCGCAGTCGGGCGGACGGTGGTTCATCTGGTGGCCGCTCGGACCGGGCCTCGTCGCGGGCATCTTGTTTTTGCTCGCGTCGCTGGCGGAGGGGAACCGCATCCCGTTCGACATCCCCGAAGCGGAGAGCGAGCTCGTGTCGGGCGTCTCCACCGAGTACACGGGCATGAAGTTCGGCATGTTCTACCTGGCCGAGTACCTGCACAGCCTCGTGGGTTCGGCCGTGTTCGTCACGCTGTTTCTCGGTGGATTCGACGGCCCGGGACCGGACGTGATGGCGCTGCAGGCAACGTGGTTCGTGCTCAAGACGGCGCTCGTCTCGACGGCGCTCTTGTGGGTGCGCTGGACGCTCCTGCGCGTGCGCTCGGACCAGCTCATGAGCTTGTGCTGGAAGTGGCTTCTGCCCGCGGGTCTCATCGTCGTCATGGCGGCTGCCGTCTGGACACGTTTCTCGCCGGGGACCGCACCGTGAGCGTGTTCACGTCGACCTTCCAGGCCCTCGGCATCACGCTGCGCAACCTGACGCGCAAGCCGAACACGGTGATGCACCCGTTCGTGAAGCGCGAGCGATCCGCGCGCTACCGCCAGACGTTTGCGCTGCTGCACGAGGCCAACGGTGACGAGGCCTGCATCGGCTGCAAGAAGTGCGAGAAGATCTGCCCGTCGGAGGTGATCACGGTCGTCGCCAGCAAGCACGAGTCCGCGATCACGGGCAAGAAGCGCGGTTGGGCCGAGGACTTCAACCTCGACTTGACGGCCTGCATCGTGTGCGAGCTGTGCGTGCAGGTCTGCCCCGTCGACGCGATCGTGATGTGCAGCGTGCCGACGAAGCCGAGCTTCGCGCGCGAGGACCTCTTGCTCACGATGTCGCTCCTCTACGCCAACGAGAGCATCCCGCGCGCGCCGTACACCGGCACCTCGCTCGTCGAGAGCCATGCGCCCGACCGCGGCGTGGAGAAAACCCCCGCGGAGAAATCCCCTGCGGAGACCCCCCCGGCATGACCACGCTGGAGGTCGTCACGCTCGCCGTGCCGTCGGTCGTGATCCTCACCGGTGCTCTCGGCACGGTGCTGTCGAAAAACCTCGTGCACGCCGTGTTCTGGCTGGCGCTCACGCTCGTGTCGACGGCGGGGCTCTTCGTGCGGCTCTCGGCCGGGTTCATGGCCGGCGCACAAGTCCTGCTCTACGCCGGGGGCGTCATCACCTTGATGATCTTCGGCGTGATGCTCACGACGCGCATCGAAGGGGGACCCATCCGCCACGACAGTCGAAACGTCGTGCGCGGAGCGTTCATCGCGTGCGCAGTTGCCGCACTCTTGTTCCTCCAGATCCTGCGCGCGCCGTTGCCGACACCGGCGAGCGTGCCGGCAACCAGCGCCGCCGACCTGGGCCACGCGTTCCTGACGGACTTCATCCTGCCGTTCGAGGCCTTGTCCGTGTTGCTCGTCGCGGCCATGGTCGGCGCCATCGTCCTCGCGCGGAAGGTCGACGCTTGAGCGACTTGAACGAAGTCCAAGCGTGCCTGCTCGTGGCGGCGCTGCTGTTCGCCATCGGCGTGTTCGGCCTGCTGACGCGGCGCAACGCCGTCGGGATCCTGCTCTCCGTCGAGCTGATGGCGAACGCGGTCAACATCAACCTGATCGCGTTCTCGCGCCACTTCGGCGGACCGACGGCGCAGGTGTTCGCGTTGTTCGCGATCGCGCTCACCGTGGCCGAGGTCGCGGTCGGCCTCGCGCTCGTGATCCTCATCTCGCGCACATGGCGCACCATCGACGCCGACCAGGCGCACGATCTCTCGGGCTAGCCCATGAGCTTCCTGCTGCTCGCGCTCGCCGTGCCCTTGCTCCCCGCCGCCGCGGCGGTGGTCACCGGTCTCGTGCGCGGAATCGGAAAGAACGGTGCGCTCTCGGCCGCGGTGTCCATCACCGCAGCGTGCCTCTCGCTCGGTGCGTCGCTGTGGGTCTGGCTCAGCGGAGCCCTGCCGATTCGCCACGTTTGGAGCTGGATCCCCATGTCCGGTCGGACGTTGGGCGAGCTCGGCGTGCGCCTCGACGGCACGAGCGCGCCGATGCTGGTCGTCGTCGGGATCGTCGCGCTCTGCGTGCAGATCTACTCGGTCGGCTACCTCGCGGGCGAGCCCTCGGCGCACCGCGGCCGCTACTACACGTGGCAGTCGTTGTTCCTGTTCTCGATGCAGGGCTTCGTGCTGTCGCCGAACCTGCTGCAGCTCTTCGTCTTCTACGAACTCATTGGGCTTTGCAGCTACCTGCTCATCGGCTACTACCACGAGCGTCCATCGGCCGGGCGTGCCGCGCTCAAGGCGTTCCTGGTCACGAAGCTCGGTGACGTCGGCTTCCTCATCGGGCTCGTGATCGCGTGGGCGTGGTTTGGCACGTTCGACCTCGACGCGATCGCCGTCGCCGTGCATGCCGGCCCGCTGCACGCGGACTTCTGGCTGCTGCCGGCGCTCCTCTTTTGCGGCGTGGCGAGCAAGTCGGCGCAGGTTCCGCTGCACGTGTGGCTGCCCGACGCGATGGAGGGACCGACGCCCGTGTCGGCGCTCTTGCACGCGGCGACCATGGTGGCGGCCGGTGTATTTCTGCTGGTGCGCACGTCGTTCCTCTTCGAGCTCGCGCCGAACGTGAGCGCGGTCGTGATGTACGTGGGCGCGGGCACGTCCTTGTTCGCTGCCGTGCTAGGCATGACGCAGTACGACATCAAGCGCGTTCTCGCGTACTCGACGTGCTCGCAGCTCGGCTTGATGGTGGCAGCGATCGGCGCGGGATCGGTGGCGGCAGGCTACTTCCACCTCGTCACGCACGCGTTCTTCAAGGCGCTGCTCTTCCTCGCCGCGGGCAGCGTCATCCACGCCGTGCACACGAACGACGTGCGCCAAATGGGCGGGCTCGCGCGCGGCATGCGTGCGACTGCATGGCTCTTCGCGATCGGACTCCTCGCGCTCGCGGGCGTGCCTCCGCTGGCGGGGTTCTGGTCGAAAGAGCTGGTGCTCACGGCGCTGTCGGAGCATCCCGTCGCGCTCGCACTCGGTCTCGCGACGACGTTGCTCACGGCGTACTACATGGCGCGCGCGTTCTTGCTGGCGTTCACCGGCGCACCGCGCAGCGAGGCGGCGCGTCATCCGCACGAGTCCGGCTGGAGCATGCTCGGGCCGATGCTCGTGCTCGGAGCCGGCGCGCTCGTGGCCGGGTTTGCGCTCACGCCGTTCACCAAACTCATCGGTCTCGAAGAACACTTCCACTTCGGCCCGGTCGGCGCAGTGGCCGTCGGGTTGGGTCTCGCCGGGCTCGTGTGCGCGTGGTTCCTGCACGGCCCGCGCCGTGAAGGCGTCGCCGACGCACTGCCCGCGCCTGCGCTCGCGCTCGTGCGCAGCGGCGCGATCGACAACCTGTACGTGATCGCTTGGCGCAGCGTGCTGCTTTCCCTGGCACGTGCAGTCGGATGGATCGACCGCTACGTGATCGACGGCGTGATCAACGTCATCGGGTACGCGGCCCTCCAGATCGGGAGCGCACTGCGGCGCTTGCAGACCGGTTTCGCGCAAGACTACGTCGTCGCGCTCTTCCTCGGTTTCCTGGCGCTGGCGGCGTGGAGCCTGTGGGGGAGTTGAGCATGCCGGTGCTCTCCATCGTCGTCTTCGCTCCGCTCGTCGCGGCGGTCGTGCTCATGCTGCTGCCGCGTGGGTCGCGCGTCGCGATCCGGCTGATCAGCATCGCAGCCGCGTCGATCTCCCTCGTCGGGAGCCTCGTCGCGACGTCGCACTTCCTCGGCGGAACGCCGCTGCGCGAGAGCCTGCCGCTCGTGCCCGCGCTCGGCATCAACTACGCGCTCGCCGCCGACGGCTGGAGTGTCGTGCTGCTCGTCCTGACCGGTGTGATCCTTTTTGCCGGCTGCTTCGCGAGCTGGACGGTGAAGAACCGCGACCGCGAGTTCTACGTCCTCCTGCTCGTGCTCTCGACGGGCGTGTTCGGCGTGTTCGTGAGCCTCGACCTCTTCGTCCTGTTCCTGTTCTACGAGATCGCGGTGCTGCCGATGTACTTGCTCATCGGCATCTGGGGCAGCACCAAGCGCGTGCCACCGCGCGGACCTTTCGCAGCGGTGTTGCGTCACTTCGACGTCGGCGGGCGCGAGTACGCGGCGATGAAGCTCACGCTGATGCTGCTCGGTGGTTCCGCCCTCATCCTGATTGCATTCCTTGCGATGGCGCGCGCGGGCGGCGGCACGTTCAACATGGAGTCGCTCGCGAGCCAGATTCTTCCGCGCCACTTGCAGATGTGGGCTTTCCCCATGCTCTGGATCGGGTTCGGCAGCCTGGCCGGCGTCTGGCCGTTCCACACCTGGTCGCCCGACGGTCACGCTTCGGCGCCGACTGCGGTGTCGATGCTCCACGCCGGCGTGCTGATGAAGCTCGGTGCGTACGGCGTGATCCGCATCGGAATGGTGCTCTTGCCCGAAGGAGCGGCAGCGTGGGCTCCGTGGGTCGGCGCCGTCGCTGCGCTGAACATCGTGTACGGCGCCCTCTCGGCGATGTCGCAGACCGACCTCAAGTACATCGTCGCGTACTCCAGCGTCTCGCACATGGGCGTCGTGCTGCTCGGCGCCGCGACGCTCAGCGTCAACGGCTGGAACGGTGCCGTGTTCCAGATGTTCGCGCACGGGATCATGACCGGCCTCTTCTTCGCGCTCGTCGGCCTCGTCTACGAGAAAACGCACACGCGCGACGTGCCGTCGATGGGCGGCTTCGCGCGCTTCATGCCCGGCATCGCGGTCTGCTTCACGCTCGCTTCCCTCTCCAGCCTCGGTCTGCCCGGCACCGCCGGGTTCGTTTCAGAGTTCCTCGTGTTCCTCGGCGCGTTCGAGTCGCATCACGCCGCCTGGATGGTGCCGGCCGTCATCGGCGCGTTCCTCACCTCCATCTACGTGTTGCGCGCGGCGCGCGCGATCTTCTGGGGGCCGCCGAAGACCGAGCAGTTCCCGCACCTCGATGACGCGCGCGGACCGGAATGGGTGTCGCTCCTTCTGCTCGGAGGTGCGATCGTCCTCCTGGGCGTGTGGCCCGCACTCGTCCTCGACCCCATCGACCGCACGACGACGCAGCTCTTGCCGCGCGTGACGAGCGCCATCGAGCGATGAGCGCCATGCAGCCCTTGATCCTCGACATCCTGATCGCCGCGCTGGCGCTGCTGCTCTTCCTCGCAGACCTCGCGCTTCCGGCGGACAAGAAGCGCGCGCTCGGCCTCTTCGCCTGCGCCGGGCTCGCGCTGATCTTCGCGTCGACCTTCACGCTCGACGTGCACGGAGAAGCGTTCGGCGGAGCGTTCGTCGCCGACGGCCTCGCGCTGTGGTTCAAGCGTCTCTTCCTGCTCGCCGGCGCGCTCGCGTGCCTGATCTCCGTCGACCAGGTCGCGCGCGACTTCACGCGTCGGCAGGGCGAGTACTACCTCTTGCTCGTGCTCAGCCTGCTCGGCATGTCGCTGCTCGCATCGGCACGCGAGCTACTCCTGCTGGTCGTGTGCTTCGAGTTGATGAGCATCCCGCTCTTCGTCCTCACCGCGTTCGCCAAGGAGCAACGCAAAGCAAGTGAGGCCGCGCTCAAGTTCTATCTCATCGGCGTCGTGAGCTTCGTCATCACGCTCTACGGGCTCTCGCTCGTGTACGGCGCGACGGGCACCACGATGCTGCCCGAGATCGCGCGTCACGCAACCACCACTCCGTCACCGCTGCTCCTCGCCGGGATCCTGACCACCCTGGCCGGGCTCGCGTTCAAGATCGGCGCGGTGCCGTTCCACATGTGGATCCCGGACACCTACGAAGGCGCCTCTACTCCTTTCGTCGGCTTCCTCTCCGTCGCCCCGAAGGCCGCCGGGTTCGCCGCGCTCATCCGCCTCTACCTCGAGGGCTTCGCGCCGCTCGCCGCGCGCTACCTGCCCATCCTGATCGCGATCTGCGCGCTCACGATGCTCGCCGGCAACCTGCTCGCGCTTCCCCAAACGAACATCAAGCGCCTGCTCGCCTACAGCGGCATCGCGCAGATCGGCGTGATGCTTCTCGGCCTGATCACCCAATCCACCGAAGGCCTCGCGCTCCTCCTCTTCTACTTGGCCGCGTACCTCTTCACGAACCTCGGCGCGTTCGCCGTCGTCACCGCGGTCGGCGCATCCGGCTCCGACGACCTCTCCGCCTACCGCGGACTCGCGCGTCGCAACCCCGCGCTCGCACTCGCCATGCTTCTGTTCCTGCTCTCCCTCGGCGGGATCCCGTTCGTGGCCGGCTTCTGGGCGAAGCTCGGCATGTTCATCGCCGCCTGGCACCAGAACTACACGACGCTCGTCATCCTCGGTGCCATCCTCGCCGTCGTCGGCATCTACTACTACTTGCGCATCGCGCGCAGCATCTACCTCGACGATCCGCAACCGGGCGCCGCCCCGATCCCCACATCCCGCGCGCTCAACTTCGCCGTCCTCATCTGTGCACTCGCCGTCGTGCTCATCGGCATCTTCCCGCACATCCTGATCGATAGCGCGCTCGCCGCCGCAGCCGCATGGCGCCCCTGAACAGGCCCACTGCGATCCTCACCTGACCGAAGTCCCATCCGAGCCTGGCCCGTCTCTCGACTGCTGCTCTGAGCCCGCTTCACCTCGCGCATCAAGCTCGAGATCGCCAGCCCAAGGAACGCCGCTCCGGCGAGGATCCACCCGACGCTCTACCTTTCCGTCACGCCGATCGCGGCCGGTGGAGAACAAGGCCTGCTCGGTATGGCGTTCCACCCGGACTTCGCCACCAACGGCTACTTCTTCGCTGAAGTCGGCCGCGCGGGACACGCGGCGCCTTGCAGGCCGGGCGCGGTCGTCGTGCTTTGGACTCCTCCGCTTCACCAACGAACCGTGGTCGTTTCCGCCGGGACGAGCTTCACGCCCTTCCGGCCAACCTCGGCGCCGCCCTTGTACAGCACGAGGGTCTTCGCCCGATCCGTGCCGGCCGTGACGTACGACTTGCCCTCGACGATCGGCGATCGGCGTCCTTCGCGTCGTCCCTGCCCGATGAAGACGCTGACCTCGAGCGCCTTGCCGTTCTCGTCGAGCAACGCGAACTCGTCCGCCAGCGCCGGATCCGAAAGCTCGACCTGCACGTGCGCGCGGCGATCCACGCGGATGTCGAGCGACTCGATGCGGTCCTTGGGCAGCTCACGGATCGAATCGACGAAACGCGCGTCGCCCTCGACATACCTGCCGTACTCGAGAGGCAGTACGTCTTCGCGCTCGACGCGCAGGTAGACCAGGCTCTTCGGCACGTCCGTCATCGTGAAGCGACCTTCCGCATCGGTCGCGACGCCGTCGAGCCCGTCGTGGCTCGTGCTGACGATGCGACCGTTCATGCGCGCCTGGAACGCATCGCACATGGGGAAGACGTGTGCGTCCGCCACCGGCGTCCCGTCGTGCGTGCGCACGACGCCTGCAACGCGCGGATACAACGCGTCGCGCGGCATCGAGATCACGAGCCCGCTCGTTCCGGCCTGCACGTCGGGCACGTCGGTACGCAGCAGCGTTTCAGGCTCCAACGCCCGGACGATGTAGGCGTGCGCGCACAAGCCTTCGATCGTGAAGCGGCCGTCGGCATCCGTTTCGACGAAGCTCCACGAGCGAGACGGATGGCCGCCGATCACGTTCTCGAGCTGCGCCGGACCTCCGTCGACCTCACCGAAGAACGCCGGGTCGGCGACGAACACCTTCACACCGGCGCGCAGTCGCCCGAGATGATCCTGCACGGTGCCCGCGATCGAGAGCGCCTGTGTGCCCATCTTCAACGTCACGTGCTGCGGCCACACCGGGTGTCCGTCGACGATCGGCGCAGCCAATTCACCGGGCAGGTAGCCCTTGCACGTCGCCACGAGCCGCACGGCCGCCACATTGAACTGCGCATTGCGTCCCTGCGGATCATCCAGCTTCAGCGCGAAGAGCCCGTGCTCGTCGCTCTTCGTCGTCTCGACGCCGAGCGCGACCCACGCACCCTCGACCGGCGCGCCGTTCGTGTCGACGACGCGGCCGCGAACCGCTGCTTCCTGTGCGCCGGGTCGCGCGAGCGTGATCACGAACGGACCGCCGAGCGCATCTCCCAACGCCATGGCGAAGGGGACGAAGCCCTCGTGCGTGCATTCGAGGCGCGCATCCAGAAGTCGCGGCAACTCCGTGAACGCGTAGCTGCCTTGCACATCGCTCTGTGCTGACCAGCTCAACGCCTCGGACGCGTCGAGGTTCTCGGGAATGCGTGTGCGCATCTCTTCCGGACACTGGACGTGCACCTTCGCGCCCGCGACCGGCACGCCTTGGACGTCGACCACGAAGCCCCTCAGCATCGTGGCCGGAGCCACGACGACAGCCGGCCCCGCTGACGACAAGCGCCCGACGACTCCCGCGAACACGGTCACGTACGCAGGGTCGTCGTCGGCGATCTGTCCGCTGCCCGTCGGCCGCTCGATCTCGAACTCGCCCGAGTCCGAGCTGACGGCGCGCGCAACCACATCCTTGTTGCCGCTCAAGACCAGCGCGACGGGTACGCCGGAGAGTGCGATCCCGTGCTCGTCCATCACGCGACCGCGCAGGGTCTGCGACACGATCGCATCCTGCGCGACCCCATCCCGCGGTTGCACCCGAGAGCGCTCGACTTCGCTGCGCGTCACGGACCCAGGGTCGGAGCCGACCAACCCGCGACCCTCATCCGAACGAGCGGGCACTGTCCGCTCGACCACCGACTCCGGCGCGCCCCGAGATTCCTCGCGACCCACTGTGCGCACGACGAGCAGTGCGGCGACGACCAATCCAGCGACGACGATCCCGATCTTGACAGGTGTGTTCACGAACAGGGCTCCGAGCAGGGAAGGGGAAACCCCATCGCCGCGAGCAGCGATGGGCAGGAGGATCGCGGTCCAAGCCGCGCGATCGCCGCCGTGCTTGCGGTCGAGCCGCGTCCGCAATCGCGCGAGGCCACGAGCCACGTGCGTGCGAACCGTCGCGTCGGGCACTCCGAGCGCGACGGCAACTTCGTGCGCATTTCGCTCTTCGAAGAAGCGCAACAGGATCGTCGTCCGATAGGGCTCCTCGAGCGCGAGCACTGCCTCGACCAGCTCGCGTTGCGCCTCGGCGCGCTCGACGACCTCTTCCGTCGACGGCAGCGCCTCCTCCCGCGCAGCACCCATTTCACGCAGAGCACGCCTGCGTTCACCGCGCTGGCGCTCGCGCGCCGCATTCCTCACGACCGTCGCAAGCCAGGCACGCAGCGAACTCCGTTCGCGCGGCGCACTCATGCTGGCCGCAACCAGGGCTGCCTGTGCCACGTCGTCCGCTCCGCCCGGATCCCTCACGAGGCGTCTCGCGAGCTCACGCATCCAGGTCGCGTGCTCGAGCAATACCTCGACGGACGGATAGATCGAATCGGTCATCGCACCCTAGTGGAGTGGGCCACGAGTTCGTTGCAGAAGTCGGCCTGGATGCGGCTGCCTGGCAAGGCGCCGCGACGACGCGTGTTCTCTGCAACACTCGGAGGAGTGGCAACGCAGCCAGGGAGCTGTAGACAGGTCGAATACTGCATCGAACTCGTGGCTCACTCCACTAGATGCCGGTGCGCGCGCGACCGTTTCACATTCTTCCCGAAACCCTCTCGCGACTCATGCTCCACCGGAACCTCCCCATCTGAGGCTCGACCGGACGCTCGATCGCCGCCCGAGGCCCTCCGCACATCACGCGCCAAGCTCCAGACCCTCAGCCTGACGAACCCCAAAAGCATCCAGCTTTCGTCGCGCGCCCAACCTCGCCCACCACCTGCATCGGCCGATCCAGCCTTCTATCCCAACGACTGCGCGCTGAAGCGCGTGTTCCGACGTCGGTACGTCTGTCGGTATGCGGCCCGCGCGGTTACCCTCGATCGCGTGCGCCTGGCCCGTCTCTCGAGGTGATCTCATGTTTCGCATCGCATCTGTTTTGCTTGTCTCATTGCTCGTCTCCCTCATGATCGCTCCGTTCGCAGCGGCGCAGGTCCCCGTGACGACGACGCTGGTCGCAGGCGGGCTCTCGCAGCCGCTCTTCGTCACGTCGCCACCCGGTGACACCGCCCGTCTTTTCATCGTGGAGCAGGGCTCGTCCGGCGTCGGCCGCATCAAGGTGCTCAACCTGGTGACGGGCGTGGTGAGCCCGACGGTCTACCTTTCCGTCACGCCGATCGCGGCGGGCGGCGAACAGGGTCTCCTCGGTCTCGCGTTCCACCCCGACTTCGCCAACAACGGCTACTTCTACGTCGACTACACGAACTCCTCCGGCAACACGGTCGTCGCGCGGTACACGGCCAACGCGCCGTACATGACGTCGACGACGGCGGACACATCGTCGGCGATGACGCTGATCACCATCGTTCAGCCGTTCGGGAACCACAACGGCGGTTGGGTCGGCTTCGGTCCCGACCACTATCTCTACGTCGCGATGGGGGACGGCGGTTCGGGGGGAGATCCAGGCAACAACGCGCAGACGATCACGAACATGCTGCTCGGCAAGATGCTGCGACTCGACGTGAACGGCGACGACTTCCCGACCGACGCCTCCCGCAACTACGCGATCCCGCCCACCAACCCGTTCGTCGGCATCACGGGCGACGACGAGATCTACCACTACGGGCTGCGCAATCCTTGGCGGGACAGCTTCGACCGCGTCACCGGACAGATGTACATCGGCGACGTGGGCCAAGGCGCCGTCGAAGAGGTGGACGTCGTGCCGCCCGGACAAGGCGGCTTGAACTTCGGCTGGCGTTGCATGGAAGGCAACAGCTGCACGGGCAGCACGGGCTGCACGTGCAACAGTCCGGGGCTCACCTACCCGATCCAGACGTACACGCACGCGAGCGGCTGCTCGATCACGGGCGGTTACGTCTATCGCGGCTCGGCGCTGTGCGGTTGGCAGGGGCGGTACTTCTATGCGGACTACTGCACCAGCCAGATCTGGTGGGTGCGGTACCAGGGTGTCGCGAACCCGCCGGTCACCAACGTCACGGCGCAACTCCAACCGCCCGGCGGCTTGACGATCACGAACATCACGTCCTTCGGCGAGGACGCAAACGGCGAGCTCTACATCTGTGACGCGGGCGGTCGATTGTTCAAGGTCGTGCCGAACGGCAGCGGCGCGGACTGCAACCTGAACGGTATCCCCGACGCGTGCGACATCGCCAACGGCACGAGCGTGGACACCAACGGCAACGGGATTCCCGACGAGTGCGACTTCTCGGTCACGCCGTTCTGTCCGGGAGACGGCAGCGGCGCGCCCTGCCCGTGCGGCAACTTTGGAACGGGCCTCAACGGATGCGCGAACTCGGTCATATCGACCGGCGCGAACCTCTCGTTCAACGGCATGCCCACCCTTTCAGCCGACACGTTCAGCCTGCAGGGGACCGGCATGCCGGACGACTCGGCGCTCTACTTCCAGGGCACCACCCAGGTGAACGGTGGCGCCGGGGCGGCCTTCGGTGACGGACTGCGCTGCGTAGGCGGGACGATCACGCGCTTGGGTGTGCGGTTGAACTCGCTGAACACTTCCGAGTATCCGGGTGCTTCCGGCCCGCCGGTCTCGGTGCGCGGCGGCATCACGAGCGCTCCACAGACTCGGACGTATCAGATCTGGTACCGCAACCCGGCACCCGGCTTCTGCACTCCATCGACATTCAACCTCACGAACGGCTTGAGCGTGGTCTGGGTCAACTAAACACCTAAAAAAAACGCCCGAGAAGAAGGATCACTCCGCCCCCCTTCCACACTCGACGCCGCTCCACGCCCCATCCACTGCATGCCGCTCCGTCTTCACCGAGGTTCGTGGTGCGCGGTTGCCGTACTCGGCGACCGCGCACCACGAACGCGGCGGCGCCGGTCCCTGGCGCCGCCGTTCGGTCTCCCGTTGCTTCTCTGCTGCGTTTGCGTCCGCTCCGACAGGGCTTCGCGTCCGCTCCGACAGCCCTCGATTCTCGACGCCTACAACGCCCCACCCGTCGGGTTCCACAACGTGCGCTTGATCGTCACGCTGTTCGGGTTGGTGACGTTCAACATCGACTTCGTCCGCTTGTCGTAGTTCAGCCTCAACCCAACCGCGAACGCCGATCCCGGCACATTCCCCGGCGACCCAACTGACCCTACGCCTGCGAAGTGTCCCGGCGCGAGCAGCCCGAGATCCGCACACACCAGCGATCCGTTCACCACCATCTGTCCGCCCATCGGACCCGATCGCGGAACGACTCCGAACAGCGCGTTGTTCGTGTAGAGCAACCCGTCGATCTGCATCGGCGTTCCGTTCGGATGGTGCGCGCCCAACTCTTCGATCGCTCCCTCCAGCATCGCGTCGCTGATCCATCCCTCATGCGGCGTCAAGTCGTGCACCGTCGCGCGCGGCTCGCCCGTCACCGGGTCGTACAGCGCCGGATTCGACGTATCCGCCGGATCCAACAACGTCAGCTTCGACGGATCCCAGACCGTCGGCACCTCCGCATCACCCTTCCACGTCCCCGAGTCCGCGTCGAACCACAGATCCCCCAAGTTGTAGATCGGGATCTCGTCACCCGGCCCGAACTGGTAGTAGCGCGGCACATACCCCGCCACATATCCCGGATTGCTCACGTGCCACGTCGACGGATCCGAGTTGTCGGCGTTCTCGCCCGGCAAGAACTCCTGCGTGTGCGCCCACTCCGTGCGGTTGAAGAGCGTGATCTCCGCCAACGAGAAGTTGAACGCACCATCCGGGCCACCCGTCACCACCGCGTGATCGTCGTTCGTCACGCCGTTCGAAGGTGCCAGGAAATCGCCCAGCATCATGCTGCCGCCGCATGCGAGGCCGAGCGCGTTCTGCGTGCCGTCCTGTGCAATGCCGAACGTCACCGGCCCCGTCGGACTCCCGGACTCGTCGCCCTCCACGTACTCGTGACCGTCCAAGTAGTGCAAGTCGGTCGGCACGTACACGTTCCCCTTCGCCAGGATGACGCCCGTGCCCTTCACGTAACCGTCGACGATCACGTCGCCGTCGATCGCGACCGTGCCGTTGATGACGATCGGATTCTCCGCCGTGCCCGTCATCACCACGTTCCCGTGCGTCACGCCCGCGAGGCTCGCAGCGTTGCCTGTGGTGAACGCAATCGTCGATTGCTGTTGCGTCGTGATCGTGTGTGATCCCGACAGCACCGTGAGCACGCCGCCCGAGATCGTGCCGTGCGCATCCTGCGTCGCGGCGTAGAACTCGTTCGGATCGACCATGTGGTTGCCCGCACCGCTCGTCGTGTGCACACCGGTCGAAGGGTTCACTCCGCCGTCGTCGGGAAAGGGCGGCGGGAAGGACGTGGGCAAGGCCCCGTCGGGCATCTGCGCGTACGTCCCCGGATACTCTACGTAGAGGTTGCCGCCCGCCACGTCGCCAGCCGGCGTCATCGTCGTCGGCGTGAGCCCTCCGGTCACCGTGTTCGGAATGAGGTGTCCGTCCGGTCCGAACTCCGCCGAGTGGAACGCGAGGCTGCCGCCCCAGTTCTCGATCGGCGCGCCGTTGTGGTCCGTCGCGTGACCGCGCACGTAGAGCGTTCCCGCGAGAAGCGCGTCCGCGTCCCAGTCCGTGATGCGCGGGTCCGTGTCGTGGCGCAGCATCAAGCTCTCGAGGGTGCCGACCTTGACGCGATCGAACGTGCCCACGAGGTTCGGATCGTGGTTGTAGTAGCGATCGGCCGAGTCGACGACCGTGTGACAGAAGACGCAGTTGACGTTCTTCGTCAGGATGCCGTAGTCGAAGCCTTCGAAGGGCGCGGGCGCGACGGTGTAGGCGACCTGCACGGTGCGGCTCAGCGGCGCCGTCACCAGGCCCTCGCCGCGCTTCGTCGACGCGCCGACCGACACGAACAAGCGCGTCGCGTCACCCGAGTCCGAGCGCGACACGCGGACGCTGTTCACCAGGACCTCGTCGAACTGCGGATGCCCGCCGCCCGCGATCCCCACCGTGGCCAGCATGTCGACGCCGGTTCCGGGGGCGGGCACACCGACTGTACCCGTGTCGGGCACGTCGATCGACGTCAGGTAGGAGCGGAACGTCTCGACCGTTCCGGGCGCGCCGCCTTGCGTGCGCAAGTAACCCGACCACAGCGTGTCGGCCGTCAACGTCGCGACGCTCTCGACCGCGCTCGTCAGCCGGTACTCGTCGCTCTGTCCGTTCGCTGCGCGGGAGCCGTTCAGCCCCGCCGACAGCATCGACAGCCCGAGCATCGCCAGGAGCGACACCACCATCATCGCGCTGATGAGCGCGCTGCCACGTCGGCCCACGCTCGACGAACTCTTCTCGATACGAATGCTCATGCTGGAAACCTCCTCGATCCTGCCTCTTCGACTGCAACCGGCGCCGCCTGTCTCGAACAGGCCGCCGGCGCACGTTCAACCCTCGGGCTCGTTGCGCAAGTACATCGTCGTCTCGACCGTGCGCGTGATCGGCACGTTCGCGTGCGTCGTCCCCAGCACGTGCAAGCGCACGTGCAGACAATGCGTCGTCGCGTCCCACAGGAAGATCGGGTCGTCGAACCCGTCCCCGTCGAGGTCGCGTCCCCACCTGCAGCGCTCCTGGATCACGACGGTCGGCCCGAGCCCGAGCTCGCGCACCGCGGCGCTCGGGTTGTTCGTGTCCCACGTGCGCTTCTTGATCTGGCCGATGTCGAACACGTCGTTGGTGTCGCCGTCGCCGTTGATGTCGTGACCGTAGAGCGATTCGTCGTACGTGTCGCGCGGCTCGAACCACAGCGCCGCCCAACCCGTGAGCGAAGCCGTGCCGTCGACCTGCGCACCCCAACGCACTTCGCCGTCCGAGAGCACCTGCGTGCCGCCGGAAGGATCGGTCGGGAGTCGGTAGCTGAAACCGCTGCCGTCGCCGCGGAAATACACAGGGCCCGTGCTCTCCTTCGCGCGGCCGTCCCACGTCGACGCGGGCGGGTTCGCCTGCAGCGCGATCGGCTCGGCGAGCCCGGCCCACATCACGTCCGCGTTGAGCGCGTGGTTCGCGTTCGTCGTGCACTGCTCGCCGCGCGTGAGCTGCAGGAACAGCGTGTGCGTCGACTCGAGCCCGGCGTAGCGCAGGCGCTCGACGTTGCCGTTGCCGCGGTCGACGAGCAGGAGCCCGCGATCGGGGAACCCGAGCGTGGTGTCGACGCGAGCCGATCCCGTGTCGCCGACGGCGAGGGGCAACGTCAACACCGCGCGCGGGCTGGCCGCGTGCGCGGGAGCGAGCTCGCGGCCGAGGCTCGCGAGCATCTGCTGCGCGCGCGACTCCGCGATGCCGACCGCCAGCGACGAGCGGGTCGTGTCGTCGTCGCGGAAGCACACGGAGACGATGCCGAACAGAACCATGGCCAGGATCACGCCCGAGATCGCGAGCTCGATCAGCGTGAAGCCGGCGCTGAACGAGATGGCTTGTGCGCCGTGACGTGCGCCGTTGCGTGCGTTTCGATGTGTCAGTTGCGAATTCATGTCAGTGCCCAAACACGTAGAAGGGGTGCACGATCACGCGGTTGCCGGACTGCGTGTGCCAGCGCACGGTGACGACGACGGGCAAGAGGTGCGCGTTCCCGCTGACGTCCGCATCGAGCGCGTCCCCGTCGCCGTTCAGATCGCGCGGCAAGCCCAATTGGGCGCCGACCGTGTCATCGTTGCCCGTCTCGTCGGTGATGACGCGAATCGTCCCGACGTGCGCGCTGCCCGGCAGCGGTGTCAGACCCAGCACGTCGATGGTCGCGCCGAGTTCTCCGCCGGCGGAGAGCGCGGCGACGACGTGAGGCGCGAAACCACCGGCGTCGCTCGTTCCCGCGCGACCGATGGCCTGAACGCGCTCGGTGATCGACTGCACCGCGTTCTGCGCTGCGACGCGATCGTGGTTGCTGCGCCGCAGCGACTCCATCCGCAGGTTCGACGCCGTGGTCGCGACGAGCGCCACCACCAGCACGGTCAGCGCGAGGCTGACCTCGATCATCGTGAAGCCTCCGCGCGCGCGCTTCGAACGTGCGTACCAACGCGCCTGCCCCGTGTGTGAATTCTCTTCCCGCATGCCCTGCTCCTGGCTGAGTCCCACCCTGCCGGGCGAGGGATTCGACGCTGAAAGCGGGCCCTCTTGAAGGAATGCCCAATTGCGCGCGCAAAGTCTGCGTGAGCGGGAAACAGGCTCTCCACCGAACGCATCACGCGCAAAGGTCGTGTTCGCGGGGCACGGCGCTCTCAGGGCGAGGAGCTCGCGGGGTAGAGGGCTCGCGGGGCACAGAGCTCACGCGCGACCCCCGATCCGCCCTCGCGTCACACGCCCAGGAGCAATCCCGTCGAATCGCCGTGTCGCGCGACCGGCACGTCCATCTTCGCGAGCATCGACACGTACAGGTTCGCGATCGGCGTGTCGTGCGGGAAGCGCAGGTGCTTGCCGCTCTCGAGGCGTCCACCCGCGCGACCGAGCAACAGCGCCGGCAGCTCGTCGTGGTTGTGTCGGTTGCCGTCGCCGATCCCCGAGCCGTACAGGATCATCGAACGCTCGAGCAGGTCCGTGTCGTGCTCCTTCGTCGCGCGCAACTGCTCGATGAAGTGCGCGAGCTCCTCGACGTGGAAGCGATTGATCAACTGGATCTTGCGCTGCTTCTCGGGGTCGTTGCCGTGGTGGCTGAGCGTGTGATGTCCTTCGGGAACTTCCAGGAACCCGTACGCGCGGTTGCTGCCCTCGTTCGCGAACGAGAACGTCGCGATGCGCGTCACGTCCGCGCGCAGCGCGAGCACGAGCAGGTCCGACATCAGGCGCACGTGCGCGGCGTACGTGTCAGGGATGCCGTTGGGCCGCGCGGAATCGGGTACGTCGTGACCTGCGCCGGAAGCGGCCTGGTCGACGCGGCGCTCGACTTCCCGGAGCGATGTCAGGTACTCGTCGAGCTTGCGCCGGTCGCCCGTGCCGAGACGCTGCTCGAGGCGGTGCGCATCGTCGCGCACGAAGTCGAGGACGCTCTTCTTGCGCGCGAGACGTGCGGCCTTCGCCTCGGGCGGCTCGTCACGGTCGCCGTCGCGGAACAAGCGATCGAACACGACGCGCGGATCGGTCTCCTTCGGGCAGGGCGTGCTCGGCGTCGACCAGGAGAGGTTGCTCGAGTACGCGCACGAATAGCCCGAGTCGCACTGCCCCGACAAGGCACCCCCCTCGCAGCCGATCTCGAGCGAGCGCAAACGCGTCGCCGCTCCCATGCTGCGTGCGGCGACCTGGTCGGCCGACACGCCGACCTGGATGCCGGCGCCTTCGGTCTTCAGCGGTTGCGATGCGGTCAGGAACGCGGCCGATGCGCGCGCGTGATCGCCCGGACCGTCGCCGTTCGCGCGCGCCTTGTCGGCCGTCAGCCCGCTCAACACGAGCAGTGAATCGCGGAACGGCGCGAGCGGCTCGAGCGTCTTCGGCAGATCGAACGTCGCGCCGACTTCTTTCGGCGTCCAATCGGGACCGTGCACGCCGTTGGGCACGTAGACGAACACCATGCGGCGCGGTGGTTCGTCTCTCGTCGACGCCCGCGCGCGCGGCGCGAGCATGGATTCGAAGAGCGGCAAGGCCAGGGCCGTGCCGATCCCCTGCAAAACGGTGCGTCGCGAGATCGGGTTCATGCGCTGTTGTCCACGAGGTGCGTCATGTCAGCTACCTGTCGACAGGGTACGCGTTCGGAACAGATCCGAGGTGACGATGGCCTCGATCAGCTCCTGCAGCGTGGGGGAGTGCGACGCTCCTTGCTCGGTCGAGCCATGTTCGGGCGAGGTCGCTCGAGGCAGCGAGGGCCGCGACGTGGTTGGCTGCGACGTGGAGGGCTGCGACTTCGAGGGTTGCGACGCGGGCGAGGCACCGAGCGCGCGCACGATGTCCTCGATCAAGGCCTCGTCTTGCTTCGACATCCCGCGGCCGAGCGCGTACGTGGCGAGCTTCAGCGCGAGACAGCGCGTGAACGCTCCGTCGCCCTTCAACATCGCCTTCAACCCGGCCGGGCCCTCGAACTTGCGCCCGTCGGGCAGGTCGCCGCGCGCATCGACCGCATGACCTTCGTCGCTCGCGCGCCAGGCGCCCGTCGCGTCGAAGTTCTCGAGCCCGAAGCCGAGCGGATCGAGCCGCGCGTGACAGGCCGCGCAATCCGTGTTCTTGCGGTGCTCCACGAGGCGTTCGCGCAACGACGCGGACGTCGCCGCCTGCGCGCTCTCGTCGATCACGCCGACGCCCGGCGGGGGCGGCGGGGTCGGTGCGTCGAGCAAGTTTTCGAGGATCCACTTGCCGCGCTTCACCGGGCTCGTGCGCGTCGGGTTGCTCGTCACCGTCAGCACCGAGCCGAGGCCGAGCACGCCGCCGCGCACGCCGGGCTCGAGATGGACGCGCCGCATCGCATCGCCGCGGACGCCGGGGATTCCGTAGTGCTTCGCGAGCGCTTCGTCGAGGTACGTGAAGTCGCTGTCGAGGAGTTCGTCGACGCGCCGGTCCTCGCGCAGGATCGCGTCGAAGAACATCTCGGTTTCAGCGCGCATCGCGCTCGCGAGGTGCTCGTCCCAGTCGGGGAAGCGCAGCGGGTCGGGCATCACGCGCTCGAGGCTGCGCGTCTGCAGCCACTGGCCCGCGAAGTCCTGAGCGAGCGAGCTCGAGCGCGCATCGCGCAACAGGCGCGCGGTCTGGGCCTTCAACGTCGACGGATCGTGGAGCTGGTTCGCGTCGGCGAGCGCCATGAGCTCCGCATCGGGCGTGCTGCTCCACAGGAAGTACGACAGGCGCGTCGCGAGCTCGGGGTCGGTGATCGGGTGCGCTGCATTCGCGAGCCCTGTATTCGCGAGCACAGTACTAGAGAGCACAGCACTAGCGGGCGCAGTACTACCGAGCGCAGTGCTCGCGCCCGGCGGATCCGTCTCGACCATGAAGAGGAAGTTCGGCGACACGAGTATGGCTTCGAGCGCAACGCGGACGCCGGCTTCGAAACCGCTCTCCGCGCCGGCGAGCGCAACGAGGCGGTCGACTTCGTCCCGCGCAACGGGCCGGCGCCACGCACGACGCGCGATGCCGGCGATCACGTCGCGCTGCGAACCGCGCTTCGCAGGATCGAGGCACGCGCGCTGGAACTGCGAGAGCTGCGGCGGATCGACCGGACCGACGAGCTCGAGCCACACCACCTCGAGGTTGCGGTCGCGCTGCTTCGGATCGTCGTTGTTCGGATCGTAGAAGTCGTTCAGGAACGCGACGGCGACGTGCTGCGTGCCACCCGTGGAGTGAAAGCGCGCCTCGAGGGTCTGCGGCGCCGACTCGAGCGCCGGCACGTCGAAGCGGCCGTGCTCCTCGCGACCGACCTTGAGCGCGGCGCGGCACGCCTCGGTACCGGCTTGTTGTCCCCACACGCGCGCGCGCAGGACGTACTCGCCTTCGCGCGCGAAGCGTGCGTCGAAACCGGTCTCGCCGTTGGTGAACAGCACGCGCAGATGACCGTGAGCACTGCTCTGCTTGCTCGAGCTGAGCTTTGGTCCTTCGACGTGTTGCACGGGCGGATGCTCGGGATCTTCGAGCATCACCGCCAAGCCTGCGATGCGCTGGGCCGCCGACAGGTACTTCTCGAGCAGCATGTCGGGCATCGAGAGCACGTCGCCGATGTCGTCGAATCCGTAACCGACGTCGTCGCTCGGGAACGCGGTGGTCGTGTCGAAGTCGACGCCGAAGAGATCGCGGATCGTGTTCGCGTACTGCGTGCGGTTGAGGCGGCGCAACGCGGGAAAGTGCGCAGGTTCGGCGTGCGTGACCGTCGGAAAGCGCGCGTCGATCCAGCCGACGACGGCGTCGACGTCGGCTTGCGCGGGATGCGGGCGCTTCGCAGGCGGCATCTCGGCCTTGACGAGACGGTCGCGCACGTCGAGCCATGTCGCGCGGCGGGGGAGCGTGGTCGACTCGTTCGTGAAGACGGATAGATCGAGATCGCCCTTCGGCTTCGCACCGGAGTGACACTCGATGCAGTGGTTCGCGAGGAACGGAGCGACGGAGGCGGTGAAGTCGGGTGGTGCAGCGGTCTGGGCGGTCGCCAACTGGAGCAGTAGGGGGAAAACGAACAGCACGACGCGTCGATCGTAACCGTTCGCATCGATCGCGAGTGTGCCGATGCAGCCGTGCCGATGCAGCCGTGCCTGGCGCCGATAGCCGGTATTCCCGGCGATCGGTGCCTGGCACGGTTCCCCCGATCCGACAGTCGACACTCGGCAAGGAGCGGATCGGGCCGGCCGAGCCGGGCACGCAGCGCCGCTGATCGCGGCGATGCGAGCCCGACACGACTATGCCCGCGACCCACGAACGCGCGTCGGAGCGGCACCGGATCCGTGGCGTCGCACCCTCGCGAACATCAGGATGTGCCGAATGTCCGGACCCGTAGCACCCGAGGCACGCGCGAAGCCCTCCATGCGCGTGGCCGTCCAATCGCTCGGCCGCGCACTCCGTCACAAGAACTACCGCCTCTTCTTCATCGGCCAGTCCATCTCGCTGATCGGCTCCTGGATCACGCGCGTCGCGACGAGCTGGCTCGTCTACCGGCTCGAAGGCTCGGTGCTCCAACTGGGCCTCGTCGGTTTCGCCGGACAGATCCCGACCTTCCTGATCGCCCCGCTCGCAGGCGTATGGGTCGATCGATGGAACCGCCACCGCGTGCTCGTCGTCACGCAGATCTTGGCGATGATCCAGTCCGCTCTGCTCGCGGTGCTCGCGTTCAGCGGCCACGTCACCATCGGGAGGCTCATCGCGCTCGCCGTGTTCCAGGGCGTCATCAACGCCTTCGACTTGACCGCGCGACAAGCCTTCGTCGTCGAAATGGTCGACAAGCGCGAAGACCTGCCCAACGCGATCGCGCTCAACTCGACGATGTTCAACGCGGCACGTCTCATCGGGCCTTCGATCGCCGGCATCCTGATCGCGGCCTTCGGCGAAGCTTGGTGCTTCGCGATCGACGCCGTCACCTACCTGGCCGTGATCGGGACGTTGCTCGCGATGCGCCTCGGCCAGAGAGCTCCGCACCGTGAACACGCAGGCGTCTTCACCGAGCTGCGAGCCGGAGTGCTTTATGCGGCAAAGTTTGCTCCGATCCGCGCCATCCTCTTGCTCGTCGCAGTCGCGAGCTTCCTGGGCATGCCCTACACGGTGCTCATGCCCGTCATCGTGAAGACGACGCTGCATGGCGATGCGCACACGTACGGGTTCCTACTTGCGGCAGCGGGACTGGGCGCGCTGATCGGCGCGCTGCGTCTCGCTTCCCGCAAGAGCGTGCTCGGCCTCGGTCGCGTCATCGTCTTTTCCGCCGGCATGTTCGGTCTCGCTCTCGTCGGGTTCGCGCTGTCGCACACGATCTGGCTCTCGATGGTGCTGCTCGTCGTCGCCGGCATGTCGATGATCACGCAGCTTGCGGCGAGCAACACGATCCTGCAGACGATCGTCGACGAGGACAAACGCGGGCGCGTGATGAGCCTGTACACGACCGCGGTATTCGGCGCGATGCCGTTCGGAAGCATGCTCGCGGGCGTGCTCGCCGATCGCATCGGCACGGAGAAGACGATCCTTTGTGGAGGGATCGGCTGCGTGGTCGGTGCGCTCTTGTTCGGGCGCCAACTGCCCGAGATGCGAGCGCTCGTGCGCCCGATCTACCAGCGCCTGGGCATCCTGCCCGAGGTCGCGTCGGGGATCGAGACGGCTTCGGAGCTGAAGCAGATGCAGTGATTTCGGGGCGGAGAGGGAGGGGTCCGCCGCTTGCTTCGCGCTTCTTGCAGACCGCCTACAGACGCCGACCCGCGACGACCGAAGGAGTCGCGCGGAGTCCCCCCTTGACGTTCACGTACAACGGTATCGGTACGCGCTACGTCGGGAACAAGAACCAGGTCGATCGGACGGGCGAGTGTGCCTGGTGTCACAAGACGACGCGCATGTCGTCGTACGACACGCGCTTGTGGCTCGTCGTGTTCTTCGTGCCGGTCGTCCCGCTGCAGAAGCTGCGCATCCTCGATCAGTGCTCGCGTTGCACGCGGCATCGCAAGGTCCGCTACGCGCAGTGGCTCGACATCCAGGGAGAGGCGCGCAACAAGGCGAGCGGCCTCGTGCAGGCTCGCCGCGACGATCCAAAGGCCGCGATCGAGGCGCACCGCACGCTCCTCGGCGTCGACCTGACGACGGATGCGGGGGCGCTCGCGCAGGTGATGGCGTCGCGCTTCGAGGGGTCGGCCGACGTGCACGTGTACCTGGCGGACCTCGCTGTGCTCCGAGGGCAACCGAGCGACGCGCGTGTCGGCTACGCGCGCGCGCACGAGGTCGATCCCACTCATTCCGCGGCACGTGAGGGTCTGGCGCTCGCCGAGATCAGCAACGGAAAGCTCGAACGGGCGCACGATCTCTTGAAGCCCGTGATCGCCGGTCGCACTGCGCGCAACCCGGTCGCGTGCTGCGCGCTCGCAGCCGCTCTCGCACGTGCGAACCGGCACACCGAGGCGCAAGCGATCCTGATGTCGATGCTCGAGCTCTTCCCGACGCTCGGCGCGAGCAAGGCCTTCAAGAAACAACTGCGCGCCTGCGAGAAAAAGCTCGGGATGCAGGGCGCGCGGCTGCGACCTCGGCTCGACATGGCGCGGCCCCTCATCGTCGGAGCGGTCGTGTTGATCCTCGCCACGATCGGCTTCGTGACCGCCGACCGCGTGGCTTCCGCGCACCAGACACTTCACGTCGTCGACTCGATCGGCGGCCATCTGGAGGTCGACATCCAAGGCCTGGGGTCCCTCGGGTTCGACGGCGCGGGAAGGCAGACTCTGAACGCGTCGGAAGGCACCTTCATCGCGCACATCAAGGGCGCCGTCGAGCGCGACGTGCAGTTCACGATCGCGTGTTCGCGCTGGCCGTGTTTCCTCGCGCACGACGTGTTCGTGCTCGACGCGTCCGGCGGATCGGTCGTCAGCCTGAGGACCGCGCTCTTCACGCCGAAGGGCAATTCGAGGCCCCCGCCGCGGCGGTTCGTGCCGTTGCACGATTTCGCGCGCTTCGATCGGATCGACTACGTGTTCGAGCATGAGCCGAGCGAGATGCAGCTCGACAAGGATGGCTACAGCACGCGCGAGGTCCTCGAGCTTCCGGAGGGCCGGATCGAGTCCGTCGTGTTCGAGATGACGGAATCGGGGAAGGCGCGCGACGCGTTTGCCCTGGCGCAAACGCGCCTGAAGCTGGAGCCGGGCGAGACCTGGATGCTCTACGCCTACGTCGCCGCGGCGCAGCGCGCGCACCTGGAGCAGAACGCCGAGACCTTTCTCGAGCAACGATTGCAGGCCCGGCCACTCGACATCGACGCGCACCGTGCTTGGATCCGGTTGCGCTCGCGGCCGGGTGGGTGGAAGGCCGCGGCCAAGCGCTACGACGAGTTGATGGAGCGCGAGCCGGACGAGGCCGCATGGCCGTTGTTGCGCGGCCTCGTCTCCGAGAGCTCGAGCCGGCGCGCCGAGTTGTTCCGCCGCGTCGTGCAAGACGAGAAATACGCTTGCGAGACGTGGATGCTGCTCGCGGACGCCGAATCGTCGTGCGGCAACTGGCAAGCGGCTCTCGA
>JBBQNP010000038.1:0-34366 GCA_038330085.1 Planctomycetota bacterium | reverse complement strand
GCACGTACTCGGACGGGAAGATCTACACGCGCGTCGACGATCCGCTCGAGGTGCCCATCCTCGAAGAGCTCGTCGCCTGCGGAGCGGAGGCCGACATCCTGTACGACGCGCGCGCGCACATCGGCACGGACCGCTTGCACGACGTGTTGCCGGCACTGCGGGAGCGGATGACCACGGAAGGGGTCACGTTCGTCTGGAACACGCGCATGGACGGAATCGTCCATGCCGACGGTCGCCTGACTGCGATCGCAACCAGTGCGGGCGAAATCGACGCCGACGCTTTCGTGCTGGCGCCAGGTCACAGCGCGCGCGACACGTGGAGTGCGCTCGCGGAACAAGGGATGGCTTTCGAAGCCAAACCGTTTCAGCTCGGCGTGCGCATCGAGCATCCACAGGAGCTCGTCACGCGCGCGCAGCTGGGCGACGGACCGGAAGCGAAGGAGCTCGGCGCTGCGTACTACGCGCTCGTGTCGAAAGCCGGCGACGGTGCTTCTGCCGCACACTCGTTCTGCATGTGTCCGGGCGGTCGCATCGTGGCGAGCGTCAACGAGCCCGGCCTCCTGTGCACGAACGGCATGAGCAACTCGACGCACAGCTCGGCCTACGCCAACGCCGCGATCGTCACGACCTTTGGCCCGCGCGAGTTCGGTCCGGGCGCGTTCGCCGGCGTCGCGTTCCAGCGCGAGATCGAAGCGCGCTTCTTCGCCGCGGGCGGCGGCGACTACACGGCTCCCGCGCAGCGCGCTAGCGACTTCCTTACCGGCCGCGAAAGCCGCGGAGACCTGCGCTCGAGCTACGTGCTCGGCCTCGCCCTGCGCCGTATCGACGAGCTTGTTCCCCCGATGTTGCGCGACAGCCTGCGCCGTGCGATCACGCGTTTCGAACGCTCCATCCCGGGCTTCGCCGGCGATGAAGGCATTCTGGTCGGCATCGAATCGCGCAGCTCGGGGCCCGTGCGCGCTTTGCGCGACAAAGTCACGCGCCGGGCCACCGGGTTCGAGAACCTCTACCCTGCAGGTGAGGGCGCAGGGTACGCGGGAGGCATCATGAGCGCCGCCCTCGACGGAGCCCGATCCGCGCTCGCGTTGCTCGAACTGTCCCGGTTAGATTGAGACGCGTGACACCCTCGAAATCGAACGAGAACGGCTCCAAGCCGCCCGCGCCGGCACGCAAGATCACCACCAAGAGCCTGCAGGTCATGAAGAAGCGCCGCGAGCCGATCGCGGCACTGACCGCGTACGACTTCACGATGGCGCAGCTCGTCGACCGCGCCGGTGTCGACGTGATCCTCGTCGGCGATTCGGTCGCGATGGTGATCCAGGGCAAGGAGACGACGGTCGCGGTGACGATGGAGCAGATGCTCTACCACGCGTCGCTCGTGTCGGCCGGCGTCGAGCGCGCGCTCGTCGTCGGCGATCTGCCGTTCATGAGCTTCCAGGTGAACCCCGACGAAGCGCTGCGCAACGCGGGTCGCATGGTGAAGGAAGCCGCGGTCGAAGCCGTCAAGCTCGAAGGCGGCGAGTACATCTGCGAGACGGTGCGGCGCATCGTGCAGGTCGGGATTCCCGTCATGGGTCACCTCGGTTTGACGCCGCAGTCGATCCACAAGTTCGGCACCTACCAGGTGCGCGCGACGAGCCCGCAGGAAGCGGACGAAGTGCGGCGCGATGCGAAAGCGCTCGAGCAAGCGGGCGCGTTCGCGCTCGTGTTGGAGAAGGTGCCGGCGGCACTCGCAACCGAGATTTCGCAGACGCTCACGATACCGGTGATCGGCATCGGTGCGGGCGCGGGTTGCGACGGGCAGATCCTCGTGACGCACGACATGCTCGGGCTGTACACGCGCTTCCACCCGCGCTTCGTGCGCCGCTACGCGCAGATCGCCGAGGAGATGACGTCCGCGTTCCGTCACTACGTGGGGGACGTGAAGGGGAAGAGCTTTCCGTCGCCGACGGAGAGCTATTGATGCAGCGAACTGCGTGTTGCCTGAAGTTGGCGGCGGGACTGTTCGTTCTCTGCTTCTCGGGCTGTGTTGCACAAGCGCTCGTCGGCGGTAGGACTGTCGAGCCCGGCGACTACGAAGCCGCCATGTCCGATCCGTGGGTCCGGCCGCTCGTCCGATCCGACGAGCCGTTCGGGATCGTTGCCTCCGCGAGCGTCTTCGCGGTCAAGTTCGTCGTCGTCGAACCAAAGCAGGCGGAAGCACAGGCTCGACTTCGCACGACTCCCTGGGTCGGAGTTTCGGCCGACGAGGCGCATGAGTACTTGGGCTTCTCACCCGCGTTCGATCCGAGAAGCGAGAAGTTGGTGCTTCTGCGTTGTGCACAAGTCGTTGTTCACGGATCGACGCAGCCGATGGGCCGTGTGACCGTGGAGTGGAACTCGGGCAAGGTGCACGTCGTCTCGTCCGCCTTTGCCAGCACCTATGTGCCGGTGCAACACGTAGCCATCGTGGCCGTGCTCCCGAGGTTACCGAGCGAGGTCTTCGTCGACATGGCCACGATCGTCCCCTGAGCTTGCCCGCGTCGGACGCGCAGGTCGGTTCACCGGGAGCGCGAAGGCTTTTCCCGGTGCGTGTCGAAATCCGCGGCGATCTCAGCGCCTCGAACGCAGCTCGAACGTAGCAGTCAGCCGCTCGAAGTCGACTCAGGACGCGCCGCGCGCCCATCCGAAAGGAAGAGATGAGATACCGCCTTTCCCCCGGCGGACTCCCACTTCTCCCATGGGCCACCTTCTCATCGCCGACGATTCCGACGTGCTCCGCCGACTCATGGTGGGCACGCTTCACGATGCCGACCTGCCTGTCGACGGCATCCTTGAAGCGCGCGACGGGCGCGAAGTGGCGCGCATCGCAGCCAACGACCGTCGCGTGAGCGCGATCCTCGTCGACGCGAAGATGCCGAACACCGATTGCGTGGCGCTCGTGCGCGAGCTGCGACAGCGCTGCGACGTGCCGATCGTCGTGCTCGCGACGTCGAGCCAGGGTGACATCGTGACCGCATCGATCGCGGCCGGTGCTCACGCGAGCGCGACGAAGCCATTCACGCCCGAGTCGATCCGCGCCGTGTTGGCGCCTCTGCTCGCGGGTGGCGCGCTCGCGGGAGTACGTTGCGCATGAACGCGGTCCTGACCCAGACCGACGTCAAGACGGCGTGCGACGGGCTCGAGCGCATCGCAGCCGACCTGTCGATGATCACGGACCGCAAGCTCTCGATCGATTCCTTCGAAGTGGCGCGCGCGGCGGCGCGAGCAGCGGGTCTGAACTCGATCCACATCTCGTTCAAGCTCGGCGTACAGCGCGGCAAGGAGATCCGTCACGGAGCGCTCTTGATCCCGCTCGACGCGGCGATCGCGCTCGGAGCCTGGCTCCTGATGATGACCGACGTCGAAGTGCAGCGCCGCAAGATCGAAGGCGTGCTCGACCAGACGCTCAAGGACGCGCTGCAGGAGATCGGCAACTTCGTCGCGGGTGGTTACGAAGCGGCGTTGAGGTCGGCCGGCATCTCCGACGTGATCGTGCGCTCGGAGGGTTGCCAGGGCGTCCGGCCCGGCTCGCGTCCGAAGTTCAAGTACACCGAGGGCACGCCGATCATGGTCGGTCGCGCGCGCGCGCGTCTTGCCGGCGGCCTGCCGTTCGAGATGCTGATGATGCTGCCACCGATCGGCTGAGGCTGATCTAGATGATCCGATCGGCTGAGGCCGATCCAACGATCCCGATCGGCTGATACGGTGGCTGCCTCCGCACTGGTGAATCGATGTGGAGGGAACGGTAGAGTCCGACGACTTCCTCCCCATGGCCGACCGAGTTCGCACTTGTCCGCGCTGCGGCGCGCCGCTCAGCCCAGGTCCCTTTGCGCGCACGACGACGTGCGCGTTCTGCCACAGCGTCGTCCAACTCGACGAGCAGGTCGTCTCCGCCGCGATCTTCCGCGATTCGTTCCGGCGCTGGAACACGCCGGACGAGACGCAGGCGCGCACGTGGGTCGTCGTCGGTGAAGAGTCCTGGTCGCCGCTCCGACTCATCGGCCGCGGCGAGATCGCGGACGTTTACCTCGTCGAGCGCGCGCGTTGGCCGACCGAGCAGGCGCTGCTCAAGGTCCTGCGCGACGCTGCGGATCTGCCGATGCTCGACCAGGAGTGGACTGCTCTGCAAGCGTTGCAGTCGAGCACGGCGCGTGGTGCCGACGCGATCATTCCGCGCCTTCCGCAGCCGATCGCGCGCGGCGAAGTGCGCGGCGGAGATCATTCCGGTTCGCATGCGGAGGTCTTGCGCTATCCGCGCGGCTTCGATCACACGCTCGAGGCGGTGCGCGCAGCGTTCCCGCGCGGCGTAGAACCGCACGTCGGCGTGTGGGTGTGGCGACGGCTCCTCGAGATCCTCGCGTTCGTGCACGAGGCGGGTTTCGTGCACGGCGCCGTCCTGCCGCAACACCTACTCGTCGAACGCGGCGAGCACGGTCTGCGCCTGGTAGGCTTCGGATGCACGGCGCGTACGGGCGAACCGCTCGCTGCCGTCGTCTCGCGCTACGAGAAGTTCTATCCCGCGCGCATGTTGTCGAAGGCGCGCTTGTCTCCGGAACACGACGTAGCGATGAGCGCGCGCTGCATCGCTTTCGTGCTCGGCGCCGACGAAGGCAGAAGCATGCCTGATGCGGTGCCCGACGCGCTGCGCGACGTCTTGCTGCGCGCAAGCGGGGGCGAGTTCTCCGGCGGCGCGTGGGAGCTGCGCGAACTCGTCGGCGTCGTCGGTCAGAAATTGTTCGGGGCACCGAGCTTTCACCCGATCCGCATGCCCGACGAAGGCGGCCGACAGGCCTGACGAAGCGACCCCTGAGGAAACGCACATGGGATACGGCAACTACAGTCACGATGCGCACCGCTCCTTGCTCGACGCGCGCGCTGGAAAGCCCGCCGAGCAGGTCTTCAAGCAGCGCAAGTGCCATCCGTTGATGGACCCGAAGGGCGTCAAGGCGCGGGAGAGCCGCGACAGCGCGGAACATCCCGCGACGCTGCCGATCGTGTTCGCGCTCGACGTGACGGGCTCGATGGGCGCGATCCCGAAGATGCTCGCGGCGCAGACGCTGCCCGACTTCATGAACGTGTTGCAGCGCTGCAAGGTCAAGGATCCTCAGCTCATGTTCTGCGCGGTCGGTGACGCGACCAGCGACAACGCGCCGCTGCAGGTCGGACAGTTCGAGTCGACCGCCGAGTTGATGGACCAGTGGCTGACGTGGAGCTTTCTGGAGGGTGGCGGAGGCGGCACGGGGCAGGAGAGCTACGAGCTCGCCATGTACTTCCTCTCGCAGCACATGGACATGGACTGCAAGACGAAGCGCAACCGGCGCGGTTATTTGTTCCTGACCGGTGACGAGATGCCGTACCCGACGCTCTCGCGTCACATCGTCGAGTCGGTGACCGGCGATCGGCTCGACGACGACGTCAAGGTCGAGGAGGTCGTCGCGCACTTGGCCGAGAGCTTCATCCCGTTCTTCGTCGTGCCGACGCCGGAGCGCAGGGCCCATTGCGAAGCGCGCTGGCGTCAGCTCCTCGGCGATCACGTCTTGTGCCTCGAGCGGCCCGAGCACGTGTGTCACTCCGCGGCGGGCGCCATTCTGATCCAGGAGCGCATCGTCACCGAACCCGGGGCGCTCGAGCGCGTGCTCGTCGATGCGGGTGCGTCGCGCGGGCAGATCCAGGGGACGCTGCGTGCGCTCGCGCCGCTGTTCGACGCGCCGAATTTCGGAAAGTCGTCACAGCCGCCGGCCGCACCTTCTCTGTTGAAGCGCTTGTTCAAGCAGACATGAGCGGGTTGCGCGCGTTCGCCGTCGTCGACCTCGGCTTCGGCGACGCGGGCAAGGGGCTTTGCACCGACTTCCTCGCGCGGCGCACGGGTGCCGGCGTGATCGTGCGCTTCAACGGCGGCGCGCAGGCTGGCCACAACGTCGTGACGGCCGACGGACGCCATCACACGTTCGCGCAGTTCGGTGCAGGTACGTTCGTGCCTGGGGTGCGCACGTTCTTGTCGCGGCACATGGTCGTGCATCCGACCGCGTTGATCGAGGAAGCGCGTGTGCTCCGCTCGAAGCAGGTCGACGATGCAATCGAGCGCGTAGCCATCAGCGAAAACGCATTGCTTGTGACGCCGTTCCATCAGGCTGCGAACCGCCTGCGCGAGCTTGCGCGGGGAGCTGCGCGTCACGGAAGTTGCGGCGCAGGCGTGGGGGAGGCCGTGAGTGATGCGCTGCGACATCCTCACGACGCTGTTCGCGCAGTCGACCTGCGTGACAGCACGGTGCTCGCCGAGAAGCTGCGGACCGTGCGCCAACGTTTGCATGTGGAGGTGGACGGACTGCACGTTCCGACCTCCAAAGCGGCCGCAAGAGAGCGCGAGTTCTTCGAGGCGGACGGGGTCATCCCGACGTGGATCGACCGCTGTCAGCCCTTGATTCCGCGTGTCGTGCCTGATGTCGAACTAGCATCCTGGTTGTCGACGTGCGACGCCGTGATCTTCGAGGGTGCGCAGGGGCTCTTGCTCGACGAGACCTTTGGTTTCCATCCGCACACGACGTGGTCGCGCTGCACGGCGGAAGGCGCGCGCGAGCTGCTGCGCGAAGCGGCACCGGCGACGCAACTGCGCGTGATCGGCATCTTGCGCGCCCACGCGGTTCGTCACGGCCCGGGACCGTTGCCGACGGAGGACGCCGCTCTCGCGACCATCATGCGCGAGCACAACGTCACAAACGAGTGGCAAGGACCGGTACGACGCGGGTGGTTCGATGGCGTGCTGGCGCGTCACGCGATCGCGCTCACGCCGAAGCTCGACACACTGATGATCACGCACGTGGACGCGCTCGCGGCGCGTGAGGAGTGGTCGCTGTGCAATGCCTACGAAACCAAGGAACCGATCGACGCGGAGTCGGCCACGCTCGACCGTGACGGGCTCGCCACCGACATCGTTCCGCGTGAGGATCCGACGCTCGAGCGCCAGGAACGGCTGGGCCGATGGATGTTGCGTTGTCGACCAAGGCTCGTGAGCGTTCCCGCCGACGAACCGAGCCATCTCACACGACTCGAAGAATGTCTGAAGCGTCGCATCGACCTCGTGTCGCGCGGTCCAAGTCCGGGGGACGTCGAGCTACGGACAGGCGCGCTGACCGACGCCGCGCCGGAGTAGACAACGGAGGCTGCCTCCGTACTCAGCTCTGCGGCGGCTTCAACTTCTTGAACAGCCCGCCGAGGTTCGTTCCGAGGGGTTTCGGCGCGGCCGAGCGCATCGCTTCGTCGATCACGTTCGTGTCGACTGAATCCTCGGAGCCGATCATGGCGCCGCGTGGGTCGAGCCGCGAGAGCGCGATGCGTGCGCGCGCCGGCTCGACCGACACGACGCGCACGGTGAGCTTCTGCCCGGGCTTGACGAGGTCGCGCGGGTTGCGCACGCGGTCCTTCGAGAGTTGCGAGACGTGCACGAGGCCTTCGAGCCCCGGCTCGAGCTCGACGAACGCGCCGAACTCCATCAGCCTGGTGACCGTGCCCTCGATCGTCGTGTCGGGGGGATAACGGCGCGCGGCATCGGCCCACGGATCGGGCTCGAGCTGCTTCATGCCGAGACCGATGCGCTTCCCGCCGTCCTTGATCTCGAGCACCATCACGTCGACCTGCTGGCCGGGCTGCACGAACTCGCCGGCGTTCTCGACACGTTTACGAGACAGGTTCGACACGTGCACGAGGCCTTCGACGCCGTTGCCCAAGTCGACGAACGCGCCGAAGGGCTCGACGCGAGTGACCTTGCCCTTCACGACCTGTCCGCTCGAGAGTCGCCCAGCCGTTTCCTTCTGCTCGGTCTCGTGCTCCTTTTGGAGCACGGATCGGCGCGACAAGAGGATGCGCTTGCGCTCGCGGTCGACCTCGATCACTTCGCACGTCAACGTCTGCGTGAGGTACTGCGCGAGGTTCTCCTCGCGGTTCAACGACACGTGCGACGCCGGCATGAACGCGGCGAGCGGCCCGACCTTCAGCTCGAGACCACCCGTGTTCTGCCCCGTGACCTTGGCCTTCACCAAGGATCCCGGTTGCACGTCGTCCCAGGCGGCCAGCGTCTGCTGCGCCTTGCGCGAGAGCTTCCACAGATCATCTTCGATCCCGTGCAGCGTGAACTCGTGCACCGTTCCCACCGTCGGCGGCGTCTCGAACTCGCGCAGCGAGATCACGCCCTGCATGCGCGGTCCGATCTCGACGAACACGTCGTCGCCGGTGATGCCGACGATCGTGCCGCGCTTCTGCGTGCGGTCGTTGCCGCCTTGTCGCGGCGGCAGGTCGACCTCCTGCAGGTTCAGTCCGTCGAGCGCGGAATCGATTTCGCGCGCGAGGGGATCTTTGTCGGAGGACGGGCCTTTTCGAGACGGACGGTCAGTGCTCATGAAATGGAGAGTGGGGGGCTTTCGTGCTGCCAGGACCGGGAGAAGTCTACCTGCCGATCACAGCTTCACGTACTCGTAGTCGAAGGGCTGGTTGTCGACACCCTTGGGCGGGGGAGCGATCCAGCCGGCGATCTTGCCGCGCTCGTGGCAAGGCACCATCAGCGACTTGACGTACGCCTTGTCCTCCACGCTGGGCAGCCACTGCGCGACGTGCCGGTTCCACGTGCCCTCGTCGATCGGGCTCCCCGCCAGATCGAACCGCCCCGCTGCGTAGTCGCCGATCTTGCGGTTGAACCGCCGGTGCGGAAGCGTGAAGCGGTAGGGGTTCTCGTACTTCTCGCAGATGCGGTTCCAGTACTCGATGCCCTTCTGGTTGTCCTTGACGTACTCGTCGCGCAGCACCTCGTTCATCGCATTGCGCAGCGCGACCTTCTCTGCGACCAGCTTGCCGTCGACGAAGCGCTCGAGCGCGTACTCCTGGTTCATCGCGGTGTGCTCCTCGTACCGATCCTCGTACGCGCGGCCCTTCAAGCCGCCGCCGAAGAAGTTGGCCGAGTTGCTCGACACCTCCGCGCCGAACAAGTCCGTGGACGAGCTCGACCAGAAGTTGATGTAGCGCTGGATGATCTCCATCGGGATCGCGCCATATTGTTTGACGTCCGCGCCCGGATGCTCCTTCATCACCTGGCACGTGCGCTCGATCACGCGCCCGACGCCCGTCTGGCCGACGAACATGTGGTGCGCCTCTTCCGTCAGCATGAACCGACAGGTGCGCGCGAGCGGATCGAAGCCCGACTCCGCCAGCGTCAGCAACTGGAACTTGCCGTCCCTGTCCGTGAACATCGTGAAGCACAGGAACGAGAGCCAGTCTTCGCACGGCTCGTTGAACGTCGACAAGATCCGCGGATGGTCGGCGTTGCCCGAGCGACGCTGGAGCAGCTCATCCGCCTCCTCGCGTCCGTCCCGGCCGAAGTACGTGTGCAGCAGATACACCATCGCCCACAGGTGGCGACCCTCCTCGACATTCACTTGGAACAAATTCCGCAGGTCGTAGAGCGACGGAGCCGTGTGACCGAGCAACCGCTGCTGCTCGACGCTCGCCGGCTCCGTATCTCCCTGCGTGACGATCAACCGCCGCAGCCAATTGCGATACTCGCCCGGCACTTGCTGCCACACGTCCTCGCCCAAGTGGTCGCCGAAGCCGATCTTCCGCCCGGGCTGCGCGTGTTCCAGAAAAATGCCCCACCTGTACTCGGGCATCTTCACGTGGCCGTAGTGCGCCCAGCCGTCCTTGTCGACGCTGATCGCCGTGCGCAGGTACACGTCGTTCTGGTTGAAGTCCGTCGGGCCCATCTGGCCCCACCAGTCGATGAACGCCGGCTGCCACGCTTCGAGCGCGCGCTGCAAGCGCTTGTCGGACGAGAGGTCGACGTTGTTCGGGATCTTCTGCGAGTAGTCGATGGTGGACATGCGTGTGTCTCCGGTTCTTTCAGGTGCGCTCGAAGCGGAACTCGGCCTTGTTCGGGGATCCGTAGCAGGTCAGCGCGCCGCGCTCGCCGACGGCGTTGGGACGTTGGAAGATCCAGTTCTGCCACGCGGACAGACGCCCGAAGATCTTCGTCTCCATGGTCTCGGGACCGGCGAAGCGCAGGTTCGCTTCCATCCCCGTCAGAGCATCGGGCGAGAACGCGCTGCGCTCTTCGATCGCGAGACGAAGCTCGTCGTCCCAGTCGATCGAGTCGGGTGCGAACGTCGCGAGGCCGACTTCGTTGGCCGTGGTGCAGTCGAACACTTCGTCCGCGTGTGCCTCGAGGATCGCGCCGACGCGTGAAGGTTCGCCGAGAAAGCGCGTGGCCAGGCGCGACAGTCCGTTCGACATGGGGAACATGCCCTGGTTCGCCGGTGTCGGACCGAACGCAGCACCGGCCTCCGGATCGTCGAGCACGTAGATGCGATCGGCGGCCAACGCGAGCTCGAGGAACGTGCCCACGAAGACGGCCTTTGCATCCGCGATCGCATAGATGCTCTTGGCGGTCAGGTCGACGCGCTTCAGCACGCGACGAACGAGGTTCGCGGTCTCGCGCACGAACCAGTGCTCGGATCGCGACAGAAGGTGGTCCGTCGTGACAACCGTCTTCACGCTGCCGCGCGCGCGCAACAGGACGAGACCGACGTCGAGGTGGTTGAGGCGCAGCCGACAGACCGCGTCGTCGAGCTCGCGCATCGCGCGCAGGATCCACCAGGCGGAGCCCAGGGCGAAGACCTGGTCTTCGGTCTGCGGCGCGGTGTCAGGTGCCTGGATCTCGAGCTCCGCCGTCCGCGTCGAGTGGTCGATCGACAGCGTGACGTACGTGTAGGTGAATTTCTCGCCGTGGGAGACGGGCGTGTGCTCGGGCTCGATCGTCTCGAGCGCGATGCCCTTCGTCCCGCGCGCTTTCACCGTATCGGCCAGCTTGCGCGCGCGCTCGGCGACGCCTTCGTTCCACTTCGAGAGCGGCAACAGCCCGTCGACGAGGTTCCACTCGACCGCGCGCTTGCCCTTGATGCCTTCCGCCACCGTCGCGAACACGTCGCAGCGATCGCGTCGGATCTTGCGCTTGTCGGCGATGCGCGTCAGCCCGCCCGTTCCCGGCAGCACGCCGAGGAGGGGAACTTCGGGGAACGACACCGCGCTGTTGCGGTCGTCGACGAGCACGATCTCGTCGCACGCGAGCGCCAACTCGTATCCGCCGCCCGACGCTGTTCCATTCAACGCCGCCAGGAACTTGATCCCGCTGTTCTGGCTCGCGTCCTCGATGCCCAGGCGCGTCTCGTTGGTGAACTTGCAGAAGTTGACTTTGAACGCGTGCGTGCTCGTGCGCAGCATCACGATGTTGGCACCGGCGCAGAACACGCGGTCGAGGGCACCCGTCACGACGACGCAGCGCACTTCCGGGTGTTCGAAACGCAGTCGCTGCACCGCGTCGGCGAGCTCGACGTCGACGCCGATGTCGTAGCTGTTGAGCTTGAGGTCGTAGCCCTCGCGCTCACCCGCCTGCGGATCGACGCCCATCGTCAGCGTCGCGATGTCCCCCTGGACGCCGAGCTTCCAGTGGCGGTACTGGTCAGGCCGGGTCTGGAAGCGGACGGGAGGTCGAGCGGTGTCGGTCGTGGCCATCAGGGTTCAGGTTGCTGCCGAGGGTGCACGGTGCGAGGCTGCCCAGGACGAGGGTGCGCAGCGCGAGGAACGAGGACTCCGCCGAGGATATGGGAAATATGCTTCCCACGTCGAGGAGGTCTGCGCAGGATATCACCCAGATGCTCGACCGCCAACGACTTCTCGAAGAACTCGGCCGGACCCTGAGGTCAGCGCGCGAACACGCCGGTGTCACCGTTTCCGAGCTCGGCCGACGCGCCGGGATCAGTCGTCGCACCATCACCGAGGTCGAGGCCGGCCGGGCCAACCTCTCGATCGTCAAGCTGGCCGAGCTGGCCTCCACGCTGGGGATCCCGCTCGCCGATCTGTGCCGCCTGCCGACGATCCGCTCCGGCGAGCGCGTCGCCCTCGTCGGCGTGCGCGGAGCCGGCAAATCGACGATCGGTCCGCGCCTCGCGCTCGCGCTCGAAGCGCCGTTCGTCGAGCTCGACCGGCGTGTCGAAGAGGTCGCGGGCCTCGGCCTGCACGAGATCTTCGCGCTGCACGGCGAGGCGGGGTTCCATCGATTCGAAGCCGAAGCGCTCGAGCGCGTGCTGTCCGAGGGCGAACGCGTCGTGCTCGCGTCCGGAGGCTCGATCGTGGCGCACGCAGCCAACTTCCGTCGTCTGCTCGCGTCGTGTCGCACGGTCTGGTTGCACGCCGACCCGGACGATCACTTCCAGCGCGTGCTCGACCAAGGCGACGGACGACCCATGCGCGACCGGCCGCGTGCGCGGGCTGAGCTGGAGTCGTTGCTGGCCGCGCGCGAGCCCCTCTACCGAAAATGCGAGATCGAAGCGAGCACGAGCGGCCGCAACATCGCCGACACGGTTGCCGAAATCCTCGCGCTGTTGTCGCGCCGCAGCTGAGGCGGGCGCGCGGCCGGGCAGAGGTTTGGAGCCTTTTTCAAAGCCTCGAATTGCCTAGAGCGATCTAGCAGGCCTTTGTACGCGGCACGTTTCCTGCCTGAGCCCGGCTACGACGCGGTTCCACTTCCCGTCGTACCGCACGCCCAAAACGTCGCGGGAACCCTTTCCCTCGCTTCGATCCACCCCTCCCGTTCCACGTTGATCGTCTCTTTCCTGCTTCTCGAGCGCTCCGCGGTCACGCCGGCGCTCCGCGTGAGAGAGCATGATTCATGCGGAGTTCTTCAAGAAGTCGCAATGTGCGGCTGGGGTGGATTTCGGCGGGCTCTCCTAGCCAAACCTCCATGCGGTTGATGCACGGCGACGTTGATTCGGGGCTCGGCAGGAGTCCTCGACGTCCGTCGTGCACCCACCGACTCCCTCCACCCGTTCGATCGCCACAGGCGCGCATCCCCAAGGAAATGACACCATGATCCAACCCCGAATCCCGCTCGTGACGCTCGCCTTCGCGGGCATGACCTGGCTCGCGTCGAGCGCATCCGCGCAGACGACACAGCAGTGCTTCACCGACAGCGTCCCGTTCACCACGACCAACTGGAGCGACTCGGTGACGGTGCCGAAGTTCGATCCGGCGCTCGGCACGTTGCAATCGATCGACATCAGCTTCACCGGCTCGATCGTCGGATCGGCGCAGGCCGAGAGCCTCGACACGTCGGCGACGACGGTGACCGAGACGTTCCAGGGACAGATCGTCTTGACGCGGCCCGACCTGAGCACGCTTGGGAGCGTGCTGCCGCAAGCGCAGTTCGTCGATACGTTCAGTTCGTTCGACGGCACGATCGACTTCGCGGGCACGTCCGGCAACTCGCACATGAACGTGTCGGCGACGCAGACGGTCATGATCACGACGCCGCCGCCGGCGGGCGACCTGGCCCTGTTCACCGGACCCCTCGGAAACCCCGGCACGATCACGCTGCCGATCACCGCGGCCGGCACTTCGACGGCGACGGGCTCCGGCAACCTGATCACGCAGTTCACGCAGGACGCGTCGGCTGACGTGCAGGTCTGCTACAACTACATCGCGAACGTCCCGCCGGTGTTCACGTGCCCCGGCCTGCAGATGGCGAGCGTCGGCGTGCCGATGAGCTTCCAAATCTGCGCCTCGGACGTCGACCTGACCGACGTCGTCACGCTCACTGCGGGCCCGCTGCCCGCCGGCGCGACGCTGACGCCGCCGCTGCCCGCATCGGGCAACCCGATCTGCACGACGTTCGCCTGGACGCCGGCCAACAACCAGACGGGCACGACGAGCGTGACGTTCACCGCCACCGACACGCACCTGCGCACGGCGACGTGCACGGTCACGATCCTGATCGCGGAGTGCCACATGCTCTTCGGCGGCGGATCGGGTGCTTCGCAGCAGGTCGTGTTCGGTCACCTGTACGACACGCAGCTCGTGGGCATGCGCCGCTCGTGGCCGGTGACGATGGTCGACATGCCCTCGTTCCCGGTGAGCGTGCTGCCGCCGCAGTTCACGATGCAGGTCGTCATGTACAACCCGACCGTGTTCCCGCAGAACCCGGATCAATGGTCGCAGGCGCTGACGGTGCACACCGCTGCCGGTGTGGTCACGGCAACCCCGAGCGGCACGCTCAACGGCATCCACGTGACGGCGCAAACCTTCACGGCCCCGGATGGAACGGTCCGCGTCCGCTTCCCGTTCACGATCGACGGAATGTGAACTCGTTTCATCGACGAGCGTGACGGGAGACCGTCACGGACGACCGCGGCCTCCTCTCCGGGAGGCCGCGGTCTTGTTCGTGCCAAGTCCTCGGAATGAAGCGATCGGACCGCCTCGATCGGAGCTCTCCCCTTGACAGTAGATGAGAGGCAGGGTGGCCAGTGACACCCGCGAGGCGACAGTGGGCGCGCGCAAGCGTCCACCCTGGTGAATCCCAAACCTACTCGCCGTTTCGAACGAGCGTGTGCTGCTAACGACTTTCGCGCCAACCGATCGTGAGCAAGAACGCGCTCTCGGCGAGAGCATCGACATCGTGGCGCAGGTCGCGCTCGAGGACGAGCAGCCGGCCAGCCGGCAGATCGACAACCCTGTCTGGAAGACGGACTGTGATGTGCCCGGTGAGCGCGTGGATGGACACGGTCTCGCTGGTGTGGTGCTCCGCGATCCGGCTGCCCGCCTTCATCACGATCAGGATGATTCGCAGATCCGGCTCGCGCACCAGCGTGCGTGCGGTGTGGCCTACACGCGCATAGGCATCTTCCAGACGCATTTCGCGATCTGCCGTAGCCAGGTCGAAGAGCGCGCCTTGTTTCGTCGATTCCGGTCGGGTCATGAGGTTTCCTTCTGCCTTGTCGCGGTGGATCGCATCGAGCCATCTCTCGGCCACGGTTTATCGCGCCGCGAGCGTGGCCTCCAGCGTGATCTCGACGCTCGCGAGCGCCTGCGACACTGGACAGCCCGCTTTGGCGGCGTCCGCATGCCGCGCGAAGTCGACCTTCTCCATGCCGGGCACGCTGGCTTCGCACACGATGTGGCTCTTGGTGATCTTGAACCCTCCGTCGCGCGGAATGACCGTGACCTGAGCCTTCGCGTCAACGTACTCGGGAGTGGATCCGGCTTTGCCCAAGATCAGCGAAAGCGCCATGGCGAAACAACTGGCGTGGGCTGCGGCGAGCAGTTCCTCCGGGTTGGTGCCGCCGCCTTCCTCGAAGCGGGATGCGAACGAGTAGGCACCCTTGAAGGCGCCGTTCCCGAAATCCACGCGGCCGTTGCCTTCCTTCAGGCTGCCTTCCCATCGGGCGTGTGCTGTACGTCTGGGCATGATCACTTCCCTTGCTCGCGCGGTGTTTCAGCGCGTTTCAATAGCCTGTGAAATCCTCTGCGCGGATGTCGTCGTCGTCGACACCGACTTTGTTCAGCATCGTGTGCAAGCCTGCCACCATCGCCGGAGGTCCGGCCAAGTAGTAGATGGGCGCGTCGAGCGGCTTGCCTGCGGAGGTGAGGCCCGTCACATACCTCTCGAGGAGAGAGTCGTCGATGCGACCGGTCGCCCCATTCCACTTCACGTGCGAATCACTCATGTGCGTCATCGTCGGGACCACGGTGAGGTTCGCGTTCTCCGCCGCGAGGGCGGAAAGCTCGTCCAGGAACGGAGCGTCCTCCGGTCGCCGGTTGGCATAGAAGAGAAGGATTCGCTGAGGCAGCCTTTGATGCGTGGCCCAGCGCACGATGCTGCGGAAGGGCGTGATGCCGATCCCTCCCGCCAGGAACACTGCCGGCCGGCGGGGGTTGTTGTGCAGCGTGAAGTTCCCGAACGGCCCCTCGACCTTGACCTCGGTTCCGATGGGCAGCGTCTTCAGAACGCGCTTGAACGCCGTGTCCCGCAAGCGCGTCGTGAAGATCAGCTTCGGATCGTCCGGCGCACTGTTGATGGAGAAGCCGCGCGAGTTGCCCTCGGCGTCCGTCTCAGGCGGATCGATCAACGTGAGGTCCATGAACTGGCCCGCCTTGAAGCTCATGTCGGTCGGCCTGTCGAACTGGATCTCCAGCGTTCGCTCAGCAACCTCGGAGCGGCCCGCCAGCTTCAACAGATACGTGGACCATTTGGCTTCTGTGGTCATGGCTATCGTGCTCCTTCCATGAGTCGATCTCCCTGCCCTCGGTGATGAACTCGATCGAGATCTGCGGCTCGTGAACGGTCGAGGGCTGAGACCGCATGTGCACTTTCGATGGACACGCGGTCGGAGCATTCCAGCCGCTTCATTCGTTGCGGCTTTTCCTCGAAGCGATGGTCTCGCCGGCAAGCTTCGTTGCAGGCTGTCGCCTGCGAGCTGGGCCCTCCTTCGTACGCCCCGGCACTCGTGCGTTCAGATAATCGCACAGCACCAAGGCACCGTTGTGGAGGGTGTCATGCGCAGCGTACAGGAGCGTCACCGTCCCACGTCGGCTGGCCTCGAGGATGGGTTGCCACGCCTCCGGGTTCTCGGAGAGCTCCTTCTTGTACCGGCGTCGAAACTCTTCCCAGCGTTCGACCCGGTGATCGAACCACTTTCTCAAGGCGGTGCTCGGCGCGACGTCCTTCAACCACGCGTCGGCTGCGAGCACCTCCTTCTTGATGCCACGTGGCCACAAGCGCTCTACGAGGACGCGCCGGCCATCTCCGCGCGCTCGGGGTTCGTAAGTGCGTTTGATTCGGATCATGGCAGTTGCTCCGCGCTCGCATCGTCGCGTCAATCGTCCAGCGGCCCCCCCGAGGTCGCATAGGGCCGACGAGGGGAGAAGGATGCTTCACGCGATTCGATCTCTCGCCGGGACCTGCGTCGTGCACCACTGTCGTGCCCCTGCAGCTCTTGCTCGGCGGCGAGCCAGTCGCCCAGCTCGTCTCCTTCGTGGTCGTTGTCGCAGCGCGACTCGTAGATCTCGTACGCACGAGAACGGACCTGTGCGTCGGTGAGGCCGTACTGAACCCCGGCCTTGTCTTTTCCGTTGCCGCTTTGGGAGTTCGTCATCCTGTTTCGTGCTTCGCTCTGTGCCATGTTCTCTGTCCTTTTTCGGTGTGTTGTGGGTTTCGGTCGGTCTTGGATGTTCAACGGGCGACAGCCCGCGCATGGAGTAAGTCCGGCCATCGTTCGTTCACGATGCTCTTGTTGCGTGCCACGACGGTCCTTGTCTCGTTCTCTGGGGGGAAGCCCTACAAATGAAGGTCCCCGGCAGCCTCAGGCTGGTACACGATGTCGACGATTTCGCACGTTCGCCTTCCAGTCGGAACCGCGAAAGAAACTCGATCGCCGACGCGATATCCAAGAAGGCCAGCGCCGAGCGGGGCGAGCACGGAAACGTGGTTCGTTTCTGGATTGGCGCGCTCCGGAAAGACGAGGGTGAACTGGCTGGTCTGTCCGCCCTTGCTTTCGCGCACGACGACCGTGGAGTTCATGGTGACGACATCGGCGTCGATCGCGTTGGAACCCACGAGGCTCGCGTGGTTGAGCTCGTTTCGCAGGGTCTCCAAGTACGGCGTGTCTCGGCCAAAAGGGTCCCTGGCGTTGTTGAGCAAGTCGTAGAGCCTCTTCATGTCCTGAAACGTGATGATGATCTTTCGGCTGTTCATTCCGCTGCCGCTCCTCCAGGGCTTCCACTTCGCAGTGTTCACCTGCGCGTGTTCCTGACGCTCGTTGTCGACGGTACTCATGCGTTGCTCCTCTTCCGTGCATGGTCGTTCACTTGACCAGGGCCTTCCTCGCCGGTTCGCGCTCGATTCATCCGTGCAAGCAGGTCATGGCGCAAGGAGTGCGCGATCCGATTTCGCCCCTGCGTGGGCGATCGAGCCGCGAAGCAGCCGTCGAATCGTTGGATTCTTCGGGTGCCTCGCGACGGATGGCTGTGGCGAAGGCGAGTCAGCGGGAACGAATGACGCTCACCACGGGTTGCCAGGTGTGCTGCGACGCCACTCATGCAGAGCACTTGGCAACAACAGGGCCGCGCGGTTCGAAGGGTCCGCTGGGTGGGTGGACGTGGTCACAAGTCGGGATTGCGAACCACCCTTCAGCGTTTCTCGATCACCTTGCGGCTCCGCGGCGGGGACTGCGACCGAGTTGCCGGCGCGGATCGAAATGAACCACCGGCACCTTCCGTCTCACCGGCCGCTCGCAACTCGGAGCATCAGATCCCAGCATCGGACGGGTAGTAGTTGAGCACGTCATCGCGCCACCCTCCCTGTCCCGCGCCAACCCCCCGAAAATCGTCGACGACTTCGATGCGGTCGACCCACTTGGCCATCTTGTAACCGAGCTGGTGCTCGACGCGGAGCCTCAATGGGGCGCCATGCTCGACGGGAAGCGCTGTTCCGTTCATCTCGTAGGCGAGGATCACCTGGGGAGCGCGCGCGGTCTCGAGGTCGATGACTTCGTAATAATGACCATGGCCGGGACGTTCCCACTTCTCGTCGAGCGTGTGAAAGACGAGATATCTGCCCGCGGGCTTCGTGCGCGCCTTTTCCAAGAGGTACGAAACGCTGACGCCGGACCATGTAGCGAAATAGGTCCAGCCTTGGATGCAAACGTGCAGCGTGGATTGCGAGGTGCGCGGCATGGCTCGCAGTTCGGCGAGCGACAGGCTCAGCGGAACTTCAACCAACCCATCGATACGCAACCGCCAGTCAGCGAAGCCTGTGGCCGCCGCGCGCGTGTAGTCCTCGTTCTTCGGAGGCCGTCCATTCACACGCGCAAAGGACGAGACGACGCGGTGTTGCTGCCTGGATGTCCAGTGATGAAAGAGCAGGCGTCGGAGCGGATCGACGCCGATTTCGAGCCATCGCTTCGTGAGCGATGTGTTGTGCAACGACGCTCGGGTCGCCACGACGTTCACGACGATCACGGCCCCGATGCTGAGCAAACCGAGGAGGATCGCGAGTGGCTGCGAGGTGGTTTCCGCGCCGAGCACGATTCTCGCCATCCCCGCGCCAAACCCGTGGATGACGACGAGCGAGATGTGCACGACGAAGAATACTATGAACGCGACGAGCCCCAGGAAGTGAACGCTGCGCGCGGCCTGCCTTCCGCCCAGGACCCGGGTCGCCCTGGGAAAGTGCGCCGCGAGTGCTGGCGACATCACCAGGCCGCTCACGATCTGAAGTGGTGCCAACCCGAAGATCAGGAGGAAGTAGGTGAGCTGCTGAAGCGGGTTGTAGTTTGGATCGCCGGCGGGGATGTGCAGGCTGGCATACGTCAGGAATGCACGCCATGCGTCCGGAACGATCGACAGTGAGGTCGGAACCAACCGTCGCCACTCGGAGGTGACCAGCAGCGTCGCCACATAGACGAGGCCGCAGAGCACCCAGCCGGTGGCCGCTCCAAAGTGCCAGTGACGCCCAAGCCCGAGGTTGTTGCCGCCGGGCAAGGCAATCCAAGAGGAGAGCGGCTCGATCTCGTCCTCAGCGGTCCAGGGCTCCGCGCTCGGCATCTTCTTGCGCGTGAAGCGCAGCCATTCGCTTCCGGGAGAGCAGTGGTCACGCCAGTACAGCTTCGGGTGCGCCCCCAAGATCTCGATCCCGCTGCGGACCAGCAGGGAGAGGAACAAGAAATCGAAGAAGTGGGTCAGACGCACCCCGAGCGAGAAGTCCATGCTCATGCCTCCATCCCTCCAAATGTGAGCAAGGAGCGTGCACGCTCCACGATGGGCCCCATTTCGTAGCGCAGACCACGCTCGAAGAAGCGCAGCCGAAGCTCACGAACAGTCCGGGTCAACCCTCATCACGATCAGGACGATCCGAAGATCGGGCTCGCGTAGTCGCGTGCGCGAGATAGAAGGTTGTCCTGGAGTCGTTGTCACACACCGGCGGCTCTCTCTTCCACCGAACAGGCTCGCCGCACTGCCACGCGCAGATCGTACGGCGAACCCTCTCGACGCGTTCGTGTGCGAATCGCGCGCTGGGGCTGCGATCGTGGGTCGAGAGCTTGTAGGCATTCAACGACGCGCCGAGGCGTTCCAAGGTCGGTCCAACCGCACGCTGGAACGCGCAGGACCTGCAGACCGATCCCGTCAGATTGCAGGATCTGGCGCGAGAAGTCGTATGCGTCCATCCGAGCGTAGATGCGGTCCAGCGCCGCAGATGAATGCGCACCCACGCCGTGCAACGCTTCGACCCAGTGGGGCGAGCAGCGTTCGAACCGCGTGAGCAGCTCGTCACCCCTGGTCGCGATCAAGAAGCTGCTCCAGAGTGCTCCGCTACTGAAGAGGCGTTCCGCGATGTCGCGGGAGGGCTTCTCGACGAACGAACGAACAGGAACCGGGTCGTCGAAGGTGACGGTCGCGGGCACGATCCATCCGTATTCCGTCTCGGGTGCCTCGGGTGTCATTCCGAGCAGGATCAGCGCGCTCGGGTGCAACCGGAGGCCGTTCAACGCACGACGCAACGAGCGCGCGAGCACCGCCTCGTCTTCGACGTGATGATCGGAAGGGAGCACCGTGATGCGCGCGGCAGGATCCTGTGCGAGTACGTGCATCAACGGCAACAAAAGGCCGGGCGACGTTCCCAGGTTGCGAGGCTGCGCGATGAGGTTCGCGGGTGGAAGTCCCACAAGCTGCGCGCGCCACCAGTGCTCGTGGTGCGCGGCGACGACGACCACGATCCGCTCCGTCGACGTGATCCTCTCGGCGCGCGACAGGGTCTCTTGCAACAGGCTCCGCCCGCCGGTTAGGGAACAGAACTGCTTGGGCCACGTCCGCCCACGTTCATCCGTGGTCAGCTCGCGCAGACGCGTTCCTTCGCCGGCCGCGAGCACGATGGCCCAGTCGTGTCTGTTGTCGCTCGACATCGGTTCTGCCCTTCCTTTCGGATCAGCCTCTCGCCGCCTCACTCGTCGATCTGTACGGGAGGAAATCGGGCACAGGTCGTCCGCACGCGTGAACATGGATCACTCTCCGGCATGTGCCACACAACAAACGGGCCTCCTCGGCGGAGCCCCGAGAATTTCGCGGCTCATCTCGGCACACGGAGCCGCGACGATCACGTTCTGGCTGTCCGAGATTTCGGAAAGCGGATGCGCAGGCAGCGCGGAGGCTCGGACAGTGGTTCGAATCGCACCAGCGGTACCTTCCGTACCGCCACCCTATTCCGAGGGATTGGCTTCGGCGGCCTTCAACTTGTCGCGAATCGACTTGCGATGGATGCCGAGGATCTCGGCCGCTCGGGTCTTGTTCCCCCCGACGCTGGCCAGCACGGCTTTGATGTGCTCGCGCTCGACCTCCAGCAGCGAACGATCCAGGCCACGCCCGTACGGCACGCTGAAGTGCATGGCCACGGGCAAGTCCGCGATGTCGATCTCGTCGCCGTCCGACAAGATGATCACGCGTTGCAGCAAGTTCTGCAGCTCGCGTACGTTGCCCGGCCAGGAATAGGTGCGCAGCGCTTCGATGGCTCGGTCCGTCAACCTCGGGACCTCGCGTCCGGCTTGTGCGGAGAATCGGCCGAGAAAGTGCCGCACCAGCAGCAGGGTGTCTTCGCCGCGGTCGCGCAGCGGGGGAAGATCGATGGTGAGAACGTGAAGTCGGTAGAACAGGTCTTCCCGGAATTCCCCTCGGGCCACGAGCGCCTTCAGGTCCTTGTTCGTCGCCGCGATCACACGCACGTCGATCTTGCGAGGTGCGTCGGCGCCGACCATCTGCACTTCTTGTTCTTGCAGCACGCGCAGCAGCTTGGCTTGCGTCGCCGGGGCCAGCTCCCCGATCTCATCGAGGAAGATCGTGCCTCCGTCGGCCGCCCCGAACAGCCCGTTGCGGCTCGACGTCGCACCCGTGAAGGCCCCTTTCACGTGGCCGAACAGCTCGCTCTCGACCAGCTCCTCGGGAATGCCGGCGCAATTGACCGCCACGAACGGAGCGGATGCCCGTTTGCTCCCGTAGTGGATCCCGCGCGCGACGAGCTCTTTGCCGGTACCACTCTCACCCAAGATCAAGACGGTGACGCTCACCCCGCTCGCCCTGGACATCAGGTGGTAGACGCTTCGCATCGCAACCGAGTTTCCGATCAATCCATGCGGCGATCCCGACCCTTCGTCGGGAACAGCCTGCAGGTCGCGACGTTCGTGGAGGTGGCGTAGCGCGCTCTCGACCGCGGACATCAACTCGTCGTCGGTGAAGGGCTTCGACAAGTAGTTCTCTGCACCCTCCCTGATCGCCGAGACCGCACTACCGATGGAGGCGAACCCCGTGATCATGATCACGACCACGTCGGGGAAGCTGCTGCGCACGTGGCGGATCAGGTCGAGCCCGCTGAACTTCGGCATGTGGAGGTCGGTCACGACCAGATCGACCGGTGTGTTCTCGAGCAGATCGATCGCGTCTTGGACGCTCGTCGCGGTGAACACGACGTACCCGCTCGACGCGAGGTTGCGCTCCACCACCGTGAGCGTGCTCACCGAATCGTCGACGACGAGGATGCGATCCGGGGCCGCGGACACGATCTTCTCATTCATGCCGAGACCTGCAGGTTCCCGGCCGCCGGCAGCCGCACGATGAAGCGGCTCCCTTGGCCTACTTGGCTCTCGACCTCGATCGTCCCGCCGTGCGACGCGACGATGCCGTGCACGACGGACAGACCCAGCCCCGTTCCCTCGCCGGGTTCCTTCGTCGTGAAGAACGGATTGAAGATGTTCTTCAGGACATCTGGGCTCATTCCCTGGCCGGTGTCGGACACCGACAAGATGACGTGCTGCGGTTCGGCTCGTGTTTCGACGGTCACGGTCCCCTCCGTTGCGATCGCCTGCATTGCGTTGACCGTCAGGTTCACGAGGACCTGTCGTATCTGGATCGGATCCGCTTCGATGGTCGGCAGATCCTCGGCCAGCCGCCGCATCAATCGAATCCCCTGCTTCTCACTGCCCGCTTCCAACAAGAACAGTGCCTCTTCGACGCGCTCGTTCAAGTTCATGGGGACGCGCTCGATGGGCGTCTGACGCGCGAAGAGCAAGAGCTTCTTGACGAGGTCACGAGCCCTGAGGGAGGCGTTGACGATTTCGCGCAGATCGTTGGAGACGGCTTGCGGCGTGCCCGGCGTCTTGAGCGCCAGCTGGGCAAAACCGAGCACGCTGCACAGGGGCTCGTTCATCTCGTGGGCGGCCCTTGCAGCGAGTTGTCCGATCGTCGCCAGCCGATCCGCATGTCGCAGCTCCTGCTCCAGCACGGCGCGCCGCGTCGCACCCTCCTGACGCGTGATGCACAGCGAGAGCTGGTGTGCGATGTTCTCGATCAGATTGCGTTCCTCGGGAAGGAACGGAACCTCGGAATCACCCGGCGGAGTCGAGATGTAGCCCACTTCGACGCAGCCTCGCCGTCGGCCCTCGACGACGAGATCCGCGCGTTGGACGGCATGGACCCGCTCGTACCCAAGGCTCTCGAAGCGTTGCTGGTCGAGGGTGATCCGGGCGACTGCCAGATCCGGATAGCGCCATGCACTTGGGAGGATGGTCACGATCTTTCGGATCCGATCCGGCAGATCGAGTTCCGCGCCGACGATGATCTGGGACACGGCGTACAGACAGGTCAGCTCCTTCACGCGCTCTTGAAGCTCGGAGGAGGCTGGACGCGATTCATGCCCGCGGTCTTCGCACTCCATGGTCAACGGCCTCTTGACTCCCGTCTCTTGGCTGCGGTTTTCGACGGGTGAACCGCGCGGCGAGTGCCTGCTTTGAGGACAGCATACAGCCTCCGGCTGCCCGCCCATTCGCGGGGGGGGGCGCGAGGGTCAAGTCCCTGGGCAAGTTTAAAAAAAAGTGTGCATCGGCGCGGAACCGGCTCAGCATCGGGTGGTTGCACCCCCCGACCCATTCTCCGTCCGTCGCAAGGCGAACGGAGAGCGGGTCGGGTTCCTGGTCCGCTGACGGGCCGATCAGGTGACTCGCAGTGATGGGGCCGATCCCAAGGATTGGCATGATGAGGTGGGCGGCGCGTTTTCGTCGGAGGACGAGAGGGCGCCGTCCGTCTTTCTGGGCCCGCGCGCTACACAGACAGGCGCACTTCGAGGCCCGTCTCTTCGATGCGGCGTGCCCAGGCCTGCATCCACTCCGGGGGCAGCGCACTGAGTTCCGCGGCCTCGCGCTGGAACGAAGGTCGCGCCATTCCGTAGAGCAGCACGCCCTTCACCGGCACGCGCTCATCGACGAGACCGCGCAAGAGCGCGAGGTACGCGTCCTGCTCTGCCACCGAGGGCGGCTCGCCGTTGCGCGCCAGCGCCATCGTCTGGATCCACGTCGCACACAGGTTCGCCGCAGTGACGAGGTTTGCGCGCGCGCGCTCGATGCCCGCGTGCGCGTCGTTCATGCGCGCTTGTCCTTCTGGGGTCGCGCTGTCGAGCTTGTACCAGACGACGCCGCCGAGATCGTTCATGACCTTCAGACCACGCTGCACCTGGGGCTTGTGCACGAGCGAGCCGTTGGTGATCAACACGAGTTGGACTCTGCGTTCGAGTTGGAACTCCGCGAGCACGCGTCCAATGAGCGCGACGACCTCGGCGAATTCCGGGCACGACGTCGGCTCGCCGTTGCCCGAGATCGATACGTCCTTGAGCACGCGCCAGCGCTCTTCCGGCACATTCTTCACGAGCCAGTCGCCGTGGAGGATGTCGTGCAACTGATCGCGCAGCTCGCTCTCGAGCAGCGCTAGGTCGCAGTGCGGTGCGTTGCCGAACACGAGGTTTGGGATCTCGCAGTAGGCACAGCGCCAGTTGCAGGCGCTGTTCGTGTTCAGGTTCACACCGACCGACACGCCGCCTGCGCGCCTCCCCAGCACCGCGTAGACATACTTGCGCTGGAACTTGCGCCGGTCGTGATCGTGGATCGAGAGGCTCATCGCAGGCGTTTCACCGTACCATTCTCGGCTCCGGCGCCCGTCGAGTGGTCCGTGTGGCGCACCACTCTCGTACTCGTGATCGACGATTCCAAGCAGCCAGGTTCCCAAGCTATGACGACGCAATACCCGCTCGGCACGAGCGACCTCGAGCTCGACCGCCTCGCCTTCCAGCACGAAGTCTGGGGCGACATCACGCGCGCGTTCCTCGAGCGCATCGGCACGCGCCGCGGGATGCGGGTGCTCGACCTGGGCTGCGGCCCGGGGTACGTGTCGTTCGATCTCGAGCGCATGGTCGGCGCCGGAGGCACGGTGGTGGCGCTCGACGAATCGCCGCGCTGGATCGAGCACATCGAGGGGGAGATCGCGCGGCGCGGACTGCGAAACGTGCAGCCGGTGCGTGCGCGCATCCAGGATCTCGACCTTCCAGACGGCACGTTCGACGTCGTGTTCGCGCGCTGGGTGTTCAGCTTTCTCGCTGATCCCGATGCCGTCGCGATCCGTCTCGCGCGCTTGTTGAAGCCCGGCGGCGTGCTCGCGATCGAGGACTACAACCACGAGGGGATCTCGATCTTTCCCGAGAGCGCTGGTTTCCGCGCCGTGATCCGCGCGACGCGCGAGACCTACGCGCGCTCCGGCGGGAACGCGTTCGTGTCCGGCGGCATGGCGCGCATCTTCGCAGGAGCGGGGCTCGATCTCGTCGACCTGAAGTCGAACACGATGTGCGGCGGACCTGATTCGCCGGCGTTCCGTTGGGCCGACCACTTCTTTCCGCACTTCTCGGGCGTGATGGAGAAGAGCGGCGTGCTCACGGCTTCCGATCGCGCGCTGTACTTGCGCGAGTGGGAGGAGCGCAAGCGGGATCCGAACGCGCTCTTCTTCTCGCCGATGATCGTCGACGCGGCGGGCCGCAAGCGCGCGTGAGCGCGTGGTGCCTCGAACCCGTCGCATGGTCGCGCGCTTTCGCGCGACGAGAAGTACAGGGTCCCGCGATGGGTGCCTGGCACCGCGCGGTCGCCGGACGCCGAAGCTTCGCGGAATCAAGATCGGGGGGCGAACGCGGCAGCCACGATCGTTCGCAGCTACCGCGCACTCATTTCGCGCGCACCAACGCCGCGACATGCGCTTCCGCCGAGTCGGAGAGCGCGCGCAGGTCGTAGCCGCCCTCGAGCAGCGAGACCAAGCGTCCTTCGCAGCGTGAGCGCGCTAACTCGAGCAGCCTCTCCGTCATCGTCGCGAAGGCACCCGTGGTCAGTTCCGTCTGAGCGAGCGGATCGTCGCGGTGCGCGTCGAACCCGGCCGACACGAGCACGATCTGCGGATCGAAGTCCTCGAGCGCCGGCATCAGATCGCGCTCGAACGCGCCGAGCCACTGTGCGTCGCCCGCGTGCGGCGGTTGCGGCAGGTTCAGCGTCGTGCCCTCGCCCTCTCCGATTCCGCGCTCGTTGCGCGCGCCCGTGCCCGGATAGAGCGGCCACTGGTGCAGGCTCGCGAAGAGCACGCGCGGGTCGCACTCGAACAAGTGCTGCGTCCCGTTCCCGTGGTGGACGTCCCAGTCGACGATCGCGACGCGCTCGGCGCCGAGCACTTCGACCAAGTGTGCTGCGGCCACCGCGACGTTGTTGAACACGCAGAAACCCATCGCGCTGTCGCGTTCGGCGTGGTGCCCGGGCGGACGCGCGGCGACGAACGCGTTCGACCACTCGCCTTTCCAGACCTTGTCGACGGCCAGCACTGCCCCGCCCGCCGACTCCAGCGCAGCGCGCCAAGAACCGGCCGACGCGCGCGTGTCGCCCTCGTCGAGAACGCGCGCTCCCGACTCGATCGCCGACTGCATCGCGCGCACGTGTCTCGCCGCGTGCACACGCTCGAGATCGGCGATCGCGCACGAGGGCGCCGTCTCGCGCAGCATCGACTGCATCAACCCGCTCGCGCGCAACCTCTCGACCACCGCCGCCACGCGCTCGGCTCGCTCGGGATGCCCGGGCCCCGTGTCGTGGCGCGCCGGATCCGCTTGGGTGACGAGCCCCGTCGCCATCAGTGCGGGACGAACAGGTCCTTGTACTTGGGATGATCGACCAGCTTCGCGAACGCGGGGTCCTTCTTGAGCGCGACGAGCTGCTTGTTCGTGAGCGGCGCCTTTTCGAGCGTCTTCCCGGCCTCGACGATCTTGCCTTGCATCGCGTAGCTCTTCGCGAGCCCGATGTACATCCCGTCCTGCCGCTGGCGCAGGTCCTCCGCCGAGAGCTGGATCGCGTGCGTGTAGTCCTTCACCGCTTCCTTGTAGTCGCCGATCTTGTAGAGGATGTCACCGCGCGCCGCGAACGACGGCCCCCAGACCTTGTTCTTCTCGATGGCGTCGTCGTAGGTCTGGAGCAGGTCCTTGCGCGCCTGCCGATCGCCGATCAGCGCGAGCACGACGAGCGCCCCGTCGGAGACCTCCTTGACGTTCGATCCGGCGAGAACGCGCATTTCCTTCTTGGCCTCGCTGTCGAACCGATCTGCGAGGGCCGGAAGGAAGTCGAGCACTTTCTGGCGCTGTTCGGTCGACGCAGTGCTTTCGCCCAAGACCTTGATCAGGCCGGACAGTGTCGCCTTGTCGACGACCTCGGGGGACGCGCGGTAGTACGCAATGAGCTTGTCGAGGTGCTGGATCGCTTCCGTCGGGCTGGCCAGGATCTTGAGCACGCGCGGCGCCATCGAGGCCTTGTGCGATTCGGCCAGCGCTTCGAGCGTCGCGTCGACGACCTCGGGCTTGGCGTCGGTCAGAGCCTCCTCGAGCACCTTGTCGTTCGAGTCGCCGCCCAAGCGCGCGAGCGACGCGAGCGCAGCCTGACGCAGCTCGCCGAAGTTGCCGCGGTAGAGGCCGACGAGCACGGGGCCGGCGCGCTCGGGATCGGTGGAGAGACCGAGCACGCTGATCGCGTTCAAGCGACCGTCGACCGAACCGCTCTGCGCGATGTCGATGACGCGCTGCAGGATCGCGCGGCTCTTCAACTCGGCCAGCACGAGCGTGATGTACTGCGAGCGCAGCTTTTGCGCGTCGGTGCTCTGCGCACCCGGATCGAGCGTGTCGACGAGCAGCGTCGCGACCTCGGGGCCCATCGCGACCAGGCTCTTGTGCGCGGACTCGAGCGCGTCGAGGCTGCGCGAGGTCGCGTCCTGTTCCATCGTCGCGAGCACCGCGTCGACGCTGTCCCGCATCTCGTTGACGACGCCGTCGCGGTTGGCACGGAGGCGCAGGAGCAGGTCCTGCAAAGTGTCGTGCTCGCGGACCTCGCGCGCCGCCAGAAGCAGCGTGAGAGGGACCAGGACGGCGACGAGGGCCCAGTTGGGACGGCGGAGCATGCTCCACCTTTACCACACTGGGGCCCGGCGGTTGCGTTCAGGCCGCCGGCGGATGCGGTCGGATCACGTACCAGCGGCCGCGGCGGCCCGCTTGGCCGGGCGTCAGGCCGTCGGTCGTCTCGCGCGGGCGCCGCTCGCGCCCGGTGGCCTCCGGCCGGATCGCAGGGCGGGTGCCGTAGATCGCCCGCAGGCGCAGTCGATGCCGGAAGATCCACGAACGCACGCGTGCCCTTTCGGCAATGGGCATGTCGCCAGGCGAGATTACCTCGCGGAAAACGCGTGCCCCAAGGTTCATGCTGCGTCGCGATGGGCGCGCGCGCGCAGATCGGGTTCAATGTTCCGCCCTCGCGCGCTGTGCGCGCGTGGATCGCATGGAAAGCCCTTCTCATCTCCACCCCTCCCCGTCGATGCGCGCGCGCGATGCCGACGTGCTCGTGGTGGGCGGCGGTCACGCGGGGATCGAGGCTGCGCTCGCGGCGGCGCGCCTGGGTGCGCGCACGATCCTGGCCACGTTGCGCCTCGATCGCGTGGGGGAGATGAGCTGCAACCCGGCGATCGGGGGCTTGGGCAAGGGGCAGATCGTGCGCGAGATCGACGCGCTCGGTGGCGCGATGGGGCGCATCGCGGATCAGAGCGGAATTCAATTCAAGGTGCTCAACACGGGCAAGGGCGTCGCAGTGCGCGGGCCGCGTTGTCAGTCGGACAGGCACGTGTATCGCGACGCGATCACGGCGTACGTGCGCGCGCAGCCGAACATCGAGTTGGTCGAAGGTGCAGCGTCCGGCCTGATCGTCGAGGACGGCTGCGTGCGTGGCGTGCGCTTCGCCGGTGTCGGTTCCGAGGGCGGACGCGAGCTGCGCGCGTCGGCGACGGTGATCACCACCGGCACGTTCTTGCGCGCGATCATGCACACGGGCGAGAGCACGGCGCCGGGCGGCCGCATCGGCGAGGGGACATCGACCGGGATCAGCGCGGATCTCGAGCGTCTCGGGCTCGCAGTTGGGCGCTTGAAGACCGGCACGCCGCCGCGATTGGCGCGCGAATCGATCGACTGGAACGCGCTCGAGGAGCAGCTCGGCGATGCGCGACCGACGCCGTTCTCGTCGTGGACGGACCGCGCGCATTTTCCGTCGCTGCCGCAGGTCGACTGCCGCATCACGTGGACCAACGCGCGCACGCACGAGTTCATCCGCGCGAACATCCACAAGGCACCCATGTACGCGGGGCGCATCAAGGGTGTCGGTCCGCGCTATTGCCCGTCGGTCGAGGACAAGGTGATGCGCTTCGCCGACAAGGATCGCCACCAGGTGTTCCTCGAGCCCGAGAGCTTGTCGACGGACGTCGTGTACGTGAACGGAGTGTCGACGTCGCTGCCCGCGGACGTGCAGGAGGACATGCTGCACACCGTCGTGGGGCTCGAGCACGCGCGCTTCCTGCGTCATGGTTACGCCGTCGAGTACGACTTCGTGCAGCCGAGCCAGTTGACCGACACGCTCGCGGTGAAGAAGGTCGCGGGGTTGTTCCTCGCCGGGCAGATCAACGGCACGTCGGGTTACGAAGAGGCCGCGGGTCAAGGGCTGGTCGCGGGCGCGAACGCCGCGTTGTGGTCGCAAGGTCGCGGTGCGTTCGTGCTCGGACGTCACGAAGCCTACATCGGTGTGATGGTCGACGACCTCGTCGTGTCGAACCCGAGCGAGCCGTATCGCATGTTCACGAGCCGGGCCGAGCACCGCTTGTTGTTGCGCAACGACAACGCGGAGGATCGCCTGGTTCCGCGCGCGCATGCAGTCGGTCTGGTGGGGGACGATGCGGTGCAGAAGCTCGACGATCGTGCGCGCACGAAGCGTGCGGCGCTGAGCGTGCTGCAGAGCCTGCGCGAGCACGGCAAGCGGCTCGACGAGCTGTTGTTGCGCACCGAGGAGACGTGGTCGACGCTCGCCGCGCGGCATGAACCCCTGCGCGCGCTCGATCTCGACGAAGGCATCGCCTTGTCGTTGGAGACCGACGTGAAATACGCCGGTTATGTGGAGCGCCAGGAAGAAAACGTCGCGCGCATGCTGCGTCAGGAATCCGTCGAGATCCCCGAAGACCTCGACTACCGTGCCATGACCGGGCTCGCGAACGAGGCCAAGGACAAGCTCTCGCGCTTGCGACCGCGGACGCTCGGGCAGGCCGCGCGCATCGCCGGAGTTCGTCCGCCGGATGTCGCGCTGCTCGCCGTGCACGTCGAACGACGCCGCCGTGGGTGATCCAGTCACCCCCCGCGCAACGGGCAGCGGCGCATTGCGCAGCTCGTCGATCGCCTACGCTGCCGCGTTTCTCGCTCTCATCGCGTGTTCGTCGACGGCGTCCGGTGCGAAGGGGACCGGCACGAGAACACTGCGCGCGGCGGAGCTTCGCTGCGAGTACTTGGTCGATCCGCTCGGTGTCGAGGAGCACGCGCCGAGGCTCACGTGGATCGTCGAATCGCCACATCGGGATGCACTCCAGTTCGGTTACCGCATCCTCGTCGCGTCGTCTTCGGATCGGCTCTCGCGCGACGAAGGCGATCTGTGGGACAGCGGGCACGTCCTGTCGAACATCACGACGCACGTCGCCTACGCCGGCAAGCCGCTGGCTTCGCGACAAGACTGCTCGTGGAAGGTGATGTCGTGGGATCGCGAGGGTGAGCCCGGCGCGTGGAGTGCGCCCGCGCACTGGACGATGGGCCTGCTCTCGATCACGGACTGGAGCGCCGAGTGGATCGAGGCCGGCGGCACACCCGTCGACGTGACCATCGACGAGGCCAAGTACTGCAATGCGGACGGCTCCGTGCGCAAGGACGTCACGCAGCTCGTCGCACAGATGCTGCGTCGCGGCGAGCCCGTCGTCGCGAACAACACGGCGCTCGGCGGCGATCCGGCGTACGGAGTGACGAAGCACCTCGAGATCCGCTACCGCTGCGGCGACGCGCGTCTCGAGACACAGGTGGAAGAGAAAGGGACGGCGAACTTCGTGCACGAGCGCATGCCGTACCTGCGCAGGTCCTTCACGGCGCAGAAGACCGTGACCTCGGCGCGCCTGTACGCGACCGCTCTCGGTGCCTACGAGATGTTCCTGAACGGCGAGCGCGTCGGTACCGATCGGCTGTCACCGGGTTGGACGGACTACGCCAAGCGCGTGCGGTACCAGGTGCACGACGTGACCGATCGAATCAAGCCGGGTGAGAACGTGCTCGGCGCGATCGTCGCGCCAGGATGGTTCAGCGGACGAGCCGGTCTCTTCCACGCAAGACAGTTCTACGGCACGACTCCGGCGCTCCTGGCCCAGCTCGAGATCACGTACTCGGACGGCTCGAGCGAGCGGATCGCGACCGACGGATCGTGGGTGCGACACGACGGGCCGCTGCTCGCCGCGGACATCCTCGACGGCGAAGTGCACGATGCACGGTTGGAGATCGACGGCTGGTGCACCAGCGACATCGACGCGACGAGCTGGACTCCGGTCGGCCTGCGCAAAGAGTCACGCACGCTCCAAGCGGAGACGGATGCACCCGTCTGCGTGCTGCAACAGTTGCCCGCGCGCTCCGTCACCGAGCCGAGCCCGGGACACTTCACGTTCGACCTCGGACAGAACATGGTCGGCGTCGCGTGCTTGCGCGTGCACGCGACGCGCGGGACCGTCGTGACCGTGCGTCAAGGCGAGATGCTGTCACCGGACGGCACGCTCTACACGGCCAACTTGCGCGGCGCCGCGGCGACCGACACGTACATCTGCAAGGGTTCGCCGGTCGAGGTGTGGGAGCCGCAGTTCACCTACCACGGCTTCCGCTACGTCGAGGTCACGGGGCTCTCGCAAGCCCCGCTTGTGAGCGATGTCACCGGCACCGTGCTCGGTTCGGACGTCACGCCCTGGAACCTGTTTTCGTGCTCCGATCCGCGCATCGATCGCTTGCAAGCCAACATCATGTGGGGGATGTGCGGCAACTACGTGAGCATCCCGACCGACTGTCCGCAGCGCGACGAGCGCATGGGCTGGATGGCCGATGCGCAAGTGTTCGCGCCGACCGCTGCATTCGAGGCCGACGTGGCCGCGTTCCTTTCGAAGTGGATGATCGACGTCGACGATGCACAACGCGCCGACGGTGCGCACTCGGACGTGGCACCGGCGATGAAGGGCCTCTCCTACGGCACGCCGGCCTGGGCCGACGCGGGGACGATCGTGCCTTGGACGCTCTACCAGATGTACGGCGACGAGCGCGTGCTCGAGCGCCACATCGACTCGATGGTGCGCTGGGTGGAGTGGTGTCGCGCGCACAGCACGGGGTTGATCCGCGACCACGATCGCGGCAACGACTACGGCGACTGGCTCAGCGTCGACGCGGAGACTCCGAAGGACCTCATCGGCACGGCGTACTTCGCACATTCGACGGACCTTGTCACGCGATCGCTGCGCGTGCTCGGGCGGAAGGACGATGCGGAGAAGTACGCGCAACTCTTCGCCGACATCAAGGCTGCGTTCGTCGCCAAGTATGTGGATGCCGATGGGCGCGTCACGGGTGGAACGCAGTGCGGTTGCGTGCTGGCGTTGCAGTTCGACTTGCTGCCGCAAAGTCTGCGACAGGCGACGCTCGAGCGCTTGATCGCCGACATCGAATCGCGCGGCTGGCATTCATCGACCGGTTTCGTCGGCACCGGCGATCTGCTCCCGACCTTGAGCGCCGGCGGTCGCAGCGACATCGCGTACCGGTTGCTGATGCAGGACACGTTCCCGTCCTGGCTGTTCTCGGTGACGCACGGTGCCACGACGATCTGGGAGCGCTGGGACGGCTGGACGCCCGAGCAGGGTGTGCATCCGGACGCGAGCATGAACTCGTTCAACCACTACGCGTTCGGCTCGTGCGGCAGGTGGCTGTTCGAGAGCGTGGCCGGGATCCAACCGGATCCGGATCATCCCGGGTTCGAGCATTTCTCGGTGCGACCGAACGTGGCGGGCCCGCTGACGCACGCGAGCGCGACGTATCGCTCGATCCACGGGCTCATCGGCTCGCACTGGAGCGTCGACGGGGATCATCTGTTGCTCGACATCGAGATCCCGGCCAACACGCGCGCGAACGTGTTCGTGCCGTCCGACGAGGGAGCGGCGGTGTCGGAGTCGAAGCATGCGCTCGACGCAACGGAGGGTATTCGCGTCGTGCGGCGCGATAAGGACGGCGTGCTGCTCGACGTGGGGTCCGGCACGTACGCGTTCACGTCCAAGCTCACGCCGCACTCCGGCAATCCGATCCTGTCGGGTTGGTACGCGGATCCCGAGGTCGCGCGCTTGCGCAACGAGTACTGGGTGTACCCCACGACGTCCGCTCCGTACGACGAGCAGACGTACTTCGATGCGTTCAGCTCACCGGACCTCGTGCACTGGACGAAGCACGCACACGTGCTCGACACGCAATCCGTCGGGTGGGCGAAACGCGCGATGTGGGCACCGTCGGTCGTCGAGAAGGACGGGAAGTACTTTTTCTTCTTCGCCGCGAACGACATCCAGAAAGACGGCGAGCTCGGCGGGATCGGCGTCGCGGTCGGTGACACTCCGGCGGGTCCCTTCACCGACTGCCTCGCGAAGCCGCTCGTCGGAGCGTTCCACAACGGCGCGCAGCCGATCGACTGTCAGGCGTTCAAGGACGTCGACGGTCGATACTTGCTGGTGTACGGCGGCTGGGGTCACTGCAACATCGCGCGCCTCGCGCCCGACTTCCGCTCGATCGAGCCCTTCGACGACGGCACGCAGTTCAAGGAGATCACGCCCAGCGGTTACGTCGAAGGCCCCTTCATGTTCGTGCGCAACGGCAAGTACGTGTTCATGTGGTCGGAGGGCGGGTGGACCGGGCCCGACTATTCGGTCGCGTACGCGATCGCCGATTCACCGCTCGGGCCGTTCCGTCGCGTCGGCAAGATCCTGAGTCAGGATCCGACGGTCGCCACCGGTGCTGGCCACCACAGCGTGCTGCACGTGAACGAGACAGACGAGTACTTCATCGTCTACCACCGCCGACCTCTGGGTGAGACGGACGGCAACCACCGCGTCGTGTGCATCGACCGGATGGTGTTCGACGCGGACGGAACGATCGAGCCCGTGAAGATGACGTTCGAAGGCGTGTCGTCGCGACGCTGAGCGGGTGGGTGCCTGGAACCCGCCGCGGGTACGCCCGCGACGGGTGCCTGGCACC
>JBBQNP010000037.1:0-34532 GCA_038330085.1 Planctomycetota bacterium | reverse complement strand
GGTCGATCGAGCTCGTGAGCAGCCCGTGCCAGAACAATGTCATGCGATCGAGCAACGGATCGTCGCCGCGCGCCATGCTGTCGATCCACCAGCCCATGTACTGGAGCAGTTGGCGGCGGTCCTTCTCGGCGACTTCGCGCTTGGCTTTCTTCTGTTCGTCGGGAGTGAGCTCCTTCAACTCGCGCGGGTAGGGCTCGACGATCGGCTCGAAAAAGGGCGCTTCGGTGTCGGAGCGTTGCGTCAACAGTCGGTCGACGACCGCTTCGGGTCCGTCTGCAAGCGCAGCGTCGATCTCGCCGGGGCGCGCACCAAAGGCAGCGCGGTTGAGCAGGTGCTCAGCCGCGCGCGCGTCCCACGTGAACCCGAGGTTCTTCGCGGGAGTCTGTGCCTTTGCGGGAGTCTCGGCTTTCGCAGAGGCCTCCGTCTTCGCAGATGTCAGGGTCTTGGCGCCGTCGCCGCTTCCGAGGACCGCGGGCAAGAGCAGGAAAGAAGCGAGGAACAGCATGAATCGACCTCCCAACCCGAATGTTCGACCGGGCCTGCCGGCGGACTCGAGACGCGAACAACAGCGTCCCTGAACCCGCCTCGGACGTCCAGGTTGCGTCTGGACCCGCAGGATCGTGGCGGGCCCGGGGGACTCTCCCCTATCTTGCTTGCCTGAATCAGCCCTGCCGGCCCGAATCAGGCCCTTTCATCGGAAAAAGCTGCCCAATCATGAAGACCCGCACATTTCTTTCCCTCACTTCGCTCGTTCTACCGGTCGTCCTCGTGGTCGGTGCGTGCTCGAGCACGGCGACGTTGCCGCAAGGCCAGCGCGTGGGCGATGAGATGCAGGCGCAGACCCCGGTGCGCTTCGCGGTCGTCGATGCGTCGCCGCAGCAGTACTTCGACAAGCCGGTGCTCGTCGAAGCGACGGTCAAGGCCGTGTGCCAGAAGATGGGCTGCTGGATGCAGGTCGAGGACGAAGGGCACACCGCGATGGTGCGTTGGGAAAGCGGTTGCGGCGGCAAGTATGCGTTTGCGAAGGACGCAGTCGGCAAGCGCGTCCTGATCCAGGGGACGTTCTATCCCAAGAAGATGGACGAGAACGAAGTCGAGCACCTGCAGGAAGAGGCTGGCGGCAAGCTCGCGGTGCGGAAGGATGGATACGAGTTCAATGCGTCGTCGGTGATGTATCTCGACGAGCCGATGAGCAGCGACCGCAGCGTCAGCTCGCACTGAACTGGATCGGGCTGGGCGGGCCGAACCAAGCACCCATCGCCGGGAATACCGGCGAATCCTTGCGGCGCACGTCGAGCGCCTTGTGGCGACACACCGTTTCGCTTCGAGGGCGAATTGTGCTTCGCCGACGAAATCGGATTACCGATCGAGCAGACCAGATCGCCCGCAACGGACGCTACTGCCAGGTTACCTGCAGTCCGTTGGTCAGGTTGAACGTCGAGGGCGTGCAGAACGGCGCGGCGTTGCGGTACCAGACCTGGTACGTGCGTATGGTTCCGCCGCCCGTGACCTGACCCGCGATGTGCAGCAAGGGATCGCTCTGTCCGGGAAACTGCGCGGCACCGACGGCAGCCTGCACGGCGCTCAGGCGCAGGACCGAACCCCCGGCGCAACGCAACCCGTCGCCGAAAGCGCTGCCCATTCCACCACCTGCCTGCGTGGTGCCCTGAAAGAAAAGCGCGACCGAGTTCGACACGCCCGTCGCGCTCAAGAGCATCGTGTCCGCCGCCGTCACCGGGTTGCCGCTCGCGCTGAGCATGGCTCCGCTCGGATCGATCGAGCTCGCGCACCCATGCCCGACCGCACCGGCGTTCGCGCACGGACACGTCGTGCCGCTGCCGTCGCCAAAACAGAACGGGGTGTTCGACGTGTTCTCGATGCGCACGTCGTCGACGAACCAGCCGAAGCCTGCGTTCGCCAACGCGTCGGCGCACTGAAAGCGGAAGATCACCTGCACGTTCTGTCCGGCGTAGGGAGTGAGATCGACGGACTCGTCAGTCCAGCCCGAGCTGCTCAGGGTCGCAAGCACGATCGGCGTCGGATGGCCGGGATAGACGAGTTCGATGGTGCGCACGTCGTGACCGTTGTCCTCGGCCTGCGAGGTGGAGAAGAAGCGCAGCCTCGTCAGCCCACCCGACGGCAGCGGAGCCGGCTGGGACATGCGCATCTCGGCGTCCGGCACCGCCTGGTTGTCGCCGACGAAATCGCAGCTCACCGAGTGGCCGAAACGCGCGCACTTCGCGCTGAGGGAAAGGGCACGACGAACGAGCCGCAGTCGGAGGAATTGTCGACGAGGTACCACGTCACGTTGCCGGAGCAAGGCGTGCCGATGCCGCACCCCGGTGGATGGATGACCGTCCAGCCGCCTAGACCGCTCTCGAAATCGTCGGAGAACACTGTGGCCTGCGCGCGGACGGTCGCCGACAACCCTGCACACACGAGCGAGGCCAGCACGAATCGGACGATCATCTTGGTCTCCTTGTGGCTCCCCGCCACATTCACACTGCGCACTCGTATCAGTGGAACGCGCGGCTCTCGTGCATCACACTCGCCGGACCTTGAGCACGGCCCCGATCCAAAAGCACCCCGCACCGCGGGACCTGCGCGCCTTCCTCGACATTCTGCGGCAAGAGCGGCTTCTCGTCGAGGTATCCGCGAGCGTCGATCCGGACCTCGAGCTCGCCGAAGTGCACCGGCGCGTCATCGCTGCGAACGGGCCGGCGCTGTTGTTCAGGAACGTGAAGGGCTCGAAATTCCCTGTCGTCACCAACCTGTTCGGCAGCGCGAAGCGCATCGAGCTCGCGTTCGGCTCGCGTCCGCGCGCGCTCGTCGAGCATGCGGCGCGATTGCCGGAAGAGTTGATGCCGCCGAGCCTCGGGAAGCTTTGGGAGCAGCGCGGCTTCTTCTGGACGCTCTCGAAGGTCGGCATGAAACGCGGATCGCGCGCGTCCGTCACCGAAGTCGTCGACGATCCGCCGCGCGTGCTTGCGATGCCCGCGTTGAAGACGTGGCCGCGCGACGGCGGGCGCTTCATCACGTTGCCGCTCGTGTACACGCAGCATCCGGTGACGCACGGGCCGAACCTGGGCATGTACCGCATGCAGCTCTACGACGACGCGACGTGCGGGATGCACATGCAGATCGGAAAGGGCGGCGGTTTCCACCTCGCTGAAGCGGAAGCGCGCGGCGTCGACCTGCCCGTCAACGTGTTCGTCGGAGGTGCGCCGGCTCTGATCCTCGGTGCGATCGCGCCGTTGCCCGAGAACGTGCCGGAGATGTTGTTGTCGAGCCTTGTGCTCGGCGAGCGCGTGCGGCTCGCCGACAACCCGAAGGGCCCGCTGCCGCTCGTCGCCGACGCCGAGTTCGCACTGGTCGGTGAGGTGCCCGCAAAGGTCCGCCGTCCCGAAGGTCCGTTCGGCGATCACTACGGCTACTACTCGGAGACGCACGATTATCCGCTGATGCGCGTGCGCGCGTCGATGCATCGGCGCGATGCGATCTGGCCCGCGACGGTCGTCGGCAAGCCGCGGCAAGAGGACTTCTACATCGGGGATTTCCTGCAAGAGCTCCTGTCGCCGCTGTTCCCGGTCGTGATGCCGTCGGTGCGCGATCTGTGGAGCTACGGCGAAACGGGTTATCACTCGCTGTCGGCCGCGGTCGTGCGCGAGCGCTACAGGCGCGAAGCGATGATGAGCGCGTTCCGCATCCTGGGCGAAGGGCAGTTGTCGCTGACGAAGTTCCTTCTGCTCACGAACCAGCCGGTGAACCTGCGCGATTTCAAGTTGACGCTCGCCCACGTGCTCGCGCGCGCGGACTTCCGCACGGACCTGTTCGTGTTCGCTAACCTGTCGATGGACTCGCTCGACTACGCCGGCCCGAGCGTGAACGAAGGCGGCAAGGGCGTGTTGCTCGGCACCGGCGACCCGATTCGCGTGCTGAAGGACGTGTTCACGGGCTCACCGCGTAACGACGTGCGCAGAGTGCGCGTGTTCTGCCCTGGCTGTCTCGTGGTGGAGTGCGCCGGGTTCGAGTCGGACCGCGAAGCTCCCAAGCGCCTCGCACAAGACCCTGCGTTCGCCGATTGGCCCTTGCTCGTGCTCAGCGACGACGCCGACCGTCACGTGAAGAGTCCGATGAACTTCCTGTGGTCGACGTTCACGCGCTTCGATCCCGCGAGCGACATCCACGCCGCGCGCGTGGAGCTCGTCGCCAACCATGCGAGCTTCACGCCCCCGGTTGTGATCGACGCGCGCATGAAGCCCTGGTATCCCGAGGAACTCTTCTGCGACGTCGCGACGTCCGGGCTCGTGACCAAGCGCTGGAAGGAGTACTTCCCCGCCGGCATGGAGATGGGCGACTCGGAGCGAGGCCACCTCGACTGAGCTGCGCGAAGTACAGCCATGAGTCTCAGGCGGCAAGTGCACACGCCGCAACGACTGGGTAATCCTCCAATTGCGTCGGAATCGAAGCAGGGCCCTCGGGCACTCCTCTACGCTGAGGCGATGGACAACGCCTTCGTGAACGAGCTCCCGTTGGGTGAAAGCGCGGTCATCGAACGCGGGGTGGTCGTCGAACGACGCTGCTTCATGGTCGTTGCCGCTACGGCTTTCGCTGCCGCGAACCTGGGCGAGAGCGCGTACGCACGCAAGCTCGACCCGCGCCGCGATCAACTCACCTACGAGGACTTCCTCGCGCGCGTCATCCCGATCGCCAAGGAGCTGGTGGGCGACACCTCCGTGAACGGGCAAGCGGCCTACCTGCACACGATCGCCGCGCACGCGGTTCATCTCGGATCGCTACAGCCCCCGGAATTGCGCCCGAGTGGAACCGGAACTTCGATCGGCGTCCATGAGGGCGGTGACCCGTTCACCGTCTTGCACTGGCGCATGGAGCCCGGCTCGGTCATCGGCACGCATCCGCACATCTACGGCAACGTCGTGACGCTTTGTCTCGAAGGCGACGTGCACATCTCCAACTACGAGGTGATCGGCGAGCGCGATTGGGATGCGAACAAGCCGTTTCGCGTGCGGAGGACGGTGTCGCAGTGGTTGTCGCCGGGACACGTCAACCTCGTGAACCTCGAGCGCAACTACATGCACGGTTTCCGCGCCGGATCGAAGGTCGCCCGCGGACTCGACATCACGACGAAGATCCGCGACAAGCGCACGACGCCTTCGCTCGTGCTGGATCCGAAATCGCCCGGAACTGACGACGTTTGGGACGCGAGCTGGAAGAACTGAGAATGGCGGTCAGCCGTCGAAGTTGCGTCAGCGATGACCGCTCACGCGTTGCGGAAGTCGTAGAACGCGGCGTGCTTCAGCTCGGGAGCGGCGGCGCGACGGATCTGTAGAGTGCGGATCGCCCACAGGTCGCGAAAAATGCGGTAGCGGAGTGCTGTCGCGTCGAGGTAGTCGACGCCGGCGCTTCCGCCCGTGCCCGTGCGGCGACCGATGATGCGCTCGACCATGCGCGCGTGACGCTGGCGGAAGATGACCATGAACTGCTCGAACTCGACGAGGCTGTCGAGCACTTCGCGCGGCCACGCGAGCAGCGGCAACTCGCGGTACGTTTCGATGAACAACATCGCGGCGCGAATGCGGCGCGTGCGCGCGCCACCGTCGGCTTCGGTCGGCGTGAAGAAGTCGCGCACCGACTGCTTTTCCTGCTCGTAGCGCTTGCGCAACGCCGTGCGGTCCGAGTCCGTTTCCGCAATCGCGATCGCGTGCTCCATGCCCGAGTCAACTTCATGCGCGTGCGAGGCGAGGAACGACTCGACGAACTCGGTCAAGCGCTTCTCGGCATCGGGTTGCTGCGGATCCGTGCCGTCGATCGGCGTGCGCCACAACCACGATTGGATCGCTTCCTTTAGGCTGGGCGTGTCGGCGAGCTGCGCCTTCACGCGATCGAGCGCGGGTGAGCGACCACCGCCCGCGGCTTTCAATGCGGCGAGATAGCCAGCGTCGCCGCCCGACGGTCCCATCGGAATGCGGTCGCTCTCGGCGAGGCCGATCAGGATCTCGATCTGCCGCAACTGCGCGCTCTGGAATCCGCTCGCTGGAATGAGCTTCTCGCGGAACGCCAGGAACTCGCGCGTCGTCATGGTCTCCATGACTTCCCAATGCTGGATGGCGACGCGCAGGACAGACGTCGTGCGCTTCAAGCTGCGTACTGCACCCGAAAGTTCCTGCTCGGCGACGTGCTCGGCGGTGAACAAGTCGCGCGCAGTGCGCAGCTCACGCAGGATGAGCTTGAACCACAGCTCGAACACCTGGTGCACCGTGACGAAAAGCACTTCGTCGTTCGAGAGATCCGCCTCCTTGTTCTCGAGGCCGCCCTGCAGCGCGAGCAGATCCTCGACGCGGATGTAGTCCCAGTAATTTGCGGGCTTGCTCATCGGTGTCACAGCATAAGCACCCGTCACGGCAGCAGGAACAGTCCGCGAGTGAGCCTTCTCCCGAACACGTGCTCGCCGCACTGGTCCGAATCACGTCGGTTCACATCGATCTGGTCGACAGCACCTTGCACGCATCGCGGATCGGCGTCGCCGATGTCGGCCCTGGGACTACTTCGACGCGCGCTCGACAGCCGCGTCGACCGCTTTCTGCCGGATCGAGAGCTCGAAGAGCTGCTCCGTGTCGCTCGCGTGTACCGTGATGCGCGGCGTGGGCGAGACCTCGACCGATGCGCCCCGACCAACGCGGTCCCGAAGCACTGTGACGAACACGTCGCAATCGTAGACGCCCGCGGATGGCATGCGCAGCCAGAGCTCGCCGTGCGTGTCGAAGTGGGACCTGTCGCTCGCAGAGCCGGCTGTGTACTCCGGACCCCACGCCGGGCTGCGCCGGACTCCGCTCGCATCGACCGAGTACAACCTGACTCCGAGCAGGTACTGGGGCGAACTGCCGATCGGCTTGGCGCTCGTGCGCAGGCGGATTGGAATGCCCACATCCAGCACGACCTCCCGGTCCTCGCTCACGTTCACTAGACGTCGCCTCAGGTATCCAAAGGCGGACACCTCGAGGTCGACGGGCAAGGTCTCGCTGCGCACCCAGCACAGGCCGTCGTCCTGGGACAGAGCTGGACGCGCATTCTCCAGTCCGACGATCGACGTGGCTGCTCCCGGCAGCGGCGTCGAAGCGCGATCGACGATGCGGATCCTCAAGCTGGCGACCACGCTCGCGATCCGCAGCGCCTGAATGCGCGGGTCGCGGCAGGTCTCGCCCGCCACGACGAGCAGCCCATCGACGCGAACCGCTGGCTCGCGCTCGAGCCGGCCGTTTGCGCCGCGGCGACGCACCTCGAGCGAGTAGATGCCAGGCAACAGCTCGGACACGTCGAACGTCGAATCGGAACGCAACTGGACGAAATGTCGAGATCGTTCCGAGAGGGTGAGCTCGACGTCGTCCGGCGTAAGACCGCGCTCGAGGTCGAGCGAGCCCGCCAGCGAGCCGGCCTGCTCGAGCACGATCTCGGCGTCGCGCTCACCGCGGTGCACGTCGTGCCCGACCTCGGCGACGAAGCCCTCGGCGCTAGCGGCCACGCGGAGCTCCTCGCTCGGCGGTTGTTCGCCCTGCTGCAGGTAGAGCGCGAACCGGCCGTCCACACCGGTGCGAACGGTGCCCGCGGCGGGCACGAGAGGCCAGAGTTCCTCGCCGGCGACCACCACGCGTGAGTGGGCCCGAAGAGTCGCGCCCGGAATCGGTCGTCGCGCGGTGTCGACGACTCGGCCGCAAACGAGCAGCTCGCCGTAGTCGAGAACGACATCCCCGAGGTCGAGGCCATCCGGCGGAACATCCTGGTCGAGTGGAACTGTGGCGAGCACGTCACCGCCTCCCTCGGGATGCGGCGCGAAGAAGCGGTACGCGCGTGTGCCCGCCACGGGCCGTACCTCGTGAACCGGCATGCGGAAACGGCCGTCGGTCCCGACACCGATCTCGCGCAGGAGTGGACCTTCCTTGGGCGTCGGAAAGAGCACGGCCAGTGCCTTCACGGTCGCGGCCGGCCAGGCTCGGCCGTCGCGCAGCACGAAACGGCCTTTCACGAAGGGTCGCGACAGCACGAGCTCGCACAGCACCTCCTCGCCGGGATGGGCGGGCCCGGTGAACGAGCGGGCTACGAGTTCCTCGCCGTCTTGGACGAGCGCGACCTCGATCTGCAGGCCGAGGCCGATCCAGGAAACGAGGGCATCACCCGTCGCGTCCAGATGCGGGCGCGCCCATGGTCCGTCAGGCCACAGCCGGGGTCCGCCAAGCCCGCGCTCGAACGCGTCGAGCTGCACGTTGACGCCCTCGAGATCGCGTGCGGTACCATCCCGAGTGCGTACGCGGATCCTCACTCGGCCGGTGTCGGGCAGGACCAGCGTGATCGGGGGCTCGATGGGCGTGAGCGCGTCGACAGGGACGAGCGGTTCGTCGCGCACGGGGAACGCGAACAGCGCGTGCCAACCGGCGCCTTGCTCCAGGCGACGCTGGAAGTGCTGGAACGTCGCCAGGCCGGTCGTGCCTTCCGTGTCCGTCCACTTCCACGTGAAGGTGGGCTGCGAATCGACCTTGCGACGCAGTGCGACCGGCACTCCGCCGACGGGGATTCCGGCGCCGTCGACGACGCGCACGAGGAGCGAGCGATCCGCTGCGAGCCGCAGTGTGACGCAGCGATCCTTCGGGACGCCGTTGACGACCGTGAAGGCCCAATCCGCATCTGAGCGTGCCTCGACGATCGCGTGCTCCGGGGGAGCGGCGAACTGCGCGCAACCATCCGCGCCCGTTCGGGCTTCGAGCGCTCGCTCACGGCGCAAACGAAGTCCAGCGAGGGTGTCGTAGCCGATCCCCAGCGGTGCAAGCTCGCGAGCAATCGCGGAGTCGACCACAGTGACCGTCGCCCCTCTTACGGCTGCGTTCGTGCGTGCGCCGAGAACGCAAACGCGCCACCCGGCTCCTTCATCGGGTGGGGAAGTCGCCAGGACGTCGAGAGGCACAACTGCCCTTTGGTCCTTCGACGGCTCGGACGAGGGACCGCCGTCCGTGAGCGGATCCTGGCTCGACTGCACGAGACTTGTGTCCGGTGCCGCAGCGGGCGGGCGAACGCGGTCCTCGTCCGTGCGAGTCGCGAGGAATACCAGGACGCCGACGATCCCCGCGACGAGGAAGACCCATACGTACTGTTTCAACGTGACCAGTCTAGTTGCCGCGAGTCCTTGCGTGCAGTTCGGCTGCGGGAATCCGCGCAGTGTTTCTTGCGGGGCTTTCGGCGAAGCGCTCGTCGGGAACACGCCGCGAAGTTCCACCCAACTGCGCGCGGCCCCATCACGCCGCCGCTACAATTTCGCCCCATGTCACCGACCGCAACCGCTCGACAACTGCACGTCGAAGGCGTCGAAGCCTTGATGGCGACGCCGCTTCTCGATCTCGTCCACCGCGCGGCCGGCGTTCATCGTGCGCATCACGATCCGCGCTACGTGCAGTGCTCGCAGCTCATGTCGGTGAAGACCGGCGGATGCCCCGAGGACTGCGGATATTGCTCGCAGAGCGCACACTCGAAGACGCCGGTGAAGCGCGAATCACTTTTGCCGGTCGACGAAGTGCTCGACGAAGCGCGCGCGGCGAAAGTGTCGGGCGCCGATCGTTTCTGCATGGGTGCGGCGTGGCGCGAGGTGCGCGACGGAGCGGATTTCGAGCGCGTCGTCGACATGGTGCGCGGCGTCAAGGCGCTCGGGCTCGAGACGTGTGTCACGCTCGGCATGTTGCAGCCGCACCAAGCGGAGAAGCTCAAGGACGCGGGCCTCGACTACTACAACCACAACCTCGACACGGGCCGCAGCCACTGGGATCAGATCACGTCGACGCACACGCTCGACGATCGGCTCGCGACGCTCGGTGCGGTACGCGATGCGGGTTTGCGCGTGTGCTCGGGCGGCATCCTCGGCATGGGCGAGGACCGGCACGCGCGTGCGGAGCTGCTGCACCAGCTTGCGACGCTCGATCCGCAACCCGAGAGCGTGCCGATCAACTCGCTCGTGCCGGTCGAAGGCACGCCGCTCGAACAAGCCTCGAAGCTCGACTGGACCGAAATCGTGCGTACGGTCGCGACCGCTCGCATCTTGATGCCCGAAGCGGTCATTCGCTTGAGCGCAGGTCGCGGCGAGATGACCGAGGAGACGCAGGCGTTGTGCTTCCTCTCGGGCGCGAACTCGATCTTTTTCGGCGAGAAACTGCTCACGACGCCGAACCCCGAGCCGCGCACCGACGCGCGCCTGCTCGCGAAGCTCGGCCTCGACGTCATCGCAAAAAGAGGGTGACGTGAGCGCAGAGGTGACGTGAGCGCGCGGCTCGATGCAGCACTGCGCGCGGAGATGGCGCGCTGGGAGAGCCGCGGGCTGCGGCGCAACCTCGATGCGCAAGCGACGACCTCCGTCGCGCGCGAGAACGAGCTGTGCAGCAACGACTACTTGTCGCTCGCGCGCGATCCACGCATCGCGGACGCGGCTCGTGCAGCGATCGCGAAGCACGGAACCGGGGGGCGCGCTGCGCGTTTGCTCGGCGGCGGTTGCGAGTTGGATGCCCAGGCCGAACGTGACGTCGCTGAATGGTTGCGGGCCGAGAGCGCGCTGCTGTTTCCGACAGGATATCAAGCCAACGTCGGCTTGATCGCGACTCTGGCCGGACCGGGTGCGGCGATCTTCTCGGACGAGCTGAACCACGCTTCGATCATCGACGGTGCGCGCATGTCGCGCGCGCGCGTGCACGTCTACCGCCATCTCGACGTCGATCACTTGGACGAGTTGCTCGCGGCCGAACGCGGTGCGACGCAGCGCTTCGTCGTCACCGAGACCGTGTTCAGCATGGACGGCGACCTCGCGCCGCTGCTCGCGTTGCACGAGCTGTGTGCGCGGCACGATGCGTACCTGCTGCTCGACGAAGCGCACGGTGTCGGCTTGATCGGCGCCGAGGGCGCGGGCGGTTGGCTGGCCGTCGATCCTCACAACGAGATCGGCGCTTCGCCCGGCTCGCGCTTGGCAGCACGTCTCGTCACAGGCGGCAAAGCGCTTGGCGTGAGCGGTGCGTTCGTCGTCGGTTCGCGCGTGCTGCGCGATCACCTGTCGAATCGCGCACGCTCGTTCGTGTTCACGACTGCCGTGCCTCCGGCCGTGAGCGGAGCCTTGTGCGCGTCGATCGAGCTCGCGCGCAATGCATCCGCGGCACGGACGCGAGTTCGTTCGCTCGCGGCGCGTGTTGCCGGAGAGCTGTCCTTGCCCGAACCTGCGGCGGCGATCGTCCCTTTCGTGTGCGGAGCGGCCGCAGATTCACTCGACTTGTCACGCCATCTGCTCGAAGACGGGATCGACGTGCGCGCGGTGCGCCCGCCCACCGTGCCGGACGGATCGGCGCGCTTGCGCATCGTGTGTCACGCGCACAACTCGGACGCGGCCATCGAAACGCTCGTGAAGCGTCTGCGGCGAACGACATCGCGAACGACATCGCGAATCGAAACGCGGCCGAGCGCGCGCGTCCTGTGCGTGGTCGGCACCGACACGGACGTCGGCAAGACGGTCGTGAGCGCGTTGCTTGCTCGCGCCGCATTGCGGCACGGCCCCGTTTCGTACTGGAAGCCCGTGCAGACCGGATCGGACGACGACACCACGACGGTTGCACGGCTTGCCGGTACGGGCATTTCCACCCTCGAACCCGTCCATCGATTCGCGCTCCCGGCCTCACCCCACACCGCGGCCGCAGCAGAGGGATCCCTCATCGACGTCGACGTGGTGAGCGATGCGTGGCGTCGCAATCGCGTCGAGAGCGTCGGCGCTCTCATCGTCGAGCTGGCGGGAGGTCTGCTCGTCCCCTACGACGACGTGCACACGCAAGCCGACCTCTTGGCGCACGATCGTGCCGACGTCGTTCTCGTCGCGCGCTCCGGTCTCGGCACGTTGAACCACACGCTGTTGACGCTCGAAGCGCTGTCCGCCCGCTCGCTCGAAGTGCGCGCCGTGTTCCTCGTCGGCGAGCGTCATGCCGCGAACGCTGCGACGTTGCGCGATCGGACGAACCTGCCGATGTTCGAGTTCGAGAGGCTCGAGCCGCTCGACGCCGACGCACTCGACGCTTGGATCGATCGCAATGATCTTGCGGAGCTCTTCACGTGAGCGATCTCGTGCGCCGTGATCGCGACGTGATCTGGCATCCGTACACGCAGCACGGGATCGAGGACGAGCCGCTCGCGGTGCGTTCGGCGCACGGCGCCCTGCTCGTGCTCGAGGACGGACGCGAGATCGTCGACGGCATCTCGTCGTGGTGGACGTGTCTGCACGGTCACGGCCGTCCTGAGATCGTCGAAGCGATGCGCGCGCAAGCCGAGACGCTCGACCACGTCCTGTTCGCGGGCGCGACGCACGAACCCGCCGTGAGGTTGGCGGAGAGGCTCATCGACGTCGCTCCGAGCGGATTGTCGCGCGTGTTCTTCTCCGACAACGGCTCCACCGCGGTCGAAGTCGCACTCAAGATCGCGTTCCAGGCCCACGTTCACCGCGGCGAGCCCGATCGACGCACGTTTGTCGCGCTCGAAGGCGGCTATCACGGCGACACGTTCGGCGCGATGGCGGTCGGCGATCCCGATCCGTTCTTCCGCGCGTTCGAGGGGCTCTTGTTCCGCGTCGAACGTTCCGCTCCCGACGTCGAGTCGTTGGCGCGCACGCTCGACGTGCTCGGTCCGCGTGCCGCCGGCGTCATCATCGAGCCCCTCGTGCAAGGTGCCGGCGGCATGCGCATGCACCCACCGTCGTTCGTCTCGGCTGTGCGCGAGCTGTGCGACCGTCACACGATCCCGATGATCGCCGACGAGGTGATGACCGGCTTCGGCCGCACGGGCAAGCTCTTCGCGTGTGATCACGCCAAGGTCCGGCCCGATCTACTTTGTCTCGCAAAGGGCCTGACCGGCGGCATGCATCCCCTCGCCGCGACGCTCGCGAGCGCCGAACTATTCGAAGCTTTCCGCTCGACCGACCGCTCTCGCGCGCTCTTCCACGGTCACTCGTTCACGGCCAACCCGATCGGTTGTGCCGCCGCACTCGCTTCGCTCGACATCGTGAAACGCGAACACGTGCCCGCGAAGTTCGAGAGAATCGGCACGATCATCGAGACCGAGCTCCGCACACATCTCTCCGGCGAACCACGCGCGACGAACTTGCGGCGCACGGGCTGCATCGTCGCGTTCGACATCCCTTCGTCGAGCTCCGGGTACCTGGCCGGGGATCCGCGAACCCTCCGGAAGCGCGCGGTCGAACGGGGAGTCCTGCTGCGCCCATTGGGCAACGTCATCTACGCGATGCCGCCCGCGTGCACGAGCGAGCGACAGTGCCTTTCGATCGCACGCGCGATGGTCGGCATCACGTCATCCGATTGAGATGCGATCTCCGACGACGCGATCAATGCCGCGCCCGCCAGCCGAACGCGAGCCAGCCGACGATCAACGACACTCCCCCGAACGGCGTGATCGCACCGACTCCGTGCGGCGCCCCGAGCGCGAGCGCATAGAGGCTGCCGCTGAACAACGTGATGCCGATCACGAAGCACCAACCCGCGATTCGTCCGCGACCTTCGTGATCGAACACGCCGTACAGCACGAGCGCGATCGCGTGCAAAGCGTGGTAAAGAACCCCTGTTTTCCAGACTTCCAGCTCTTCGACGGAGAGTCGGTCCTTCAAGCCGTGCGCGCCGAAAGCTCCCGTGATCACGGCCAATGCACCGAGCAGTGCCCCGATCGAGATCCAGTTGGGTTTCACGAGTTCGCACTTCCGCTTTCAGGGTCGACGATCGCGCGGTGGATGCCGTTCGTGAATCCGTCGGTGCTCGGGCTCGAGAGCATCCGCCCTGCATCGATCGCAGCGCGCAACCCCTTCTGACGCGCCATCCTGTCGGCGACGACCGACTCGATGTGACGCGCGAGCCGACGCTCGGGCAGTCCGTGCAACCCGAGCGCGTACCACTCCTCCTCGGGCACGATGCGCTCGACGAACACCGCGAGCGGCGGAGGCAGCGTCTGGATCAAAGCGTGGATGCGGTCGTTCTCGTGCTCGCGCGCGCTGATCTGCACGATCAATAACCCGGCGACGCACAGCGCGAACCCGAACGACCACAAGGTCAGCGTCGGTCCGAAAGACAAACCCGCCGGCGGAAAACCGAGCTCGTGCGGCGTGAACGAGCCGAGCGAGATGCTCTTGATCGGATCGAGGAACGAGAACGGGATCCACGACACGATCGGGATCGGGATGGTGGTGACGGCCCAGCGGTTTTCGCTGCCCTGGTACGTGATCCACAAGCGGAAGCACAGCATCGCCACGAGGAGCCCGAGCGCTCCGTACCCGACCCAGCGCGCTTCGCTCGACGGCTGCCGCTTGAGCACGACGACGGCGACGATCACGAACATCTCGAAGAACATCCACGACCCGCCGGGTGCGAGCACGCCCGACAGCAGGAACGCGAGCGCGAGGAACGATGCGACGACGGCGAAGATGCCGAGCGTGTTGCGCGGCAGCCGGCCTTCCGCGCGCGTGCGCACGATCGTCGCACCGAGCGCGAGCAGCGCGCCGATGGAGAACGACGCCCAACCGGTGCCCGACCACGATCCGTTCTGGTCGATCTGCACGCCAAGCAGTACGCCGCCGATCGCCGCGAGCAGACCGCCGGCGAGGATGCCGGTCGAAGCAGAGTGCTCGTTCGTGCGCGGTTCGGTGCTCACGGGCACGCTCCCGTGATGTCGGGGAACAGCGTGACCGCGTCAGCGGAGAAGCCCTGCAGTGGATCGTCGGTGCCGAGGAAGCGTGACATCGCGGCGCTGTGGCTGGATTGCACGATCTCGCCGAGGGCGGAGCGCTTGCTCTGTCCGGCCGCGAGCTCTTCGTTCAAGAACGTGCGCGCGCGCTGCAAGGGCTCGTCGAGCTGGCCGAGGATCGGCGACTGCTGCGCGATGCGCATGACGTGCGCGTAGAAGAGGGTCGCGGCGACGGTCGGTTCGGAGAGCAGCGGATCCCGTGCGCCCTTGTCGCCCCACGTGCGCAGCCAGTCTTCGAGCAGTCCGCCGAGCCGCACGGCAGGTGCTTGGCGCGCGCTCGACATCACCGCGGGTTTCCATTCGGTCGCGCGGGCGAGCTGGAAGATCAACGTCAGCGATGCGAGCGCTTCTTCGCGACGACCGCCGCGCAGTTCCGTGATCATGCGCTCGAGGCGTTGGCCGTCGAGCTTGCCGAGCCAGTCGAGCAGGTTCGGGCAATCGCGCAGCGTGAAGAGTTGCGTGCGCAGCGCCTTGAATCGCTCGCGTCGATCCTTCGCGACCCACGCGTCGAGTTCACCCGCTCGCAGGATCGCGCCCTTCGCGAGGAACTGCATCGGCTCGAGGATGCGCGGGCCCTCCTCTTTGACGTCTTGGGGCGCGACGCTCTTGGCAGGCGGGATGCCGCGCACGGCGATGGCGCCCGCGAAGAGCAACGACGCGACGACGATCGTCACGCGGATACGGGTCGAGGATGCAGGGTCTGTCACGCCGCGCGATTCTGTCGGTTCGGAAGCCGCGATCCAACGTGGTGGTGCCTGGAACCCGCCGCGGGTACTCCCGCGGAGGGTGCCTGGCACCGCCACGTTCACCGGCGGTCTGTTCTGTTCTTGCAGTAGAGCAGAACCAACGGACGAGGATGCCCCTGATGCAGTCCTTCCTCGCCTCCGTCAAACCGGACTGTCGGTGAAGACGGCGGTGCCAGGCACCCTCCCCGGGAATACCCGCGGCGGGTTCCAGGCACCACCGTCTTACTTGCCCTGGTTCTCGAGCCGGCGCTTCACGAGCTCGCGCAGGCGCGCTTCGAGCACGTCGTTCTGCTTCTTCAGCAAATCGAGCGTCTGCGCGTCCATTTCCTTCTGCAACTGCTCGAGCTGAGCGCGGCGGTAGCTCGCTTCGCGCACCTGGTCGATCGCCTGACACAGCTCGTCGCACGCAGGCATCGTCTGCAGGATCAGATCCTTGCTCTTCGAGATCAGCAGCGTGAGCTCCGTGAAGTCCGCGTCGTTCGGGATCTCCTTCTGCAACCGCAGCGCCTCACCCAGCAACGTGTCGAGCGAATCCCCGCGTGCGTGCACACTGCGACGCAGGATCTCGGCGAACTGCGCCGCGATCACGGCCTTGCGATAGCCCTGCCCCGCCGCCTCGAACGTCTTCACGTCGCCCGAGTTGACCACCTGCGCGATCTCCGTCGCCGCGTCCTGCTCGATCGCCTTGCCGAAGTTGCGCGGCTCCTTCCACCTCACCCGCACCGTCGCGAGCGGACCGTCGCCGTTCGTCGTCGCCTGGCGCTCGATCTCGTACAGCGCCGTCACCTGGTGTCCCGAACCGAGCTCGCCCGCGTCGACCTTGTCGTTGCGGAAGTCCGCATCCGCGATCGCACGGTTCTCGTACCCGAGCAAGCGATACCGCAGCACCTGCGCCGGATCGAACTCGACCTGGATCTTCACGTCGCGCGCGATCGGCTGGAACGCGCCGGTGAAGTTGTCGACGAGCTGCTTCTTCGCTTCCTCGGGCGAGTCGATGTAGTTGCACATCCCGTCGGCCTTGTCGGCCAGTTGCTCGAGCAGCACGTCGTTGTGGTTGTTCATGCCGACGCCGATCGTGTTGAGGTAGATCCCCTTCTCGCGCATCGGCTTGACCTGCTCGGCGATCTTGGCCGGGTCGGTTTCGCCCACGTTCGCAACGCCGTCGGACAGGAACACCACGCGGCTGATCGACTCAGCATCGATGCCGGTCAACGCGATCGCGTACCCGAGCTGCAATCCCGAGTTCGAGTTCGTGCTACCCTCCGGTTGCAACGGCTCGATCGCCGACTCGATCGCCGCACGCTGGTCGACCGACGTGAGCTGCAACACGACCGACGCGTCGCTGCTGAACTTGACGATGCCGATCTTGTCGTACGGGCTGAGCTGCGAAACGAGCAGTCGAATCGCGTGCTTGACCATCTCGAGCCGGTTCTGCTCGCGCATCGAGCCCGACACGTCGACGACGAACGTCAGGTGCAACGGTTGGCGCTCGATCTTCGACATCTCCTTGCCGCGCACGACGACGCGCATCATCTGGCGCGTGGTGTCGGTGCTGAAGCGGCTCGGCGTCAGGTCCGTGTGGATCGCGAAGACGCCGCTCGTCGGCGTGGGCACGTCGGACTTGAAGTAGTTGACGAACTCCTCGGTGCGGATCTGCGCCTTCTCGGGGACGTGACCCTCGTTGATGTAGCGACGCGCGAGCGCGTACGACGCCGTGTCGACGTCCGCCGAGAACGTGGAGAGCTTGTCGAGCGCCGCCACTTCGAAGGGGTTGTCGCCCCAGAAGCGGAAGAACATGTCGCGCGGCCGCTCGTTCGGCATCGGCCGGCATCCGTCGAGGATGCGGCGGCATTGACGGTCGAGATACGCCTGCTGTTCGGCGGCAGGGAGTTGCCAGTAGTACAGGCGGGCCTGATCCACTTCGTCGCGATCGTCGGCTGCGTACTCGCCTTGCTCGAGCAACGTGACCTCTTCTTCCGCGTGGCTACCCACCTTGAGCTCTTCGAGCTTGGCGAGCTTCTCAGCAGGCGCTGCTCCGCCGTACCCAATCGCGTCCAGCGCTCTCCGTTCCTTGGCGACCGTCTGCAAAGGGGGACCGGCAGGGCTCGACGGACCGCCGGTCGACGGACCAGGGCTCGCGGGACCCGACGTCGCGGTCGCTTTCGACTTGCTGCTCGAGTCATCCGCGCGACCTCCGGCGGTGCCCATCCCACCCTGCACATTGCGTTGCGTAGTTGGACTTGGACTGGGACCAGCGCCGTGCATTTCGGACTTGTGCGCCCGCTGCGCGGCGAGCTCGCTGGGAGCCCTTGAGCCCTGGCTGCCAACACCGATCGCGGACTGTCCGTCGTTAACGAAGAAGTTGTCTCCGGACGCACTGTCTTTGGCCCCTTGAGGCGGACGCGGCTTGAGCGCTTGTTGCACAGGGTCGGCTTGGAATTGGCCGCGGAACTCGGGGCGGTTCTTCTCTTCGCCGGCCGGCGCATTGAGCTCGTCAGCTGATGTGAAGTTGACGGCAAAACCCTTCTGATCGGCCGGGAGCTTCTTGCGATCCAGCGTCTCTTCCGTGATCGGTGCGACGTTCTCCGCGAGCTGGCTCTTGTCGGCTTCCTTCCCGCCGCCGCCTCCGTCTCCGCCGCTCGGAGGAGTCGCGTCGCCCGGCCCGCGATACGTGCCCTTTTTCTTCTCGACCGATGCGCGTTCCTGTCCGACGTAGCCGATGCCTTCGAGCCTCTTCAGCGCCTGCGCATTGCTCTCGTCTCCATCCAGCTTTGCAACCTCGGCGTCGCCCACGCGGTCGTTCACGCTTGCCTCGCGCGTCGAACGCACGAGCGCGAACCCGAGCGCGACCGCGCCGATCCCGGCGGCGATTCGCAACCACGGCATCGTCCGCATCGGAGCGGGACGCGACACCGAAGCGGCGGAGACCAACGTCTCCGCCGCCTCGGGTGACAGCGACTCGCTCCCCGCCATCGCCGTCTTGACCAGACCGATCGTGCGCTCGATCTGGTCGCGTTGAGCCTTCAGCTCGGGCGAGCGCAACATCTCGCGCTCGAGCTCGATGCGTTCTTCGCTCGTGCCTTCGCCCAGCACGTACGCACACAGGCGTTCGTGCATGTCGTTCTCGGGCAAGCCTTGCGCGTTGGAACCGGAATCGTGTTCGTTCTTCATGACCATTCTCCTTGGACCGCGTCCATGCGCGTAGACGTCGCGGGGCGCGTGCTTCTTGAATTCGTTTCCGACATTGCGAGCAGCGGCTCGAGCTTTTCACCGAGCGCTTTCAACCCGACGCTCACCAACCAACCGACCGTCCCGATCTTCCGGCCCGTGATTTCCGCGATCTCCTTGTACGAGCGGTCGCCGATCAGTCTCAGCACGAGCACTTCGCGCTGATCGGGCGGCAACTTCTCGATCTCGCGCTTCACCACCGCGCGCGTGTCGTGCTCGTCGACGCTCGACATCTCTCCGTCGGAACCCTCCACCACCGCTGCATCGTGCTCGCGCCTCTTGCGGCGTGTCTCGGATCTCATCGCGTCCATGCAACCGTTCCTCGTGACCTTGTGCAGCCAGGACAACAGGTGAGCCCGCTCCAACCGTTCGTCACCCTCGGCTTCGACCGGGATCGACGGCGGCACCTGAGCGAGCTTCAAGAAGGTGTCCTGGACGACGTCCTCGTACGCGCTGCCCACGCCGAGCAACGCACGCGCGTGCTGGAGCAGACAGCTCTCGTGCCGGTGAACGAGCTCGGTGAACGCTCGCGCGTCACCCTTGCGATGCCGGCGCAACAAATCGCCGTCGGTCGCCGACTCCAATCCCTGCTCGTACCGCCTCAAGTCGTTCATCCTCTGGATGCCCTCTCCGGCGCGAACGGAGCGTTCATGCCGCCTCTTGGAGGAATTCCGCGCGAATCAGGCTCGCGCGCGACGCAATTCGCTAGCACGCGGCAGAATGCCCGGTCACCGACGCCCGCGCCCGGACATTTCTTCCACACCTCCGAGCCAGTGAACGTCGTGCCCATGAACGCCGACCCCATGAACGAACCCTTCGACCCCGATGCAGCGTCCCTCGACGACGCGGGCATCTTCGGCCTGCCCGCGGATCCCGAGCGCGCGCTCGTGCACGTCGTGCCCGTGCCCTTCGACGCGACCACGTCGTATCGCAAGGGTGCGGCGGGCGGGCCCGCGGCGATCCTGCAAGCGAGCCGGCAGGTCGACCTGTTCGACCTGATGACGGGCAAGCCGTGGCAAAAGGGCATCTGCATGTTGCCCGCCGACGAGCGCATCGAGGACCTCAACGACAAGGCGACGCGCAAGTCCGAGCGCATCATCGAAGTCGGCGGTCGGATCGGCACGGACTCGCGCATGGCGAAGGACCTCGCGCGCGTCAACGAGATCGGCGCGGAGGTGAACGAGATCGTGCGCGCGCAGGTCGACGCGATCCTCTCGAGCAACAAGTTGCCGGTCGTCGTGGGCGGTGATCACTCGGTCCCGTTTGGCGCAATTCAGGCTTGTTCTGAGCGTTTTCCGGGCCTCGGCGTGCTGCACTTCGACGCCCACGCCGACCTGCGCGCGGCGTACGAAGGCTTCGAGTGGTCGCACGCGTCGATCATGCACAACGTCGCGACGAAGCTGCCCGGCGTGAAGCGTCTCGTGCAAGCCGGACTGCGCGACATCGGCGAGCGCGAGCACGCGATGATCGCCGCATCGAACGGTCGCATCCGCGCGTTGAGCGACGTCGAGTGGGGCCGCGCGAAAGCCGGCGGCGCGAGCATGCGCGACCTCGTGCGCGCGACGATCGCCGAGCTGCCGGAGCTCATCTACGTGTCCTTCGACATCGACGGGCTCGATCCGACCTTGTGCCCCAACACGGGCACCCCGGTGCCGGGTGGCTTCACGTGGCACGAGACGATGATGTGGCTCGACGAGCTCGCGCACTCGAAGAAGCGCATCGTCGGCCTCGACCTGAACGAGGTCTCACCCGGCGAGGATGGCGAGGTCTACGAGGGCATCGACACGTGGGACGCGATCGTCGGTGCACGATTGCTCTACCGCTTGATAGGGACGGCCCTCTTGACGCGCTGAGGTTCGGAAATGAGCGGAGGGGGCCCGCGTAGCCCGGCCCGCGATGACCGAGAGCCGTGAAATCCCGCCGGAATCGGCCCTTCCGCGCGAAGAACGTTCTGCGGACTGGGCGGCGCAGGTGCCCCGCGAGCCGGATTTCGGAGCCCAGATTCCGCCGACAGCGCCCCCGACGCCGACTGCGCCCCCGATCGAGCCGAAGAACTCGGATCCGATTCCTTTCGCACCCCCGCCGCCGGTCACGCGCGTCGAAGAGGTCGAAGCGGTGCGGGTCACACGCGCGGAGACCCGCGGTCCGACGATCGAAGTCCCCGGGGTGGCGCGCACGCCCGAGCCGCCGCCGGCTCCGACCGCGCCTCCGACTGCAGCCGCGCCGACGAGCGCATCGGGAACTGGACCGACGTTCCAACAGACGTCATCGATGCCGCCGCCGGTCGGACAGACCTCGCCCCCCGCCGCTCCGCCCCCCTATTCGCCGCCGCCGACTTCAGCGGCTGATCCGGCCGCGCCTGGATCGAACAAGTTCTGGGTCATGGTCTGTCACCTGGCCTACCTGATCCCGGGCTACGTCCCCGGGCTGGTGCTCACGCTCGTGATCTGGGTGTGGAGGCGCAAGCGCGATGCGTTCCTCGATGATCAGGCCAAGGAAGCGATCAACTTCCAGCTCCTGTACGCCGGGATCCACTTGATCATGATTGCCACGTGCGTGCTGTGCATCTTCGTGCCGGTCCTCTGGGTCATCGGTGCCGTCTTGTGTGTCGTCGCCGCAGTCAGCGCAGCCGACGGGAAGCGCTACCGCTACCCGTACCTGTTCCGCCTGATCACCTGAGCGCGCGCTAAGCTAGTCGGCGATGGTGCTCCAGCCTCGCCCGCTCATCGCGATCAACGGGTTGCTCATCGGCGACACGGATCGCGCGTTGAAGCTCGCCAACCGTTACGCGGATGCGGTGTTGAAGCACGGCGGCATTCCGGTCGCGATCCCGCCCGTCGGCGGCCCGAGCGACATCGAACGATTGCTCGAGCGCGTCGATGGTCTCGTCTTGTCGGGTGGAGACGATTTCGACACGACGCGCTTCGGGCTCGGGCCGGTGCATCCGAAGGCGCAGATCACGCCGAGCGAGAAGCAGGAGTTCGACGTGGCGCTCGTGCGCGCGGCGATCGCGCGGTCGCTGCCGGTGCTCGGCGTCTGCTACGGCATGCAACTGCTCGGTCTGGCCGAGGGCGCGACGTTACATCAGCACCTGCCCGACGATCGTCCAGGTTCGCAAGCGCACTCGGGCGGCGTCGTGCATCCGGTCGACGTCGAAGAGGGCACGCGGCTCGCGCGCATCCTGCGTCAGCGTTCGATCGACGTGACGTCGCGACACCATCAGGCGCTCGCGAGCGTGCGCGCGCCGTGGCTCGTGTGCGCGCGCGATCGCGAGGGCTTGATCGAGGCGATCGAGCGCACCGACCATCCGTTCGCGATCGGCGTGCAGTGGCATCCGGAGCTTTCGCCCGAGGGCTCGCCGAACGATCGCTTGTTCCAGGGCCTGGTCGGCGCGGCCGCGATCGCGGCGACGCAACGGCTGGTGAGCACGCGCGCATGAGCACGGTCGAAGTGCGCGGTGCGCGCAAGTACTTCGTCGACGTGCATCCCGACATCCTGGCGGACTCCGCCGTGCGCTTCTGCGAGAAGTACGGGCGCTGTTTCATCCTCACCGACGCCAACGTTGCGCCCTTCTACTTGGGCAAGCTCGCGAAGTTGCCCCGCCAATCGTCGTTCGTCGTGCCGGCGGGCGAGGACTCGAAGAGCTTCGCGACGTTGGAGCGCGTGCTCGACGCGATGATCGACGCCGGCCTCGATCGTTCGAGCGCATTGATCGCACTCGGCGGCGGTGTCGTCGGCGACCTCGGCGGCCTCGCCTCGTCGCTCTACATGCGCGGCATCGAGTACGTGTCGTTGCCGACGACGCTGCTTGCGATGGTCGACGCTTCCGTCGGCGGCAAGACGGCGGTCAACCTGAGCGCAGGCAAGAACCTAGCTGGAACGTTCCACGACCCGCGGCACGTGTTCGCGGACACGACGACGCTCGCGACCCTGCCCGACGAAGAATTCCGCTCGGGTCTGGGCGAGGTCGTGAAGTCCGCGATCCTGGGCGATTTTCTCGATCGGATCGCGAAGGACGCGGACAAGATCGCGCGCCGTGATCCACAGGCACTCGCCGAGCTCGTGCACGATTGCGTCGCGCTGAAAGCCGGCGTCGTCGCACGTGATCCCTTCGAGAAGAACGTGCGCAAGCACCTCAACCTCGGTCACACGTTTGCGCATGGCATCGAGCACGCCGCAGGATACGGCCGCATTCCCCACGGCATCGCGGTAGGCGTCGGGCTCGTGCTCGCCATCGATACGAGCCGTGAGCTCGGCAAGTGCACGTCCGAAGCGCTCGGTGAACAGACGCGCGGACTGCTAGAGACATTCGGGGTGCCGACGAGCCTGGGACTACTGCGCTCGAAGTACGACTCCAAGCTCTTGCCCGCGGACATCGTGAAGGCGATGCGTCACGACAAGAAAGGCCAAGCCGGCAAGATCCGTCTCGTGCTGCCCGTGTTGCCGCGCATGTGCATCCACGACGTCGTCGTCGAAGAGCCGATGTTGCTGAAAATCCTCGCACAGGGATGAGCGAGCACGCGCACGCCGAGGAGTTCCCGCGGGAGGAGACCGTGGAGCTGATCGGTGCAGCGCTCGAGTCGGAGCGCCGGCGTTGGAGGATCCAGGTCGCGCTCGTTTCGCTCGGCGTCACGGCGCTCGTGCTCGGCTTGCCGACGCGCAGCTTGTTCGGCTACCGCATGCTCGAAATCTGGCCGACCGAGCGCGGCGAGTGGACCGGTTTGCACCTGCTGCCCGCGCTCGTCGCGCGCGCACTGACGGCGTTGACGCACTGGCGCGCGTACCAGTCGTGGTACCTCGTGTCGGCGCTCGCAGCCGGCGGAACGACCGCTGTGCTGCTCACGATGGCGCGGCGACACGGCGTCGCACCGCTGCGCGCCATCGCCCTGACGTTGGTCACGGTCGCGATCCCAATGGCGTGGCTCGCGGCGACGATTCCGAACGCGACCGCGTGCGAGACGTTCGGCGTGGTGCTGCTCTTCGACGCGCTCGACCGAGAGCGCGGCGAGCATTGGACACGACGCGCGACCCTGTGTTGGTACCTCGCGGCGCTGTTGCACGCTTGGAACGTGTACTTGTGGCCCGCCTTTGCGATCGCGTTGGTGATGCGACGTCGATCGAATGCGCTGATTGCGATTGCAGCTCTCGGTGCGTGGATCGCGACCGTCACAGGAGCGTGGTGGCTCGAGCACGACGCGGTCGGCTGGCCGTCGTGGCTGGCGACTTCGTGGCGCGCGATGCTCGCGAGCGGCTCGGGTGGATACGGGCCGCTCCTGGCCTGGTCGCTCGCGTGGATCGTGGTCATGGGCGTCGGGTCGATCGGCATCCTGCGCTTCGCCTACGTCGCAATCCGCCAACGCACGCGCCGCCCGCCGGTGTGGATGTTCGCCTTCGCGATTCTCCCGCTCGCGATCCTCGGACTCGGTGGGGACGTCACGTTCGACGTGCCTTGGTTGTGGCTCGTCCCGATCGCGTTCCTCGGTCTGCTCGACTTCGAGCGCGTGCCGCTGTGGACCCTAGGCCTTCTCGCCGTGGGTGGCGTTGTGCTCGTGCGCACCGTGGACAACGCGAACCGCGATGCCGACTGGTACAACCTTGTCGTCTTTCGTGTCCGACCGAGCGACCTCGTGATCGCGGCGGACATCCAGCACGCCGACGCCCTTTGGGGCCTGAAGATCGACGCGGTCGCAGTCCCCTTCCTCGGCAAGCCATCCGACGAGGCAGGCGAGGCTTTCTGGCAGAAGCTCCGGGACAGGATCGAGTGGGCCCGAGCTGCTCACCGCCGCGTCGTCATCGACGTTGGCGAGCCGACGCGCTCGCACGCAGACTGGATTCGCCTCGACGAGCCACAGATCCAGCGACTGCGCGACCTCGGCGCGATCGATCTCGACGCTCTCGAGCCCTGAAATCCGCGCCCGAACGCGTCGCAGCGGTCGACAGCGCGCGCGCGTTTTGTTCCAATCGGACAGTTTGCCACCGAGCGGCGAACTTCTCGGATGCGGAGCGCGCGCCCGCTGCATCCTGAGCGCACTCCGCCCGCGCCGCCTTCTGCCGCACCCCTCTCCGCACGATGCCCAGACGCGACGATCTCGAGTCCATTTTGATCATCGGCAGCGGGCCGATCGTCATCGGCCAAGCTTGCGAGTTCGACTACTCCGGAACGCAAGCGTGCAAGGCGCTGCGCGAGGAGGGCTACCGCGTCATCCTCGTCAACTCGAACCCGGCGACGATCATGACCGATCCGGAGACGGCCGATGCGACGTACATCGAGCCGATCACGATCGAAGCGGTCACCAAGATCCTCGAGAAGGAGCGTCCGAGCGCTGTGCTGCCGACGCTCGGTGGACAGACGGGGCTGAACACGGCGCTCGGTCTGTACGACCGCGGCATCCTCGACCGACTCGGCGTCGAGATGATCGGCGCGAAGGCCGAGGTCATCCGCAAGGCGGAAGACCGCAACCTGTTCCGCGCGGCGATGACGTCGATCGGCCTCGACAGCGCGCGCGCGGGCTCGGCGCACTCGATGGAGGACGCGCGCCGCGTGCTGTCGGACATCGGTCTGCCGTGCGTCATCCGTCCGGGTTTCACGCTCGGCGGCACGGGCGGCGGCATCGCCTACAACGTCGACGAGTTCGAGACCATCGTCGCGCGCGGTCTCGCGGCCTCGCTCAACTCCGAAGTGCTGATCGAGGAATGCCTCGTCGGCTGGAAGGAGTTCGAGATGGAGGTGATGCGCGACAACGCCGACAACGCGGTCATCATCTGCTCGATCGAGAACTTCGACCCGATGGGCGTGCACACCGGTGACTCGATCACGGTCGCGCCGGCGCAGACCTTGACAGATCGCGAGTACCAGAACATGCGCAACGCCTCGATCCGCATCCTGCGCGAGATCGGGATCGAGTGCGGCGGATCCAACGTGCAGTTCGCGATCGATCCGGCGACGGGCCGCATGATCGTGATCGAGATGAACCCGCGCGTGTCGCGCAGCTCGGCGCTCGCATCGAAGGCGACCGGGTTCCCAATCGCGAAGTTCGCGGCGAAGTTGGCCGTCGGTTACACGCTCGACGAGCTCAAGAACGACATCACGCGCAAGACGCCGGCGTGCTTCGAGCCCTCGATCGACTACACGGTCGTGAAGATCCCGCGCTTCGCCTTCGAGAAGTTCAAAGGCGCCGACCAGACCCTGACGACGCAGATGAAGAGCGTCGGCGAGACGATGGCCATCGGGCGCACGTTCAAGGAAGCCCTGCAGAAAGCCGTGCGCGGTCTCGAGACGGGCAGGCCGGGCATCGGCCTCGATCCGCGCGATCCCGCCGAAGTGTTCGCGAGCGACGAAGCCGGCTTGACACGTGCGTTGCGCGTGCCGAACGAACACCGCCTGCTCGCCGTGCGCGTCGCCTACCGCGCGGGCTGGAGCACCGCCGACATCCACGAAGCGTCGTTCATCGATCCGTGGTTCCTCGAGAACATTCGCGAGCTCGTCGACTTCGAAGCCGAGCTCGGCGGTGCGCTCTTGACGCGCGATCTGCTGCTCGAAGCCAAGCGCCTTGGTTACAGCGACAAACAGATCGCGCTCGCCGCCGGTTCGACGGAGCCTGACGTGACTGCGCTCCGCGAAGAGTTCGGCCTGCGCCCGACGTACAAGCTCGTCGACACGTGCGCGGCCGAGTTCGAAGCCGCGACGCCGTACTACTACTCGACCTGGGAAGACGAAGACGAGTACCGACGCGGCTCGAAAGCCAAGGTCATGATCCTCGGCGGCGGACCCAACCGCATCGGGCAGGGCATCGAGTTCGACTACTGCTGCGTGCACGCCGCTTTCGCGGTGCAGGAGATCGGACGCGAAGCGGTGATGGTCAACTCGAACCCCGAGACCGTGTCCACGGACTACGACACGAGCGACGACCTTTTCTTCGAGCCGCTGACGCACGAAGACGTGATGAACATCGTCAAGGTCGTGAAGCCCGAAGGCATCATCGTGCAGTTCGGCGGGCAGACGCCGCTCAACCTCGCGGCCGGATTGCACAAGGCCGGTGCGCCGCTGATCGGCACCAGCGTGGCGTCGATCGACCGCGCGGAGGACCGCGACCTCTTCAACCAGTGCATCAAGAAGCTCGGCCTGCTGCAGCCCGAGAGCGGCATGGCGCGTGACGCGGGTGAGGCTTTCGCGGTCGCGCGGCGCATCGGCTATCCGGTGCTCGTACGTCCGAGCTACGTGCTCGGCGGCCGCGCGATGGAGATCGTGTACGACGACGAAGCGCTCGAGCACTACATGACGCACGCCGTCGACGTGACGCCCGACCGACCGATCCTCGTCGATCGTTTCCTCGAAGAAGCGATCGAAGTCGACGTCGACGCGATCAGCGACGGCCGCATCGTCGTCATCGGCGGCGTGATGGAGCACATCGAAGAGGCCGGCATCCATTCGGGCGATTCGACGTGCGTGCTGCCGCCGCACACGCTCTCGAACGAAATCGTCGACGAGATCCGCCGCGCGACGAAGTCACTGGCGAAGGAGCTGAACGTCATCGGCCTCATGAACGTGCAGTTCGCGGTGAAGGACGATCGCGTGTTCGTGCTCGAGGTCAACCCGCGCGCGTCGCGCACCGTGCCGTTCGTGTCGAAGGCGATCGGCGTCCCCCTCGCGAAGCTCGCGGCCAAGGTGATGTGCGGCCTCACGCTCGAGGAGCTGGGTTTCACGGCCGAAATCACGCCGCCGTACTACTCGGTCAAGGCGCCGGTCTTCCCGTTCAACAAGTTCCCCGGCGTCGACATCACGCTCGGCCCGGAGATGCGTTCGACGGGCGAAGTGATGGGCATCGACGCCGACCTCGGGTTCGCCTTCGTCAAGGCATACCAGGCGGCGGGTCTGAAGCTGCCGAAGACCGGACGCGTTTTCATCTCGGTCAAGAACGCCGACAAGCGCGCGATCGTGTCCGAAGCGCGCACGCTGCAGTCGCTCGGTTACGAGCTGTGGGCGACCGAAGGCACGTGGCGCGCGCTCAAGAGCAACGGTATGACCGTCAAGCGCGTGAACAAGGTGCACGAGGGTCGACCGCACATCGTCGACATGCTCAAGAACCGCGAGATCGACCTGATCTTGAACACACCGTACGGCAAGCAGCAGCGCGTCGACGATTCGTCGATCCGTGCTGCGGCAGTGTCGGCCGGGATTCCCTGCATCACGACGCGGGCAGGTATCAGTGCGGTCGTGCACGCGCTCGTGGCGTTGCACCGCGGCGAGTATGAAGTGCGCTCGATCCAGGAGCACCTCGCGACGCACCCGCGCCCGGCGCCGGCGCGCGCGCCAGTCGTGCGCGTCGCGAAAAACGCGCTCACGACGGATCAGGCTTAGTTCGCGGCGGGGTGCGTGGAATCCGTCGTACTGTCGCGCGCTTTCGCGCGACGTGCGGCGGGTTTCAGGCACCAACGGCTCACGTCCGTGAACGCATCTGTGCCGAGCGCGCGTGTCCTTCGAGGCCTTCCAACCGCGCCATCCGCGCCACGTCGTCGGCCAAGCCGCGTGCGTCGTTCGTCTCCTGCCACGTTCTCACGCGCAAGAACGTGAACACCGACAACCCCGCGCACGAGCGCGCACCGCGACCGGTCGGCAACACGTGGTTCGTGACGCCGTAATCGCCGAACACTTGCGCACTCTGCTCACCTGCCGAAATTGCGCCGCAATGTCGCACCAGATACGAAGCCAGGCTCGCGTCGCGCAACGAGATCTGCAGGTGCCCCGGCGCGAGTTCGCCCACCACGTCGATCGCAGCTTCTCGACTCGGCTCGACGATCGCGAAGCCGCGCGCGAGCGACCTGCGCGCTGTCTCTGCTGCCGGCAACGTCGCGAGCTGACGCTCTAACTCTTCCTCGACTCGCGCAACCAGCCCTTCGTCGAGGCTGACGAGGATCGGCAACGCGTCGTCGTCGTGTTCGGCCTGCGCCAGTAGATCCGCAGCGATCAACGCCGGATCCGCGCTGTCATCCGCCAGAACCACGAGCTCGCTCGGCCCCGCAAGCACGTCGATTGCGACGCGACCCGCCACATGCTGCTTCGCGGCCGTGACCCAGCGATTGCCTGGACCGACGACCGCGTCGCACGCAGGCACGGCACCGGCTCCGAACGCGAGTGCCCCGATTGCTTGCGCGCCTCCGACCGCGAGGAACGAATCGGCACCGGCGACGAACGCCGCCGCGAGCGTGATCGGCGCGGGACGCGGCGATGCGACCCACACTTCGCGCACGCCTGCAGCTCGCGCGGTGATCGCCGTCATCAGCACCGACGAGGGCAAGGGAAAGCGCCCACCCGGCGCGTAACAACCCGCGCGCTCGATCGGCTCGATCGTGTGTCCCGCTCGCCCGCCCTGAACGCTCGTCGTGAGGTCCGCGATCGTGCGCCGTTGCGCCGTAGCAAACGCGCGGATGCGTTCCGCCGAACGCCGCAAGAGGTCCATGTCGCGGTCGTCGACCTGTTGCGCAGCGTCTTCGAGAGCCGCCCTGTCGATCACGATCCGATCTCCGATCCGCAGATCGCCGTGCCGCTCCGCGTGCTCGCGCAAAGCCGGTTCGCCGCGCGACCTCACGTCGTCGACGATACGCGCAGCTTCTCGACACGTGTCTCCGTCGAGCAAGTCCGTCGTCGCGCGAGAAGCGTCTTGGGATCGGACTCTTCGCAAATGCATGGCTCACCTCGGCCCAGGAAAACCGGATGGGAGGAACGCAGCGCGCGCGTCGGATGCAGGACCCTCGAAGAAGCAGGGGGGGGGCGGGTCGAGCGGACGCGCGGCGGAGCGCTGCGCCGATCCTACGCGGCCCGGTCGAAACCCGCATTGTCGCGAGTTGCGTTTTCGCGGCAGTCCCGGAGTTGGGAGCCGCGATCACTCCTTGCGCTGGCGTGAGGTCACTTCGGCGTCGAAGCGCCAGTTGTCCTGCGGAACCTCGTGCGTCTTCAGGCCCTTCATGTCGGCGACTTCGATCTTCACCCGCGTGATCTTCACGCGCCGACTGTCGCTCTCGAGCGTGTGGAAGAAGTTCACGAGCGTCATGCGCTTGAACGCCGCCTGCGGGTTGTCGGGTTTGATCGTCTCCTTCTTGTCGACGATGTTCGTGGAAGGCGACGTCTCCTGCGCGGTCATGTTGAGCTCGCCGATCTCGATGCGGTCCTTCCCACCCACCGTGCGGATGTAGCTGACGAGGTTCGTCTGGCCCTGCAGCCCCTCACCTTTGACCGACAGCGAGAGTTGCTTGTGGCGCAGCGCGGCCTGGCGCAGCGCCGTGACGACCGGGGTCATCTTGACGCTGACGTCCGCACGCAACTCCGTCAGCTCCTGCGAGCGTTCCCAGCACAGCCACCCCAGCACGAGCGAGCCCACGATCGAGAAGAGGATGATCCCGCGCGCGAGGTTGAAGCCTTGGAAGAACGATTTCATTGCGCCCCCTTGAGCGGCGGTGCCTTCGAGACGTCGACTTCGATCGTCACGTTGCTGAGGTAGATGCCCTTACCGCCCTCGACCGGGAGGCTCGTCTTGCTGTCGAAGTCGATGTACCAGGGCTCTTTCTTGACGTCGTTCGTGAAGGCGTCGAAGGCCTGCGACGCGGTCAGCGAATCGTTCGCGAGGAACGACATGGTCAGGTCGACCTTGACGTGATCGGGTTTGGTCTGACGACCGGGCATGTAGGTCGCTTGCACCGTGCGCATCGACGGACGCACCTGATCGGTCCACTGCTTGGCGAGCACGTCCATCACGAGCGCCATGCCGACGAACGCCGACTGCGGCTGCTTGATCTCCGCGTCCTGACCCAGGTCCTTCTCGAGCTTCTTGACGTCCGTCTGGATGAGCGTCGTCAGGTAGCGCAGCTGATCGAACTTGTTGCGCTCGGTGTCGTTGTCCCAGTTCTTGACGTACTCGACCACTTTGTCGGGCGGGTACGCGAGGTCGCCGGCGACGCCCTTCTTCGGATCACCGAGCACGTACGTGCGCGCGCTGTCGCGCCAGAACGTGAGCGGACCTTCGTCGATCATCTTCCGTTCCTTCAACAGGAAGATGAACCACACGCCGAGGAACGTGATCACGAGCAGCGCGACGACGGCGAGCGGCAGCTCGACGCGCTCGAACGCACCGCTGTAGTGCAGCTCTTCGCGCCGCAACGACGGACGCAAGACACCTCCACCGAGCTGACGCACCGCGACGCCGTACGGCACCACGAGCGGGCTGAAACCCTCGGCCGGCTGACCGCCGTCCGCGTCGAACACATCGAGCACGCGCACTTCCGCGTCGAGGATGCGACTGCCCGCGAGGCCCGGCAATTCGAGTCCGCACACGTACACCGCATCGATCGGGTGCGCAGTGCGCGCGGCCGAAACCGTTCGTCCGAGTTCGCGTCGGATGCGCTTGATCGCCTGCTCGAGCCGGCGCTGGACCTCCAGCGGATCACCGCTCGTGTCGACCGGCGCCGGTGCCTCGCCTTCGGCGGCGGGCTCGGCCTCGACCGCCGGGTACTCGTGGCTCAGCGCGCCGATGTGGATCGCGCGCATCTCGCGCACCTTGCCGCCGTCCATCACCACGACCGAAGTCGACGTCTCGCCGATGTGCACGAGGACCTGCGCGTTGTCGGCCGTGCAGATGTTGGCGGTCATCGCAGCGTTGACCATCGCCGTGGTCTCGAGCTCGACCTCGAGCGGCTCCACGCCGGCTTTCTCACAGATCGAAAGCACCGTGCGCAGGTCCGCCTTCGGCACGGCAGTGACCAGCAGGTCGCTCGCTTCGTCGGTCGACTCGAGCACTTGGAAGTCGATCACGACGTCGTCGATGCTCCATTGCGGGAGCTGGCCCTCGATCTCGAACTTGATCACTTCCTCGATCTTGTTCTTGTCGGCGAACGGCACCTTGATCGTGCGGAACGCGGCCAAACCGGTGTCGATCGCGACGCCGACGTTGTCCGTGGGCACGTTGTGCGTGCGCGCCGCCTCGCGCAGGATCGCCGCCGCCGACGCGATCGGGTCGTCGCCTTCGCGCGGCAGCTCGCCCGACATGTACGCCGTGATCTTGTGCTTCTTGGCGCTGCCGTCGATGACGACGAGCTCGAAGCGCCGCGGACCGATGCGCAAACCGCAGGATCTTGCCATGAGGATGGGTAGCGAGCTCGCGTGTCAGCGCGCGTCAGCGTGTGTCAGAAGGGGAAGGCCGGAGACGAGGCGGTCGAACTCGGAGCGCTGGCTCTCGGGGAGGACCTTGTCGCGGATCTCATCGCGACATTGAAGGCCTTTCTCGCGCAGAGCCGGCTCCATCGAAGTCATGTAGTCTGCCATGTGCTGGTCCTTGATGCCTTCGATGTCGCGCCGGTACTGGTCGAGAATCACGTGCAAGGGCTCGCGTCGCTCGGGTGCGAGCCGGAACTTCTGCACGAGGAGCCGCTCGTAGTCGGCGAAGGGTCCGCTCGCCGCCGCTCGAGCCGGCGGAAACAACCAGGCGGTCACGAGCGGTCCGCAGGCGAGGCCGGCGAGGAACGTGGTCAGGGCCAGGATGGAAACCCAGAGCCGCAGGCTCGTCACTGCTTGGGCTCCGCGGGCTTCTTCGCTGCGTCGGCTTGGGGCGTCGACACCGGCGAGGCCGAAGCTCGCGGATCCTTCACGGCATCCTTCGCTTTCGCGTCCGACGGCACTGTCTTGGCGGGGACGGTGTTGGTGGGGACGGTGTGGACAGGCAGAGCGGGTGCCACAACGGCGCGGTTGAGCTGGTCGAGGTGTTGACGCGCTTCGTCGATGCTCATCGTGTGCGTGTCGTCGGCGACCATGTTCGTGCCCGAGGGCAGGTTCAGGCTGCGGATCCCGAGCGAGATCATCATCAGCACCGCTGCCGCCGCCGCGGTCAGCGTCAGCACGAAGCGCAGGTTGCGCTCCTCGCCGCGGGCGGCGGCGAGCGACAGCACAGCGCCGCCACCCAAGCCGGCACCGGCCAACACCGGCTCGCTGAAGCGCTCGCCGCGATCCCCCGCGAACGCGCGGCGCGCCACGCGCGCAGCGAAGTCGCGCGGAACGGCGACGCTTTTGGGCTCCACGAACCAGCGCTTGAGGTTCTTCTCCGACTGTGCGCTCGCGCGGCACGGCTGGCAGTCGAGCAAGTGCTTGCGCAGCGGCGCCGCTTGCGCCTCCTGCAGCTCGCCGTCCAGGTAGCCCTGGATCCAACGTCGTGCTTCTTGGCATTCCATGTGGTTCATCTCCTGACCGCTCATTCCTGCCTGCTCATTCGTTTCCGTACTCGGGGTGCAACTGCAACAGCTTGTCCTTGAAGCGCGCACGCGCCCGGAACAAACGCGACTCGACCGTTCCGATCGAGATGCCGAGCACGTCGGCGATGTCCTGATAAGCCATGTCCTCGAACTCGCGCATCACCAGCACGGTGCGGAAGATCTCCGGCATGCCTGCGAGGATGGAGTGCGTGATCTGCGCGACCTCCTCGCGCTGCATCTGCGCGTCGGGGCTCGACATGCGCGGCGAAGGCAACGTCATCGCCGGCAGCATCTCCGGATCCTCGACCGACTGGACGGGCGAGCGACCGCGACGCTTCATGAAGTCGAGGATCGTGTTCGTCGCGATGCGGTAGATCCAGGTGTAGAAGCTCGACTGGTGTTGGAACGTGTCGAGGCGACTGAACGCCTTCAAGAACGTCTCCTGCACCACGTCTTCGATCTCGACCGGGTTCTTCGTGTAGTGGCGCACCAGTGCGAAGAGCCGGCTCTGGTAGCGCTCGACCAGCAACTGGAACGAGGCTTGGTTGCCGGCCAGCGTCTCCTGGACCAGGCACACGTCTTCCACGGGTTTCGGTTCCACCATTGCGATGCGTTCCATGACGCGCCCAAAGACGGCGGGTGTCGAGGGTTCTTCCCCGCGGGGCCGGGCTTTCCGCCCAGGGGTCGGCCTTTCCGGCCGCTCCCTGCCCTACGACGCCGTCCAAGGGCCCATCAGGGCAATCAGAGTCCTATCGGGCCAATCTCGCCGAAGCCCCCTCCCGGACGCGTTTTCCGACCCCGGCCGAGGCTCCTCTATTCCATGTCGCTCTATTCCATGTCGAGGGGCAGGTTGTGGCCGAGCTTGTCCCGCTTGGTCTCCAGGTACCTCAAGTTCTGTGCATTTGGCGGCGTGGAGAGGGGTATCTGGTCCAAAAGCTCCAGCCCGTAGCCCGCCAAGCCGGCGATCTTCTTGGGGTTGTTCGTCAAGAGCTTCATCCGCCGCACCCCCAGGTACTGGAGGATCTGAGCGCCGAGCCCGTACTCGCGCAGGTCGGCCGCGAACCCGAGCTTCTCGTTGGCCTCGACGGTGTCCAGGCCCTGATCCTGGAGTCGGTACGCCTTGAGCTTGTTGGCGAGCCCGATGCCGCGCCCTTCCTGGCGCATGTAGACGAGCACGCCGCGCGGCTCCTTGCCGAGGATCGCGAGCGCCGCGTCCAACTGCGGTCCGCAGTCGCAGCGCAGCGAGTGGAACACGTCGCCGGTCAGGCACTCGCTGTGCACGCGCACCGTGACGGGCTCGTCGATCGGCGCACGCGGGCCATCCAGCCCCGGCCCAGGAAGTCCGATCGAGAGCGCCACGTGCTCCTTGCCGTCGATCTTGGAGCGGAACATGTGCGCCTGGAACATGCCGAACTTCGTCGGGATCGGCACGTCGAGTTCGAGCGGCTCGACCAACCTCTCGTTCTGCCGGCGCCAGGCGATCAGCGCCTCGATCGTGCAGAT
>JBBQNP010000036.1:0-34648 GCA_038330085.1 Planctomycetota bacterium | reverse complement strand
CGAAGCTGGAGTATCCTCGGATTCGCGTGGTCCGAAACAGTGGTGCAGCCTTCCGCGAAGGAATCGAAACCCACGTCGTCGAGCGCGTGCCCGTACGTGTGTACAGCGTGGCGAAGACACTCGCTGACCTCTTCAAGTATCGCAACCGCGTCGGTCTCGAACCCGCTCTCGAGGCTCTGCGCGAAGCATGGCGCGATCGACGGTTCACGATGTCACAACTCGATCGTGCGTCTCGAGCGTGTCGCGTCGAACGAGTCATGGCGCCCTACATCGAAGCGATCGTGACATGACTCCCGACCTCGCTCATTCGACACAGGCTCGGCTGGTCAACCATGCAAAGAAGCTGGGCGCCGACCCAGAGCTCGTGCTGACGAGGTACGCGATCGAGCGGTACCTGTACCGCTTGTCTCGGTCCGTCCACGCCGAGCGATTTGTGCTCAAGGGCGCGCTGCTTCTTCTCGCTTGGTTGGGCGAAACCATTCGACCAACCCGCGATCTGGACCTGCTCGGATTCGGGGAGTTCGGGCAGGCGGACCTGGTGAAGCTCTTCACAGAGGTCTGCACCATCCAAGTCGAACCCGATGCGATGATCTTTGATCCTGCGTCGATTCGGATCGATCCGATTCGCCCAGAGGAGCGCTACGGCGGACAGCGCGTGACCCTCGTTGCCCACCTGGGGAAGGCTCGACTCCGCGTCCAAATCGACATCGGCATCGGCGACTCGGTCGTCCCCGAGCCCGAATGGCTCGAGTATCCGAGCATGCTCGATCTGCCGCGGCCACGCATCCGAGCGTATCGGCCTGAAACCGTCATCGCCGAGAAGGTGCACGCGATGGTTGTCCTCGGATCGAAGAACAGCCGCATGCGCGACTTCTTCGACGTGGACATTCTTGCCGCGAAGGAGTCGTTCGATGGGCGCCAGCTCGTCGAAGCAGTTGTAGCGACCTTTTCGCAGCGTCGCACGACATTGCCGAGTGAGCTTCCCTTCGCGCTCACTTCTCCGTTTGCGGATGTCGAAGGCAAGCAGGCTCAGTGGGACGGGTTCGTGCGGCGAATTCCGACGAACTCGGGTGCAAGAACGCTCCGGGATGCAATGAATCGGATAGCGGTCTTCGTCACTCCTGTGCTTCTCGCCGCGGAGCGAGGTGAGACGTTTCTCGGACGGTGGTCACCGGGCGGGCCCTGGGTATTGCAGAAATCCGTATGAGACACCCGTGCGAAACGGTCTATGCCACGATCGAGTCAGCTGGGTTCGGGGGTTACATCGCCGCCCCGACGAAACCCGACTGGTCCCCGTGAATGGCGAACCCACAGTCCACGCGACGGTCACCTTTCTCCCCGAGAGCGAGGGTGGCAGACGCATGCCGGTGCGCGACGATGGATATTGGCCGCACATCGTCCTGGGTGATCCAACGCAGAGAGAAGTGATTCTGGTCGGCAACCAATTCGCCGAGCACTACCTCGGCGTGCGGCTTATCGGCACCGGTCGAGCTCTCGTCCCAGGTATCGCGCACGACGTGAAGTTCTTTCTGATGTATCCAGGCGTGGACTATGGCGCCGTACAGCCGAATGCGACGTTCACGATCCGCGAAGGAACGACCATCGTCGGGTACGGCACGGTCACGGCGCGGGATGGTGATGTGCCGGAAGCTGACGAGCACGGCCGTTGAACTTGATTGCGCGGATGTTCGATTCTTCGAATCGGATCTTTCACGTCTTGGTCGTCCGCGCAGACCTCACGGTCGTGATCACTGGACAACGGTGGGGACGCCCCGCGTGATCCGAAGGCTGTCGCGGTCCATGAGCGTGCGGCAATTCCAGACTCGTCGCCCGCATGCCGATGAAGGGATCCCATGGATACGTTGACAAGTGATCGCCTGCTCCAATTGAGGGATGCGTTGTCGCGTGGTGCTTCGGTGAGAGAGGCTGTGCCCGCTAGCCTGGGTGGCACGATACTCGGCGATGGGTGTTGGCGCTTGTTCTCCAACAGGCATCCAGAATGCGGTGTGGCCCTATGGAACGAAGAATGGTGCGCCGCGTGGGGTATCCCGAAAACCAATGTCTTCACGTTTGGTGAAGATGTGTTTTGGAATCAGATCATTGTCACAGCCGACGAGAACACGGTGTACGTCTGTGACCACGAGAACGGCTCGTGCTTCGATCTCCAGCTAGGCGTCGTTGATGTCTTGGAATCGGTCCTGCAACACGGCCTCTCGTGGATCGACTTCTACTCGAACGGATCGTTGGAGGTTGCAAAGGGACTGATGGCCGAAATTGCTTGGGAGCAGCAGCTGCACTGGGTTCAACCGCTAATTCTTGGAGGAGTGGTCAAGTCCTCCAATGTCACCAAGGTCGGTCGCTCGGCCCATCTGTCGGGGCACGTCCAGCTCTGGAAGCAAGTAGCTGGGCTCGCTCCTGGCACCGAGATTCGGATTCAATGACCATCGGCATCGGTGCCGTGCAATTCGGACTTGGGGCGATGCCGCGTCAACCCGTCTTCAGCTCCCCCCGAGCGTCGTTTCGAGTTCTCCCAGCCCGAGCAGCGTGATCTTCCCGATCGCGGCGAGGCTTTCCTTCGAGCAGTTCGCGAGCGTGTCGTCCTTCGTGTGCCACAGGCTGTTGTTCGGGCCGTAGTCGAAGTCGATCAGGTCCACGCTGCGCACGTTGATCGCCATGAACGCGTCGTGGTCGTCGCTGATCTCCATCGAGCGGCCGCCGACGTGACTGCCCAGGCCATTGGCCTTCGCGGCGCGCACGAAACAATCGAGGAACTTGCCGTCCGACATCGTCTCGCGCTCGAGCACGAGATCCTTGTCGCCGACCATGTCGAGCAACACGAACGCACGCATCTTCGACGCGTCAGCGGAGTGCTGGATCAGGCTCGCGTGATGGCGTGATCCGTACGTGTTGTCCTTGCCGTGCCACTCGGCCAGCGTCGCTTCCTCGCCGTCGAAGAACACGAGGCGGTAGGTGAAGGGACTGTTCTTGTCGCTCGCGAGCACCCGCGCGATCTCGAGCAGCACCGCCGTCCCCGAACCGCCGTCGTTCGCGCCCACGAAGGGGAACGGCATGCGCTTCGTGTCGAAGTGCGTGCCCAGGATGATCGTGCCCTTCGTCGCATCCTTGCCCGGAATCTCGGCCCACACGTTCGCGAACTCGATGTCACCCACCGGCGTCTTCTCGCTCCACGTTTCGCGCTTCGACGTGACACCGGCGCTCGCGAGCTCGGCTTCGATGTACTTGCGGCAGACCTCGATCTGGGCGCTGCCGGACGGCCGCGGACCAAGCTCGACCTGCTTCTCGAGGTGCTTCCAGGCGCGATCGGCGTCGAACGTGGTCGCGCTCGCGGCGGCCTTGCCGTTGTCACAGGCCATCGTCCCCTGACACGCGAGGGCGAGGAGCGGCACGGCAAGCCACATAGCGACGCGCGGAACGGAAGTCTGCATGCGCGCCAGGATAGCTCACGGATGCGTGCGGAGGCGCTCGCACGAGCGCACACCTGCGTCGACCCCCGTCCGGAAAGGAACGATTCGCCGATCCGGGAACCGGCGTGAGCGTTGAAGGCCTTTCCCACGGGACCTACGGAACCCGCGAACGACGCGGTCCCCTGGCAGGGGCGGCCGAAGGTCGGACGAATCGCGCGCGGCTCAGGATGTTTCTCAGGCGGGCCTGACACTCCCGGCAGGGTCGGGAGTTTTCAGCAGCGGAAGAACCTTCAGGTCGATTGCGGGGATCGGTCGACACATCGGATGCGCCCTCGCCCGGCGCGCACCGGCCCCATCCGGTCGCGCACGCGTCCCCCCGAGCCACACATGCACGACAAACCTCCGCCTTCGCCCAAGGCCGCATCCTTGGATGTCACGTTCCTCGATGCAGTCGATCAGAAGCTCGCGCCCGCGCAGTTCGCCGCACTCGGTTGGGAGGGGACGTTCGCGCAGTACCTCGAGATCGTCGCGGAGCATCCGCCGGTGGCGCGCAACGCCTGGCAGCGCTTGTTGGACATGATCGAGAGCCACGGCTCAACGCGGAATGCGCGCGGACTGCGGCGCTGGAAGCTCTTCGACGATCCGCACGGCAATGGACAAGACGCGGTGTACGGGCTCGACGAGCCGCTCGCGCAACTCGTGCAGACGATCCGCGCGGGTGCGCGCGGCCTCGGTCCGGAACGTCGCGTGATCCTGTTGCACGGTCCGGTCGGTTCGAGCAAGAGCACGATCGCGCGCTTGCTGAAGCGCGGCCTCGAGCAGTACTCGCGCACCGAAGAGGGTGCCCTCTACACGTTCAGTTGGGACGTCGACGGCGTGATCACGCCCTCGCCGATGAACCAGGATCCGCTGCTGCTCGTGCCGGCGGAAGCGCGCGCGACCGTCGAAGAGCGGATCAACAAGCGCCTGCGCAAGGAGTATCGGATCGCGATCGAGGGTGAGCTCGATCCGGTCAGCCGCTGGTACTTCCGCACGCTCATGGACCGACATGCGGGCGACTGGAAGAAGGTGATGACGCACGTGCGCGTGCGGCGCATGACGTTGAGCGAAGCGGACCGCATCGGCATCGGCACGTTCCAACCGAAGGACGAGAAGAACCAGGACTCGACCGAGCTCACGGGAGACCTCAACTACCGCAAGATCGCCGAGTTCGGCAGCGACTCCGACCCGCGCGCGTTCAACTTCGACGGCGAGTTCAACGTCGCCAACCGCGGTCTGCTCGAGTTCGTCGAAGTGTTGAAGCTCGACGTCGCGTTCCTCTACGACCTGCTCGGTGCCACGCAGGAGCACTCGATCAAGCCGCGCAAGTTCGCGCAGACTTCCATCGACGAGGTCATCTTGGGCCACACGAACGAGCCCGAGTACAAGAAGCTCGCGTCGAACGACCTGATGGAGGCGTTCCGCGACCGCACGATCAAGATCGACGTGCCCTACAACCTGTCCGTGAAGGACGAAGTCGAGATCTACAAGCGCCAGTTCGCGCGCCACCGCCTGCCGGGCAAGGCGATTGCGCCGCACGCGCTCGAGGTCGCGTCCTTGTGGGCGGTGCTCACTCGCATCGAGGATCCGACGCACCCGAACCTGACGCTGCTGCAGAAGTCGCGTCTGTACGACGGCGAGGAAGTGCAGGGTTTCACGCGCGATCAGGTGCACGAGATCAAGGACAACTGCCCGCGCGAAGGCATGCTCGGCATCAGCCCGCGCTACGTGCAGGACAAGATCGCGACGTGCCTCGCTTCCGAGCGGCCTCACGTGGGCGCGCTCGACGTGCTCAACGAAATCGAGAAGGGCCTGCGCCACCACTCGATGATCAGCAACGAGGACGTGCGCAAGCGCTACGTGCAGCTCGTCGCGACCGCGCGCGAGGAGTACGAGGAGATCATCAAGCGCGAAGTGCAGCGTGCGATCACGTCGGACCGCGAGGCGATCGACCGTCTCTGCGGCAAGTACCTCGACAACGTCAAGGCCTACGTCACGCGGGAAAAGGTAGTGGACGCGACCGGCCGCGAGAGCGATCCCGACGAGCGCCTGATGCGCACGATCGAGGAGAAGGTCGACATCCCGGAGGCGCGCAAAGGCGACTTCCGACACGAGCTCTTGAACTACATCGCGGCCGTGCAGTCCGAAGGCCGTACGTTCGACTACCGCGAGAACGGCCGGCTGGTGCGCGCGCTCGAGCTCAAGACGTTCGAGGACAAGCGCGACACGATCCAGCTCACGAGCCTCGTGTCGACGGTCATCGACCCCGACACGCAGGAGAAGATCGGCGTCATCCGCGACCGCTTGATGCGCGAGTTCGGGTACGACGAAGTGTCGGCCGATGAAGTGCTCCATCACGTCGCAGGTCTGTTCGCGCGCGGCGAAGCCAAGCGCGGGGGCAACGCGGAAGCGGCCTAGGAGCGACCTTCGTGTACCGCATCGAACGAGATCGCGCGCGCTTCCGCGAGATCGTGCGCGGCAAGCTGCGGCAGGACCTGCGTCGGTACTTGTCGACGAGCGAGTTGCTCGGACGCCGCGGCGACAAGGCCGTGTCGATTCCGGTGCCGCAGATCGAATTGCCGCGCTTCCATTTCGGCGAGAACAAGAAGAGCGGCGTCGGCCAGGGCCCCGGCGAAAAGGGTGAGCCCGTCGACGGCGACGCCGAGAACGGCGAAGGACAAGGCGGTGCCGGCGAAGACGAAGGCAACCACATCATGGAGGTCGAGGTCGAGCTCAGCGAGCTGGCCGAGATGCTCGGACAGGAGCTCGAGCTGCCGCACATCGAGCCACGCGGCGACCGCGCGTTGATGGCGGACGGCGGGCGCTACACCGGATTGCGCAGCGCGGGTCCGCAGTCGCTGCGCCACTTCCGCCGCACGTACAAGCGCGCGCTGCAGCGCACGATCGCGGCCAATGAGTGGGATCCGCTGCGTCCGCGTGTCGTGCCGATCCCTGACGACGAACGTTTCCGCGCGAAGAAGAGCTCACCGCAACCCGACAGCTCCGCGGTGATCTTCCACGTGATGGACGTGTCCGGCTCGATGGGACGCGAGCAGAAGGACATCGTGCGGATCAAGGCGTTCTGGATCGATACGTGGTTGCGCAGCCAGTACAAGAACCTTGAGGTCGTCTACGTCGTGCACGATGCCGTCGCGAAGGTTGTCGACCAGGACTCGTTCTTCCACTTGCGCGAATCGGGCGGCACGAAGATCAGCTCTGCGTACGAGCTCGTGTTGCAGCTCATCCTCGAGAAGTACCGGCCCGAGGACTGGAACATCTACCCGTTCCACTACTCCGACGGCGACAACTGGTCCGCGCGCGACACCGAGCGCTGCGTGCACCTCCTGCGCGACGAAGTGCTGCCCCGCGTGAACCAGTTCTGCTACGGACAGGTGAAGAGTGCCTACGGGTCGGGTCAGTTCAAGAAGGACCTCGACGCCGGTCTCGAAGGCGAAGACCGCCTCGTCACCGCCAACGTGAACGACCGCGACGGCATCGCCGAAGCGATCCGCGCGTTCCTGGGGAAAGGGCGCTGAACGTGGGCGCGCGCAAGACGCTTTCTCCGTACCTCGCCGGACAATCGCGGCGCATCGAGGGCATCGCGCGCGACATGGGCCTCGACTTCTTCGAGACCGTGTTCGAGATGCTCGACGCGAAGGACGTCAACGCGGTCGCAGCCTACGGCGGTTTCCCCGTGCGCTATCCGAGCTGGCGCTTCGGCATGGATTACGAGCGCCTCGACAAGGGGCACCAGTGGGGCTTGTCGAAGATCTACGAGCTCGTGATCAACAACGATCCGACGTACGCCTACCTCGTGCGCACGAACAGCGACATGGAGCAGAAGCTCGTCATGGCGCACGTGTTCGGTCACGCGGACTTCTTCAAGAACAACGTGTGGTTCCAGCCGACGGACCGCCACATGCTCGACCGCATGGCCGACGACGGCACGCGCGTGCGGCGCATGATCGACCAGCACGGCCAAGATGTCGTCGAGACGTTCCTCGACCTGGCGCTTTCGCTCGACAACCTCGTCGATCCGTTCCTGCCCCTGCGCGAGCACATGCAGAGCCGCGCTGCGGGCACCGCGCCGCGCACGGAAGCGGCGGGGCAGCGCGGTCTCTCGTTCAGCGCGAGCTTTCAGGAAGTCTGTGACAACAGCACCGGCCAACGCCGCATGCCGCACAGGATGCCGTCGTTCGACGTGCTCGGGTTCCTCGCGGACCGCGCGCCGCTCGAAGGCTGGCAGCGCGAGCTCGTGCGCATCGTGCGCGCCGAGGCGTACTACTTCATGCCGCAGCGCATGACGAAGATCATGAACGAGGGCTGGGCGAGCTTCTGGCACAGCCGCATCCTCACGGGCGGCGTGCTCGATCCCGGTGAGATCGTCGACTTCGCCGACTGTCACAGCGGCGCGACCGCGGCTGCCGGCGGACAGCTCAACCCCTACAAGCTAGGCATCGAGCTCTTCCGCACAGCCGAAGCGCGCGGCATGGACATCTTCCGTCTGCGCCGCATCCACAACGACGCGTCGATCATCGACGAGATCGTCGACGAGGAGTTCGCGCGCAGGAACTCGCTCTTCGTGTTCGGCAAGAACGGACGCACCGGTCGCACCGAAGTGATGGAGCGCGATTGGCACGCGGTGAAGGAGCGACTCCTGCTCGACCTCGCGTGGGGCGGTCTGCCGCAGATCGAGGTCGTCGACGAAGACCACGAGGGTCGCGGCGAGCTGTTGTTGCAACACCACCACGACGGCCGCGACTTGCAGCTCGCGCACGCGGGCGACACGCTCAAGAACGTCGCGCGCATGTGGGGGAAGAAGGCGCATCTCCTGACGCAGGAAGAAGGCGCGGGCCGCAAGCTCACGAGCGACGGCAAGGAGTTGAAGAGCGTCGAGACGCAGCTCGAGACCGCGGGCAAGGCCAACGAAGCCGTCTGAGCGGGTAGTGCTTGGCTCGTGTCGCACTGTCGCGCGCTTTCCCGCGACCAGGCACCCCTTGCGCGGGGTACCGTGAACGGGAGCGAGTCACCTACTCCGGCGGCAGCTCGTAGATGCCGTGTTTGCCGCCGGACATGCGGCCTTGGCGCACGAGCTCGTCCCACACGTCGCGCGGATACCTCGGCGGGGGAACCATGCCGACGATGCTCGACTCGCGTCCGCTCGTCATCGGGTTGGCGCCGATCGAGGACTCGGCGTCGAGGCGCGTGACCTTGAGGCTCTTGCGGAACGCCTTGACCGCGCGCCGCAGCACTTCGCGATCTTGCTCGGGCAGATGTCGCTTTCCGCTCGTCCAAGCTTCGAGGATCGAGCTCAGCGCGTCGACGTCCTTCGCATCGATGGCGGCCGCCAAGTCCGGCTCCGACTTGCGCGATTCACCCAGCGCATTGCGCGCCTGCAACCAGGGATCCGATGCCGCCGGATCCACTCGCAGGACCTCGAGCAGCGCTGCCAAATGATGGCTCAGGAGGTTGAACTGCGTATCGAACATGCGCGAGAGCCTACGCGGGTTCGGCCGCGCGCTCAAATCTGGCTGGCAGCGCTCAAGTCGTGCAGTGCGCTCAACCCGTGCGGCGTTCGATCGCGATGACGTGCAGGTGTTCGGGACCGACCGCACGCAGCACGAAGCCGTTTTGCGCGAGGATTCCGGCGAAATCCGTCGCGGGAATGTGCCGCGAAGAAGGCAGGTCCACGCGCTCCTCCGCCAGCGCCGCCTGCGTGGTCCCGGTGTACGTGAAGTTGAACTGTGTCGCTTCTTGGCAGGACTTCACGAGCTCTTCGATCGTGACCCAGCCGAGCCTGTGCGCCGAGAAGTCCAACACGGCCGTCGAGTCCATCAGGAAGCGCGGCGACACGTCGGCGGTGGGAGCGGAACAAGTCGTGAAAACGCACAGTGCGGACAGGCTGAGCGCGAGCGCACAGAGGGAGTGCTTCATGGTTCAAGCTCCGATCGAGTACTCGAGAACGAAGAAGGGAACACCCTGCGGCGAAATGATGCCGCAGAAACGGCCGATGTCGGGGATCGCTTGCACCGGGACGTGCACCTTGCCGCCCAGCTTCACCGCCGTGCGCGCCGCATCGTCCGCGTTGCGCACCGCGAAGTAGGTCGCCCAGTGCGCCGGTATCTTCCCCATCGTCGGAAGAATCGGCATCAAGCCGCCCACGTACGTTTCGCCCAGCATGAACACGGTGTACGTGAAGCCCGCCATCGGCTTCCGGCTCGGCGCACGAAAACGCAGGATCGTGCACTCGTTCGGAGGACGATAGCGTTCGGCCGCGTGCCTGTCCTTGCGGGTCGTCGGCGCGCAGGCGACACTCGTTCCGATGGCTCGACAGGCGCAGGGCTTTGCACACGTGCGTACGAACGCGACCGTGGTGCTGGCGATCCTCTTCGGCGCCGCTTGTCGTGACGCGAAGGGCACGGGCCCCGCCAACGCGAACCAGCCCATCGTCCCGAGCATGTTCGGCTCGAACGGCTGCAGCGCACCCGACGTCGTGTTCACTGCGGGATCGACGCCGACGCTGGTCGCGTTGAGCACGTTCGTCCCTACCACAGACAGCCAAGTGTGCGCCGCGCGCGGCTCGGAGCTCTTGTACGTGACCGGATCGAACGGACAGATCGTGGCCATCGACGTGTCCGGCCCGACGCCCGTCGAGATGCAACTCGTCACTTCCGGTCGCGTCGCGACGCTGCTCGCGAGCGTGCACGTGAAGGACCCGCCGCGTCTCTCGGGGATCGCCGTCCTCGACCCCTCGACGCTGCTCGTCGTCGAGCGCACGTCGAACACGATCATCGCGGTGAGCCGCACCATGACGAACACCGTCGGCTTCTTCGCCGGACAAGCGAACGTCATCCCGGGTTTCGCCGACGGAGTCGCGACGGGACAACAGGGCGTCGCGCGCTTCAGCTTCGATCAGCCCTCGATGATCTGCCCGAGCGGCGACGGCCGAGTGTTCGTCGCTGATCCGGGCAACCACGCGATCCGCGTAGTCACGGGCGGCGTCGTGTTCACGGCGACGGGGCGCGGCACGTCGGGTTTCGCCGACGGCTCGCTCGGTTCGGCGCTGTTCGACACGCCCACGGGCATCACCATCGCGTGCAATCAAACGCTGATCGTGAGCGAGTGCGGCGCGCACGGGTTCGGCAACCGGTTGCGCGGCGTGCAGATCGGGACGCCGAGCGTGTTCTCGGGCGACTTGCAGGGATCTGTGTTCACGATCCTGGGCAACGGCACGCCCGTGACGGTCGGCGGTCCGATCGCGGAAGCGATGGCCGACGGTCCGTCGTCGCCGTTCGTCACGACGGGCGACCAGATCTACTGGATCGATGCCGCGTCGGGAGTATTGCGTCGCGCGAGCCCGGGCGGCAACGTCGATTGTCCGCTCAAGGTGAACTGCATCGCGGCGGTCGGGATGCCCACGTTTCCAGCGGGTCACCTCGAGTCGATGGCGGTCACCGAAGGGGGACAGTTGTTCGTGCTCGATGGGACGGCGGGGACGCTGTTGCACGTCGCGCCCTGAGCGCGGCTTGATCGCGGATCCTCGCTCGCTAGCATCCTCCCAACCAAAGCGAGAACGGTTCTTCCTCGATCATGAGGAGAGTCCGACTCGCTCCCTATCTCGAGGAGGATCGCTTGTCTCAGCCCGCACCGGCGAAGAAACCGTCAGAGGCTCCCGACGATCACAAGCCGTTCGTGCCGGAGGGGATGGCGATGAAGGAGTTCACCGTCGGTACGGTGCTCCTCGGGCTCGTGATGACGGTGATCTTGGGTGCGGCCAACGCGTATTTGGGATTGAAGGCCGGGCAGACGATCGCGGCCACATATCCAGCGGCCGTCATCAGCATGGCGATCCTTCGTCTGCGACGCGGCACGATCCTGCAAGAGAACCTGGCGCGGACCGCGGGCTCGATCGGTGAGTCGGTCGCTGCGGGTGCTGTGTTCACGATCCCGGCGTTCGTGCTGTCGGGGGCGTGGCCTTCGTTCGAGATGAAGGACGCGTACTGGAAGTCGACCGTGCTGATGCTCGTCGGCTCGGTGCTCGGTGTGCTCTTCGTGTCCCTGATCCGCCGCGCGATGGTCGAGGATCGTTCGCTGCCGTACCCCGAGTCGGTTGCGGCGGCCGAGATCCACAAAGCCGGTCAGCGCGGAGGCGAAGCGGCCAAGTTCCTCTTCTACAACATGGGTGTCGGCGCGCTCGTGTTCCTCGGCGGCGCTCTGAATGTGTTCGCGACGACGCGCGACTTCTTCGTCCACGTGGGCAACATCGGAACGAGCATGGTGCGGCTCGGCGCGGCGAAGGGAGCCAATGCGCTGGCCACGGGAGGGGTGACGAAGTTCTCGGTGCCTGACGTCAGCCCCGCCTATCTCGGCGTCGGCTTCATCATCGGACCCGGCGTCGCTGCGATGAACTTCGCCGGCGCAGTCCTGGCCTGGGGCTTGTTGGTGCCTCTCCTCATCTACTTCCTCGGCCCGCAACTCCACACCTTCCTGCCTGCGGGATCGGTGGACCTGGGAGACTGGGACGGAACCGCGAATAATGTGTGGCGCTTCATCGTCCGGCCGATCGCCGTGGGAGGAATGCTCGTCGGCGCCGTCTACACGATGTTCCGCATGCGGAAGAACCTGGCGGCTGGACTCGGTCGTGCATTCGGTGAGCTCAAGGGCAAAGACGTGCAGACGGCGCAAACCGTGCGCACGCAGCGCTACATGTCGTCGAAGACGATCTTCGCGATGATCGGCGTGGTCTTCGTCGGCATGGCTGCCTTGTACATCGGGTTCGCCGGCGTGAAGGCCGGTCTGACGGCGGCGGTGGTCATGCTCATCGCCGGCTTCTTCTTCTGCACGGTCTCGGGCTACCTCGTCGGCATGATCGGCTCGTCGAACAACCCGATTTCGGGTCTCACGATTTCGACGCTGATCATCGCGGCACTGCTCATGGTCGCGCTCGGGGTTCACGGCGCGTCGGGCGTCGTCGCGGTCCTCGGAGTCGCCGCCGTCGTCTGCGTGGCCGCGGCCGTCGCGGGCGAGCTGCTGCAAGACTTCAAGGTCGGCTACATTTTGGGAGGCACACCACGCACCATCCAACTCGTGGAGCTGGTTGCGGTCGTGGTGGCTGCGCTCGTCATGTATTTCCCGCTCCTGATGCTGCACAAGGGCAACATCGCCAGCGGGGGAATCGGCTTCGGCGATCCCAAGCTGTCCGCGCCGCAGGCCGGCCTCATGGCGTTCCTCGCGCAAGGCATCGTGGGCGGCGACATGCCGTGGCCGCTCGTGATCGTCGGGATCATGATGGGCGTTGCGATGATCCTCCTCCAAGTGAAGAGTCCCATGCTCGTGTCCGTCGGCATGTACCTGCCGTTCGGAACCACGGCTGCCATCTTCGTGGGTGGCCTCATGCGCGGCTTGTTCGACATGATCGCCGAGAAGCGGAAGTTGAATGCGGCGCAGATCGCACGCTCGACGAACGTCGGCGTGCTCGTGGCGTCCGGCTTCATCGCCGGCGAGGCTCTCATGGGCATCGTGACGGCCGGGTTCGCGGGCATGGAGTGGAAGCTGCCGCAGGTCTTCGCCGAGCCCTCCTTTGCCCTGGGCGTCGTCGTTCTGCTCGGCTTGTGCGCGGTCCTCGTCTTCACTTCGTTGAAGAACGCCGGGGATCCCAACGAACCTGCTCCACCGACGGCGATGATGTGAGCGCTTGAACGCGCAACCTGAATTCCGGCCGTACGTTTCGCCCGAAGAGGCGCCGCCGGAGCTGACGTTCCGCGCGCTCGCGCTCGGCGCGATCCTCGGCATCGTGTTCGGCACGGCGTCGACGTACCTCGCGCTCAAGGTCGGACTCACCACGTCCGCCTCCGTGCCGATCGCCGTGCTCGCTGCTTGGGCGATCCGTCGCAAGAACGGTCAGCGCGCCGTGCTCGAGCACAACATCGTGCAGACCACCGGCTCGGCGGGGGAGTCGGTCGCGGCGGCCGTCGTGTTCAGCGTGCCCGCGCTCATCTTCCTCGGGTATCCGCTGCAGGTCGGGCTCACGACGCTCATCGCGATCACAGGCGGTTGTCTCGGCGTGCTGATGATGGTCCCGCTGCGCCGCTACTTGATCGTCAAAGAGCACGGCGTGTTGCGCTATCCCGAGGGGAAAGCGTGCGCGGAGATCATCATCGCCGGCGAGAAAGGCGGCACGAGCGCGAAGAAGGTCTTCGTCGGTCTCGGATTGGGCGCGCTGTTCAAGGCGTTCCAGGCCATTCTCGGTGGTGCGAAGGGCTCGCTGAGCATGCGCCTGCCCGGATTGCGCGCGGCAGAAATCGGCTGCGACTTCGAGCCTGCTCTGCTCGGTGTCGGCTACATCATCGGCTACCGCACGTCGCTCATGATGGTCGCCGGCTCCGTGCTCGCGAGCTTCATCCTCGTGCCGTTGATCGCGACCTTCGGTGCGGGGCTCGACCATCCGCTCGCGCCTGCTGCGACGCTGATCAAGGACATGTCGCCCGGCGACATCTGGAGCGGCTACGTCAAGCACATCGGCGCGGGAGCCGTCGCCGCCGGCGGGATCTTCGCGCTCGTGCGTGCGCTGCCTTCGATCATCTCGGCGATCACGGCGTCGTTCGGCTCGCTCTTCGGAAGCGGATCCAAGGGCGTCGTGACGCTGCGCACGGAGCGCGACACGCCCGTCGCAGTGCTCGTGTTTGGAGCACTCGCGATCGTCGGTTTCATCTGGGCCGTGCCGGCGTTCCACATGAACCTGCTCGGCGCCCTGCTGATCATCGTGCTCGGATTTCTGTTCTCGGTCGTGAGCTCGCGCATCACGGGTGAAGTCGGCAGCTCATCGTGTCCGTTGTCGGGCATGACGATCGGCGTCCTGATGACGACGTGCGCGATCTTCCTGCTCGTCGGATGGGAGGGCTCGACGTACAGCCGGCTCGCGTTGATCGTCGGTGCGATCGTGTGCATCGCGATCAGCAACGCAGGCACGTGCTCGCAGGATCTCAAGACGGGCTTCCTGCTCGGCGCGACGCCGGTGAAGCAGCAGGGCGCACTTCTCATCGGGGTCCTGACGTCGGTGCTCGCGGTCGGCTGGACCACGTACGGTCTCAACCGCGCATCGACCGAGGAAAAGAGGCTCGACCATCCGTTCGCCGTCCCGCATCTGATCGTCGATCGCAGCGAGGACGCTTCGAGCATCAAGGACGGCAACGCGTACGCGTTCGTGCGCCTCACGAGCGATCAGGTGCCCACGGGCATCGAGCCCGGGATCTACCTCGTCGACCGCAAGACGGACGAAGCGCAGATCCAGCGCATCGACGGCATCGGCGCGGGCAAGTTGCAGGCTCCGCAGGCGAAGCTGATGTCGGTCGTGATCGACGGGTTGCTGACGCACAACCTGCCGTGGGACCTGATCTTGATCGGTGCCGCGATCGCGATCTTCATCGAGATGATGGGCTTCCGCTCGCTGACGTTTGCAGTCGGCGTGTACTTGCCGTTGAGCTCGACCATGCCCGTGTTCCTGGGCGGCGTCGTGCGCGCGATTGCGGATAGGGTCTACAAGCGCACGCCCGACGCGGAAGACGAGCCAGAGGGCACGCTGTGGTGCTCAGGCCTGATCGCGGGCGCTTCGATCCTCGGGATTCTGGCCGCGATGCAGGGATTCATCGGCGGCTTCGACACAGAGATCTATCTGCATCCGAAGCTCGCCGTGTTGAAGAGCTGGTTCCCGAGCCTGTACGCGAGCGACCTGTTCGGCGCGCTCGTGCTCGTGTTCCTGTGCTGGCTGATGTTCCGCGGCGCGCGCAAGTCGAGCGACTCCGCTTGACGCAGCTTCGGGCGCCACGCCGTTGTCGGCGGAGCGCCCGACGAGAGACGCGCTGTCGCGTCGACCGAGCGTCGACTACTGCACGATCACACTAGCGGGTGTGATCGGTGCACCTTGGAACGAGCTGACCGTCACCGTCGTCATTCCCGGTGCGACCGCGGTCAACGCTGCGCCGTTGTTCACCGTCGCGATCGAAGATGACTGCGTCGACCACGTCACGATCTTCGTCACGTCGCGCCGCGCTCCGTTGGCGTACACCGCGAACGCCTTCAGCCCCTTGCGCGAGCCGACGGCCAACGTGGACGAGGCGGGCGTGACCTCGACGCGCAGTAGAGCCGGCGCGTTCGTCGAGCCGTTCTGCACGATCACGGTGCTCGCGTTCTCGCGGAAGTTGCGACCGCGCGAGTAGGACGTGTACGAGAGCCGGTTGAAGGGCGTGCTCTGTCCGCCGTAGCTGCCCACGACACCGCGCCCGTCGAAGAACTCGTACGCCGTCGGATCGAGGCAGTAGTCGATGCGGTTTCCGCCCGTTCCCGGCGGGATCGCAGAGAAGCAGATCAAGCCGCTCGACGGCTGCGAGGCGACGAATCCGTCCTGCGGAAGCACGTACGCCGTGCTGTTCACCGTGACGTTCCAGCTCGTCGTCGAGTGGTTGAGCCACATCTGCAATCCGTTCGCGAACACGAGGTGGATGCGCGCGTCGCGGAAGGCGTCGAGCCCGCCGGTCTGCTCGAGGATCGTCTGGAAGCTCTTGAACTGCCCTCCGTTCCAGTACTCGATCGTCGTCGGCTGCGCCGGCGTGTAGCGCGACTGCAGCGCGTTGGTCATGCAGTATTCCTTGATCACGTCGGCGTGGTACGTGTTGTTGCCGATGCCGTTCGGGATCCCCGTCGACATCGTGAACGCAGCCTTGCCGAACGTGAGCTCGTAGATCCGGTAGCGATCGAGCGCGGCCTCGGTCATCGGATAGATGGGCAAGCCGCTCGGCAGCACCATGCTGGGTCCATCGGTCGTGCTGAAGAAGCGCTCGGGGAAGCCGTTGCCGTGGTTCACCTGCTGCGGTGCGTACACGCGCCAGTCGATCTCCGGCACGACCGGCCAGCCGGTCACGCTCATCGCCCAGCCGCGGCGCGTGAGCGGAATCGAAGCGGGGTCCGTGAGCGTGCCTGTGTTGAGCACGCGCTGCGTGCTGTCGCAGTAGCCCGACCACAGGAACTCGTAGTTCGCGCCGGGATCGGTGATCGAGCCCTCACCCAGCAGCGGGCCTTGGTACGTGTCCTGCATCTGGCGCATCCAACTGCGCTGATCCGCGCACGCCTGGCGCAGCGACTTGGCCCACGGCGATCCCGCCCTCTGATCCATGTGGTCGCCGTCGGAGCTGCGCGTGGGGCTCGAGTACGTCTGGACGTCGAGGTAGGCCAGCCCAGCGCTCGCGTTGTTGTGCAAGAGCGCCGACTCGGCCGCCGCGTGGATGCCGCTCGCGGTCGTCGCGATGAGCGGGATCCCGGTCGGCGTGGTCTTCGCAATTCCAGCGGAGTTCAGCGCGATCTCGCTCGCGTTGTAGGCCGGCGAACCCGAGGGCATCTCGCTGAAGATGTTGTACGCACCGAGGATGAAGCCCTTCGCTGCACCCTGTTGCATCATCGGAATGAAGCCGGACGGGTTGATCGGCGGCCACCAGTCGGGGCCCACGTTCGACACGGCGGGCGCATCGGGCGCGGCAGCGGACCAATTGAAAAAGTAGCCGGCGACGTTGTCGAGTCCCCACTGATCGAGTTGGTTCCACAGCGACACGTAGCTCGGCCAGTCGCTCGTGCCGAGCAGGAACACCATGCGGTTCTCGAGCAACGAGCGGTACGGCGAGGCCGGCGCCGACGTCACGACGAACGTGTCCTGGATCTTGCCCGAGACCGTGACGCGAAACGTGTCGTCGACCGGTGCGCCGATCTGGGTGCCGTTCGTGAGCGGCTTGTAGTTGCCCCAGGTGCTGTACGTGTAGTTGAGCGCCGTCGTCGAGGGCAGCACGATCGCGGGAGTCTGCGTCGTGAAGTAGTCGGCCGCGTTCGTATCGAGCAGGTCGAGCATGTTGTTGAAGTAGTAGCTCTGACCGCCCGGGCTCCGGAAGCGGATGATCGGCTGCTCCGTCGCGTCGACGAGGCGCAGGACCTGCGGCGATTCCATGCTCTGCGCCGAGCCCTGCAGCACGCCGATGTAGTTGCGCAGGTACGACGTGCTCGCGTCCATGTCCTGGAAGCGCACGCCCAGCGTCTTGCCCTCGAGCGTGAACGTCGTGCGACGGTGGCGCACGCCCTCTCCGATCGGGGTGAAGTTGTCGGTGAAATCGAGCACGACCGAATTCGCGGTCATCGACTGACCGGAGAGCGTCGCGTAGCTCTGCAGCCAACCCACGCTGTGGATGTTGTTCGATCCGTCGCGATAGCCGAGGTTCGTGTCCCACATCGGCCAGGAGTCGCTCGACGCCTCGTACACGCGCGTGCGACCAGCCGTGGCGCTGCTCTGGTCGAGGTCGATGCGGTACTCGATGACCTCGTCGCCGCTGAAGCGCAGCGAGTAGACGTTGCCCGTGTGCGTGACCGTGACCGTGCCGGGTTGTCGGCTTCCGAGGTGGGTGACCGCGTCCGCGGAAGCCGCGCGCACGAGGAGGGCCGGGGCGATGAGAGCGAGAAGGAACGAAAGCGCGGTCCGTGTCGAATTCATGCGCGGAGGGGTTCTCTCGAAACGAGTTGGCGGAGAGCGAGCCGCGACGGCCGCCGGGTTCGAGTGTCTGGGGACGCCCCGTCGGAGAGGGCGTACACGAACCTGGCGCGGGAGAGGGGCGAGGATGGCCGCGTTCGGCGAGCCTGCCAAGGCGGAAAATCCGACGGATTTCACCCGGGTCGAATCGAGGCGGCTCCTTCCCAATGCTGAAGGGCCCAACCCGTCCCCGGGACGATCGAGATCAAGAGACTTTCACATTCTCCACCCGCTGAGCCCCTCGATCGCGGAAGCGATGCCGCAGGGTCTCCGGGCCGTCAGGTCATGGAGAGAGGTCCCTTCCGCCGGCATGGGATCCGAGGTGCGGCGGAGGGGAAAGAGAAGAACCGAGACCTTGGGAACGAAGCGGTCGGGGGACCCTGCAACCCATCCCACCGCGCTGGTGATCGGCCTCGGCTGCCGCGCACGTGACGAGCGAGGAGGACGCGCGCGGGTGCGGTGATAGTCTTCGTCCACGAGCATGGTTCCGCGCGTGACGATCTGCCTGCCGACGTGGAACGGCGAGCGCCATCTCGAGCGTCTGCTGCCGCGCCTCGGGGAGCAGGTGATCGACGGCGGGTTCGAGATCGTGGCGCTCGATTCGAGCTCGACCGATCGCACGCGCGAATTGCTCACCGCGAGGGATGTGCGGACCGAGGTGATCGAGGCACGCTCGTTTCGTCACGGACGTGCGCGCAATCAGCTCGCGCAAATGGCGCGGGGAGAAGTGCTCGTGTTCCTGTCGCAGGATGCGTTGCCGCGCGATCGCGACACGCTCGCGCGCTTGGTGAACGCGTGCAACGAGCCGCGGACGGCCGGGGCGTGCGCGCGCGTGCTGCCGCATCCCGACGACGACGCGTTGACGGCGCGCACGGTGCTCGAAGCGCCCGAGGGTTCGTCCGACGCACGCGTCTACGAGAAGGGGATGGAGGGCGACGTGCGCTTCAACAACGTCGCCAGCGCGATCCAGTCCGACGTCTTGCGCGCGATCCCGTTTCCGGATGTCGATTTCGGAGAGGACGTGGCCTGGGCCGTGCGGGCGTTGCAAGCGGGACACCGCATCCGCTTCGTGCCGGAAGCCGTCGTGCTCCACGCGCACCGTCACACGCCGAAGAGCGCGTTCGAGCGCTATCGCATCGACGCCGCTTTCCACGCGCGCGAGCACGACCGACGCACGCGCTCGAGCCTCTGGTCCGTGGCGCGTGGAATTGCGCACGAAGTGCGGGCCGACTGGCGCTTCGTGCGCCGCGAGCAGGCGCCCTGGAGCGTGATGTGGCGCTCGCCCGCGTTGCGCGGCGCGCAGGTGTGGGGCCAGTACGTCGGCAGCCGGGCGCGCTGAGTACGGAGGCAGCCTCCGTTGTCTACTCTGGCCCCCGTCCTTCGATCGACGCGGCGTCGGGGGCCGGAGCGTCGGCAATTTTTTCGTCCGTTGCGGCGACGCGAAGTGGCCGAACAAGGTAGTCGGCGGCCGTAGCCTGTCACGGTCGAGCCCTGACACGTCCATCGGCGGACGCTACTGTTCCCCTCGTTCGTCCCATCCGCGTCTCGTCCCGCATGTCCAAGGTCCGATCGATCAGCGTCCTGATGCCGACGTGGCAAGGGATCGAGTTCCTCGAGCGCGTGCTCGCGGCGCTCGCGCGCCAGCGTTGCGACGTGCCGTGGGACTTCACTGCGGTCGACTCGGGCTCGACCGACGGCACGTGGGAGCTGCTCGGGCGTTTCGAAGCGCGCTTCCCGGTCCCCTTTCGGCGCGAGCGCATCGACAAGGTCGAGTTCGACCACGGGGACACGCGCAACCTGCTCGCCGCCAGATCGCGGGGGGAGCTGCTCGTGTACCTGACACAGGACGCGATTCCGATCGGCGACGCATGGCTCGCGACGCTCGCGGCGAACTTCGACGACGGGCGCGTGGGTGCGGCGTACTGTCGCAACGTCTCACGCCCGGGCGCCCAACTGCTGACGCGCGTGTTCAGCGCCAACGACCCGGGTTACCGCTCAGGCCGCGGCGAAGTGCGCCTGCCGGACGCGAGCGCGTACGCCCGGATGAGTGCGCACGAGAAGCGCGTTCTGTGGAACTTCAACGACGTGGCCAGCGCCGTGCGTCGCGATCTGTGGGAGCGCCACCCGTTCCCGCGCACTTGGTTCGGCGAGGATGTGCTGATGGCGCGCGCGCTGCTCGAGGGCGGCTGCACGATCGTGTACGACGACAAGGCCTGCGTCGAGCACAGCCACGACTACGACGCTGACGAGACCCGCGAGCGCGCGCGCATCGATGGGCGGTTCAACGCCGAGTGGCTCGATCGTGTGTGCGTCGCCAGCAAGGGCGACGCGCGCGTGCTGTCCGAGCGGCAGCTCGGTGTCGACCGCGATGCGCTGCAGGCCGCGAACCTGGGCGACGCGGACTATGGCCGTGCGCTCGAGGAAGCCGCGCGCTTGAGATCGGCGGTGTTCGAAGGCTTGTTCGAAGGCGGCACTTCGAAGGCGCGTCATCCGCCAACCAAGATGCTCGCGCAGACGAAGCTCAAGGTGCTCTACGTCGTGCACGGCTTCCCGCCCGACACGTGGGCCGGCACCGAGGTGTACACGCAGAACATCGCGACCGAGATGCAGCGCCGTGGCCACGACGTGGTCGTGATGACGCGCGCCCCGGCTCCGGCGGGCAGCGATCGCCCTGACTTCAGCGTGCACGAAGACGCGTTCCAGGGCTTGCGTGTGCTGCGGATGACGAACCGCCTCCAGCACGCGCGCTTGTCGGACAGCTATCGGCAACCGAAGGCCGAAGCCGCGTTCCGCGCCGTGCTCGCGCGCGAGAAGCCCGACGTCGTGCACTTCCAGCACCTGATCCACACGTCCGCTGGCCTCGTCGACGTCGCCGCCGAGTTGGGCATCCCGACGGTGCTCACCATCCACGACTACTGGGCGATCTGTGCGCGTGTGCAGCTGATCCGTCCCGACGGCGTGCGCTGTGAAGAGAACCAGGGCGCGGGCTGCTTCTTGTGCGTCAAGGAGCGCTGGCTCGAAGCGATTCCGGCCGCGAAGAAGGCCGGCGCGCTCTTCGGATCGATGGCGATCCTCATGTCGGAGGTCGCGGGCCGCGACGAGTTCGCGCAGATGATGGAGCGGCACACGTACGTGCCGGCCTGCTATCAGCGCGCGGACCTGCGCATCTCGCCCAGCCGTTTCTTGCGCAAGAAGCTGATCGACACGGCCGGTTTCGACGCGCACACGCTCGTCTATTCCGACAACGGCATGCGCACGGACCACGTCGCGGCGCTCGCGAAGGTCTCGGACGCAAAGGGTCGCGTGCGCTTCGGTTTCGTGGGCTCGCTCGTCTGGTACAAGGGCGGCGAAGCCATGATGCGCGCGATGCAACGTCTGGCCGAGTCGGGTGTGGGACCTGATCGCGCGATCTTGAACGTGTACGGCGACTTCAAGCCGGAGTCGGATGCGCACCACGCCGAGCTGCAGCGCATGGCAGGCGCGAACGTCGCGTTCCAGGGTCGCTTCGACAACGCGCGCCTGTCGGAGGTGTACGCGCAGATCGACGTGCTGCTCGTGCCCTCGGTGTGGTTCGAGAACGCACCGATCACGATCCACGAAGCGTTCCTGACGCACACGCCGGTCGTAGCGTCCGACATCGGCGGCATGGCGGAGTACGTACGAGACGGCGTCGACGGCTTGCACTTCAGCGTGGGCGATGCGGACGATCTCGCGGCGAAGATGAAACGCTTCGTCGACGAGCCGGATCTGGTCGGGCACTTGTCGCGCGACTGGATGCGCGTGAAGACGATCGCGGAGGATGCAGCGGTCACCGAGTTCCGCTACCGCGCGCTGGCTTGCGTGCAGAAGGCTCCCCGAAACGCGCGCGGTCCGAGCGTGCTCGTCGATCACGTCGGCATCGACACGGTCGCGCGCGCTGGTGGGGTCGAGCAACAGGGCGCCGACATGCTGCTCTTGCGCGCCGACGGCCATGCGCGTGCGGAGTACGACGTCACCGGTTGCGGTGGCGGCATGCGTCGGCTGCGCATCGAGCAGTTCGCGCTCGGCGCGGAGAAGTCGCTCGCGCTCGGGCTTTCGATTCACGTTGACGGTGTCACGGCCGGAACGTTTCCCGCCGTCACATCAGCAGGAACGGACCGCGTCTTCGCGCACGAGATCGATGTCGACATGCCGGCCGACGCGCGCCGGATCGTGCTTTGGACCCTGGCTTTGCCCGGGGGTGCGCACACGCACGCGCGCGTGAAGCGCGTCGTTCTCTCGAGCATCGCCGAGCCGGCTCTCTCGGAAGCGACGATGCCCGCATGAGCGGTTTCCTCGAGCGCTTCTTCGGCGGCGGCGGGCGCGGTGACAGCGCCGGCGTGCCCGACATGCCGACGCGCAGCGCACCGCCCGTCGCGGCGCACTTCTCACGTCCCGACCTCGAAGTGCGGCCCGGTCCGCCCATCCCTGAGTCCGATCTGCCGCGCTGCACGATCGTGATACTCAACCTCAATGGGCGTCATCATCTGCAGCCGTGCTTCGAGAGCTTGAAGACGCTCGACTACCCGCGCGAACTCCTCGAGGTGATCCTGATCGACAACGCGAGCTCCGACGGCAGCGTCGAAGAGATGCGCGCGCAGCACGCCTGGGTGAAGCTCGTCGTGAACGAGCGCAACGTCGGCTTCAGCGCCGGCTGCAACCAGGGCGCGCGCCTCGCCGACCGCGCGGACGTGCTCGTGTTCCTGAACAACGACATGCGCGTCGACCGGCTGTGGTTGCGCGAGCTCGTCGGTCCGATCGTGCGACACGAGTGCCAGGCGACGACCGCGCGCATGTTCTCGTGGGACGGCGCTCTGATGAACTCGGCCGGCGGCGGCATGAACTTCCACGGCATCGGCATCCAGCGCGGATACCTCGAACAACCCGGACCATCGTTCGACGTGCCGATGAAGACGCTCTTCGCCTGCGGCGGCGCGATGGCGATGGATGCGCGCGCGTTCCACGACGTCGGCGGCTTCGACGAAGAGTTCTTCGCCTACTACGAGGACGTCGATCTCGGCTGGCGCTCGTGGGTGCAGGGGTACACGGTGCAGTACGTGCCGACCGCGCGGTGCTGGCACCATCACTCGAGCACGAGCCGGCGCATGCCGCCCGAGACGATCCGCTTGTTGCAGACGCGCAATCCGGTGCTGGCGTGCTTCAAGAACTATGACGACGACAACCTGCGCGTGCTGCTCGGTCCGATCTTGGCATTGCACCTGCGGCGCATGTGGATGGTGTCGGGCCTGCACGATCACGAAACGGAGTTCCGCATCCAGGCGCTCTCGGATCCGGGCGGCGGCGGCGCGCTGAAGCGCATGCTCGACAAGGCGCAGCAACGCTTCAACGACGACATTCCGATTCAGCGCACGGCCGCCGCGGACCTGATCGGCATCAACGATCTGCTCGGTCGTTTCGAGCACTGGTCGGCACGGCGCGCCGAGGTGCAAGTGAAGCGTCGGCGCAGCGACGCGGAGATCTTCGGCCTGTTCCTGAAGCCGAATTGGTGCATCGAGGGCGAGCGCGGTTACCGCGAGCTGCAGAGCGGGATGACCGCGTATTTCGGGCTCGACAAGATCCTTCCCTCCGACACGTTGCACGATCCACGCGGATGAGAACCACTCTGATTCAGCGCGCGACTCCAGCCCAGGGGCCGACGGGACCGAAAGGGAGGGACGCGTGAAGCTCTCCGTCGTCATGCCCGTCTACAACGAGGAGGGGACCCTCGCCGAGATCGTGCGCCGCGTGCAAGCGACGCCGTTCGAGAAGGAGATCGTGCTCGTCAACGACGGTTCGAAGGATCGCTCGGCCGAGATCATGAACGAGCTCGCGAAGCAGTACACGAACGTGCGCTGCTTCCACCACGCGCAGAACGCCGGCAAAGGTGCGGCGCTTTCGACCGGGTTCAAGCAGGTGACGGGCGACGTCGTGCTGATCCAGGACGCGGACCTCGAGTACGACCCGGGCGACTACGGCGTGCTCTTGCGTCCCATTCTCGAGGGCAAGGCCGACGTCGTGTTCGGCAGCCGCTTTCTCGGTGCGCCGTATGCGCGCGTGCACTTGTACTGGCACTACGTCGGCAACCGCGTGTTGACGACCATCTCGAACATGTTCACCAACATGAACCTGTCGGACATGGAGACCTGCTACAAGGTCTTCCGCCGCGAGATCGCCGACAAGATCGAGATCAAGAGCCGCACGTTCGCCGTGGAGCCCGAGTTCGCCGCGAAGGTCGCGAAGCTGCGCGTGCGCGTGTACGAAGTGCCGATCACTTACTCCGGCCGCGACTACTCCGAGGGCAAGAAGATCGGCCCGAAGGACGGGGTCATCGCGCTGTGGGCGATCGTGCGCTGGTCGCTGTTCCCCTGAAAACGGACGGAAAACGGAAGGTGCCTGGAACCAGCCGCGGGTAATCCTGCGGCGGGTGACTGGCACCGCCCGTTTCCCCGACCTTGCCGACCGTGGCACAACGAGGAGTTCGGCTCGGGCATGGATCCGTGCTCGAGAGAGTGCGCCAAGAACGCTCCGGCTCCCGAGGGCGAAGAACCGGCTTGGCGAGGAATTGCGCAACCCTTTGATCTGACGTGGCTACGTCTTCACGCGGATGTTCGCCCTCGATACTCCCTTCCGTCGAGAACGTCTTGTCTGGTGGATCGTCCGCATCAGCCTCTCGCTGAGCATCTTCCTGATCCTGGTCACGGCCGTGATCTTCGGACGCGGGCTCCATCGCGCAGAAGAGGCGCAAAGTCTCTTGTCGGAGTACCACTCGGATGAGTGGGAGGGGATGTTCTCCGGCAAGTACAGCGACGTGGAGTACGTCCGCGTCGTCGAGAACGGCATCCGCACGGAGACATGGCCGAATGGCTGGAAGCACGTCTACCCGGAGGGCGAGTGGTGGAAGGGCACGACCCGCGAAAAGGTCTACGACCCGCGAGGCATCCTGCGCCGAGAGTCCATTCTCCAGTTGGGCGTGATGGACGGTCCGACGATCTTGTGGAACGAAAGCGGACGACTGTTGGGTCGGGGCCACATGGTCCGCAGCCGCGCGGTCGGTGTGTGGTTCATCTGGAATCGTTCCATCCTTCCCTACGCCGTGGCCCTGTGAAGTTCGCGCGCCTGCGGAAGACGTCCGCGCAATCCAGTTCGGCGACGTGAACCGGAGCCGAAGGAGTTCGATACCGCCTCCGAGGCGAAAGCTAGACGTTGCGGATGACCCGCGTTCCCAAACCTCTGCTCAACTCGCGAGGTGTGAAGCTCCTCGTTCGACTCGGCCTCGCGGCCAGCGGTCTCGTCTTCCTGCTCGCCGTCGTGTCGGTGATTCTCATTCATCGAAACAGGCAGCACGAATCGGAGGCAAGGGCCATCATCGACGAGAGCATGTGGGCTGAACAAAAGGGTGCTCGCTCCGGACTCTCAGCGTGGCCACCGCCCTTGAAATACAACTACGACACCGATGGCTCGAGCGAGTTCGTCGATCACGGATGGAGGCACGTCGAGCCTCCGCTCCATTGGAACAACGGACATCCGGACGAAGTGGGGACCAACTGGAACGGAGTCGAGCGCGTCTACGATCCTGCGGGGACACTGCGCAGGGAGTCGTTCATCTTGCACAGCACCAAGTTCGGCCGGACGACGTTTTGGGACGAGCACGGCCGCATCGCCGCGCGCGGTCTCTTTCGTGACGGGGACCCGGTCGGCCGATGGTTGGTCTGGGACGACTCAGTCCTGCCGTACATCGTCGACTTCTGAAGGCGCAAGGAGCGGCGCACGCGAACTCGGAGCGACTTCGATTTATCTTCGCTGAATCGGGAGAGGGGAAGCGGAGGGTGCCAGGCACCCTCCGCTCTCACCTTTCGATCGGTGTGAGCGTGACCTTCTTGAACTCGATCACGGCGCCTTCGGACTGCAGCGCGATCTTGCCGGGCATCTCCTCGCACCAACTCGCGTGATTCTGCACGACGCCGTTCACCTCGAGCGTCAGCTCGCCGCCGTCGAGCACGATGTGATAGTGGTTCCACTCGCCGAGCGGCTTCTCGTTGCTCGGCAGCATCTTGCCCGTGTGACGGCCCTCGGTGCGACCCGCATCGACCTGCATCGGGACCTCGTCGATGTTCCAAATGTCGCCGGCGTTGCCACTCTCGAGCTGCGACTCGATGCTCTTGGGCCACACCTTGTCCGGCGCCTGAACGCGCAACAACACGCCGGAGTTCCCGGCACCCGCAGCCGGATCGAAACGCCACTCGACGTCGATCTCGTAGTTCGTCCAGTCCTTCACCGTGCGCAGATAACCGATCGGCTGGCCCTTGCAGCGCAACACTCCGTCCTTCACCGACCACACGTCGCTCATCTTCGCTTTGGGATCCGCAAGGAAGTACGTCCAGCCGTCGAGCGTCTTGCCGTCGAACAGCTCGATCGGCGCACCGCGCTTGCCCGGCGCCGCAGGATCCGACGACAAGAACGCGACGAGGTCCGCGATCTCCTGCGGCGCGAGACCGAGCGCCACGTTGTCGGGCATCAGCGACGCTTTCTGCTTCGTCTTCGTCGCCACCTCCGAAGCCGGAATCACGCGCCGCTTGCCCGTCGTGTCCTTCATCACGATCGAGTCGCCCTCGGACAGGATGAAGCCCGACACCAGCTCCTCGTCCTTCGTCTCGACGAGCCAGGCGTCGTAGCCGAACGCGATCGCGGCGCTCGGGTTCAGGATCGAATCGAGCAATTCGGGCGCCTTGTACTTCGAGCGCACCGCCGACAAGTCGGGCCCGACGTCGCCGCCGCGGCCGTGGAACGTGTGACACGACGCGCAGTTGGCCTGCTTGCCGAAGAAGACCTGCGCGCCACGTGACCTACTGCCCGTCAACGCCGCGAGCTCGGCCACGCTCGGCAGCTTCGTTCCGCTCGCCGCGGGTCGATCGAAGTGTTGGCTCGCGAGCGCGCGCACGGCCATGTCGGGGTTCTTGAAAATGCGCTGCGCGACCGCCGCATGCGCGACCGGCGTCAGCTTCGACTCCGCCGCGAGGTGCAGCACGTCGAGCCCGCCGTCGCGATCGGCGCACAACGCATCGGCTGCCTTCGCGACCGAGTCCGCGCTCGCACTCGCGTCGACGAGCGCCTGCTCGAGCGACTTCATCTTGTCCTTCCTTGCACCCGAGTCGATCCACACCTGGAACTCCACGTCCGACGCATGGCTCGGCTGCTTCGACCCGCCGTCGTCGACCGCAGCAAGAACCTTCAAACGCTGCACGCCCGCCGGCAGATCCCACGCGATCGTCGAAGCCGCATGCGTGCCGATGCCGTCCTCGTACGTCTTGTCGTCGACGACAAGAGCGCCACCGGAGCAGTTCTGTCCGACGTGAACGTCGCCCCAACCCGCTTGCGCACTCGTCCATGGCATGCTCGTGAGCGCGATGTCGCCGTGATCCGTCACCAGGATCGGCTCGAGCCAATCCGACCAGTCGCACGATGGACCCTTCTTGCCCTCGGTCGCAACCAGCCACAACTTCTTCGCGCCCGCCATCGGCACGTCGAGTTGCTTCGAACCCGAGGTGAGGATGCCGCTCGACGCGACCATCTCCGCGTCGTCCATCGTCTCCGTGCCGAGTTCGCGCGCGAGCTTCCACTCGGACCATTCGTTCGTGTCGCGGTTCTTGATCCACCACGTCGCGTAAGCACGCGTGTCCGCCGGGCCCGCCACAGCGAGGTTCAACACCGCTTCGGCCGATGCGTGGTCGCGCGTGAACGCGAGCGCGTCGATCGCCTGCTTGCGCGCCTCGACCGTGAGCTCCGCTTCGTTCGCACGCACGATCCATCCGGGAATCGCTGCCTTCGGATGCAGCCGCCAAGCGATCCCGCAGAACTTGTCCGACCAAGCCTTCGGATCGGGATCACCGAGCTCGCTCATGAAGCGCGGCCACAACGCTTCCTCCTGTCCCTCGCATCCGAGACCGAGCGCTTCGAGGTACGTGCGGTCCTGCCCGTCCCAACGAGCGGCAACCTCGAGCAACGCTTTCGCAATGTCGTCGCCGCGACGGGTGAGGTCGGGCGCCGCAGACGACTCGCCCTCGGTGGTTGCGCTGCGAAGTGTGATCGCCATTTCGGCCCTGACTTCCGGTGATGGATCGCGTGCACGATCGATGACCGCCGCCAGTCGCTCCGGAATCCAGCTATTGCGATTGGCGCGAACCAGGCGCTGGGCCAGGGCACGAAGGCGTGGGCGGCCGTCCTGAAGAGTCGTCAGCAGAATGATGTACGCAGCTGGATTCTGTGCGCGCAACCAGAGCGAGCGTGCCGCAATCAACTCCGGCATTTCGTCCAACGCCAGCAATTCGATCGAACCGTCCGTGTCTCGTTCGCGCAGCCGCTCACAAGCCAGAGCGCGCGTTGCCAGGTTGGGGCTCGCAAGCGCGTCCATGCGTCCCTCATTGCTCTCGAGATCCAGCGCGGTCGGGCGCAAGCGACGTGCATTCGAGGGACGCAAGCGCAGGATCCTCCCGTACGCCTTGCGATCGCCCATCTGGTGGCCGCCGACGCCGGGGTCTGACCAATCGGACACGAACACGGAGCCATCCGGCGCCACGCAGACGTCGCTCGGCCTGAACCAGCTCGCATCCTTCTCGGCCTCCGCATCCGTACGCGCCGCGATCAAGACGCTCGGCACGAACGTGCAGCCGGAACCGTTCTCGTTCGGCTTGTGCACGTACACGCAGTTCCGTCCGGCATCGGCGTCGAGCACGCAACCCTTCAAGTACGCTCCGAGCACGTCGCTCTCGTACACGCACACGCCCGTCGGTCCTCCGGCACCGTTGATCACGCCATCCGGCACGACGCCCGGATCATCCTGGTGCCAGTGCGCACTCTGCGTGTCCTGACCCGGCCGCTTGTCCGCTGACCAGTATCGCGAGCCGTCCGCGCTGAAATACCCGTGGTTTCCGCCCTCGAGACACCTCAGCGTCCGACACGCTTGATTGCCGTCGTCGTTATTGTCCTCCGTGTAGAACCTCCCGAACGAGTCGAGCGCCACCTCGTACTCATTGCGGAAGTTGTGCGCCATCACGCGCAAGTTCCTCCCGTCCGGGTCGACGCTCAGGATCAATCCGCCCGTCCACACCTTGCCGTCGTCGCTCACGAGCCCCGGCCGGTTGTCCGTCTCGAACTGTCCGCCACCCCTGTACAGCGAGCCCGAGCGCAACGTGAAACCGCTCTTGTCCGTGACGATGTGTGGACCCGCGTTGCCGACCGCGAACCAATACCGCCCATCCGGCGCGACGACGAACGAGTGCAAGCCGTGATCGTGATCGTGTCCGCCGAACCCGGTCAGGAATGCCACCTTGTCGTCCGCCTTCCCGTCGCCGTCCTTGTCCGTGTACAGCCACGCGGTCGGCGAGCAACTGACCATGACTCGCGTCTCACCTTTCGGCCCGTCGGGCAGCACGCACACACCGAGCGGCGCAACCAGATCCTTGTCCTGCGCGAACACCGTCGACTTGTCGCACTTCCCATCGCCATCGGTGTCCTCGAGCACGACGATGCGATCACCTTCAGGCCGCTTCAGCCCCGGATTCCTTCCATCCCACTGCCGATAGTTGACCGCCTCCGAGACCCACACACGTCCCTTCGCATCCACGTCGATCGCCGTAGGGTTGTAGAGATCCGGCGACTGCGCCCACACATCGACGGCGATCCCGTCCATGACTTCGAAGTGGGTCGCCAGGTCGAGCGGTCCCTGGGCGACGACCGCAGACGTCGACGTCTCCTGTGCGGCGAGCGTCGTGCAAACGAGGCAAGCCGAAGCGCAAATCGCGAATCGAACGTTTCTCATGAGCCCGATGCTACGCAGCTGCGCCGCACCTGTCGCGGGTCCCTCGCACGCGCTGCGCGCACCCGGACTGCGCACAAAAAACCGGTCGACTCCGCCCTTCGGAGTACGGAGCACGCGTGCGCCTTCGACCTACCCTGGACCCTGGTCAGCGCGGTCGATCCTGACGCGGTCGGGAGTTCGTGCGGACCGACACACCGTTCAGGAGGGTCCCATGAAAGTGCTGCGAATCGCGATGTTCATCGCTCTGCTCTCGGCAGGCGCACGCGCGCAAGGCTACGTGTACGAACAGCCGATGGCGCCGAACGGCTATCCGTTGCGTGCGTCGCAACTGTGGATCGATCCCACCGGTCAGAACGATCTCGACTCCGACGCGATCGCGTGGGAGGACTTCGAGCTGCCGCAGGACACTACGATCACGCGCGTTCGCTGGTGGGGAGAGACCGCACCTTCGCTGGGCTTCCGCATCTCGTTCTACCACCAGGATCCGGGCACGGTCGCCGTCCAGCCAGACATCTTCGCTGTGGGCAGCGCACCGATCAGCCAGGTCGTGTACGCGAACGTCGCGCAGACCCCGGGCGGCGGAGGGTTGTATCGGTTCGAAGTGGCGCTGGTTGCGCCGCTGACCTTCCTGGCCAACACGCGCTACTTCGTGTCCGTCGTCGGACGCACCCCGATCGCGTACGCGACGTGGAGTTGGGCGGGGAGCAGCAGCGGCCCCAACGGGACTTTTTGGTGGCAGCGCGGCGCGCACATGTTCTTTCACCTGGGCGACAGTCGCGCAATGGCTCTCGCGACATCGGCCGGATGGGAGATCGGCACGCCGACCTGTTTCGGAGACGGCTCGAGCGGCGGGTGTCCGTGTGGAAACGTCGCCGGCGGCGGAGCGGGCTGTGCCAACTCGACCGGATCTGGCGCGAGGCTCGCGGCGTTCGGTTCTGCGATCGTCGGAGCAGACACGGTCGTGCTCACCGCGCGGCAGTGCCCGCCGTCGGCGCCCGGGCTCTTCTTCGCCGGATCCTCCGCGATCACGGCCGGTGCGTTCGGCGACGGCTTGCGCTGCGTCGGCAGCAGCGTCGTGCGTCTGGGCGTCACGACCACCTCGCCGTCGGGTGTTGCGCAGAGCAGCATGCAGCTCTCGATCCTCGAGGGGCTCTCGGGCGGCGAGCTGCGCCACTACCAGTTCTGGTACCGCAACGTCGCCGGACCGTGTGGGCAGCGATTCAACACCTCGAACGCGCTCAGCATCCAGTGGTAGGCAGGTGAAGGACGGCGCTCGGTCGATCAGACCGCGATCGGCTCGAGCGCTGCGTGTTGTTGCGCCACGATCACGCGCACCTTGCCGTCCAGCCCTGCTCTCGCCAACGCCGCATGCGCCGCCTCCAACGCGAGCGCTTCCGTGTTCGTCTTCTTCGACAAGTGCGCCAGCACGAGCGTGTGCAAGTTCGCCGACGCCATCCGCACGAACATCTCGGTGGCTTGCGCATTCGACAAGTGCCCGCGATCCCCCAAGATCCGCTTGCGCAACACTGCCGGGTACGGGCTCGACTCCATCATCCGCGGACAGTGGTTGAACTCGAGCACCAACACGTGCGCCCCCGACAACCTCCGCGCGACGTCGTCATCGACTCTGCCCATGTCGGTCAAGATGACCGCAACCCGTCCGTTGTGCTCGAGGCGGTACGCCATCGTCGGATCGCAGTCGTGGGGGATGCCGACCGGTGACACCACCAACACATCCGGTCCGCGCGCCGACACCAACTCGAACGTCTTGTCGACCGTGATCGTCGACAACCTCTTCGCCCTCTTCGCCGCCGGATGATTCATCATCGGCCCGGCGCAGTGCAACGTACCGCGCTCTCGCTTCGCGATCATCCCCGCACTGCGCGCATGATCCAAGTGTCCATGCGTCACCAACACGTGCTCGATCGCATTCGGCGCCAACCTTGCCGTCGCGAGCCGCGCCTCCATCTCGACCCTCGGCAACCCCGCATCCACCAACACTGCCATCTCGCCCGCTCGCACGAGCGTGCTGTTGCCTTCACTACCGCTAGAGAGAACCTGGAGCTGCACGAGCCGCTCAGTGTAGCCCGACCATCGACGATTCGTCGCGCTCAGACCGCTCCAACAACCGCCTTTTTCCGTCCTTCAAGCACCACAATCGCCGCCGCGACCGCGCACGCGCCCAGCGTCATCCACGCACCCGCTCGAATCGACGTGGGCTCGTACTTCGTGCGCACAACAGAATCGCCCGGCGGAATCGCAACCGCACGAAACACGTGATCCGCGCGCACGACCGGCGCATCCGCTCCATTCACCGTCGCCTTCCATCCCGGATACCACTGCTCGTGGAACACCAGCCATCCGCCCGAGCTCCCGACCACCCTCGCATCCACTCGATCCAACGCCTTCGAGGACACATCGACCTCGCCCGCGATGAACGGACCCGCGTTCGAATGCGGTCGATCCGTCTCGGCAGGCAAGTCCCCCGACACGATGACCACGCTCGTCCTCGGATCGCGGCTCGGATCGGCGACGAGCTGCAACGCGGCCATTTCGGACGAAGTCACGACCGCCTCGCTCGGCACGACGCGCGCCGCCGACATGGCCCCCGCGCGCGCATGCACATAGAACCCCGGCTTCGACCACACCACGTGCAGCCGTGACGACCTGATCGGCTCACGCGCGATCACGCACGTCACCCGCAATAGGTCGAGCACTCGTCTGCCGAGCACGTCCACATCCGTGAGCGGACCCAGCCCTGAATGACGCAAGCTGCGCGGATCGAGCGTCGCCATGAGCTCGACCAAACTCTGCGGCGCCAACTCGCTGTGCGGTGCCAAATCACGGATGCCGTACGCCGACAGCAGGTCCGCCGGCGCCAGCTCTGCCGCGTCGCTCGAATCGGTCGGATCCGCATCGAAGCGCACGACGCGCCCGTCACCGGCAGTCTCGGCGATCGCACTCATCGCTTCGGAGTTCGGGAACAAGGCCTGATCGCCGAGGAACCTTGGCTCGAGGTGCGCGTGCGCGAGCAAGCAGCCCTCGATCGCCGCGAGCGCGAACCAGGGTGCGACCTCGGCCACGGTTCCTCGACGCGCCAGCCGGCGCGAGAGGAACGCCGCCGCAACCAGACCGAGCGCGACCAGCGCAAGCTGCTCGAAACCGCTCAACGCACGCACGAATCCGGCATGCACGAACTCGCCGGGCACGACGCGAGCGATGTCCTGGACGGGCACCTCGTAGCGCGTCGACTGGGCCTGCAGGAAGTCACGCTGAAACGTCTCCGGAGCAAACGTGAGCGCGAGCACACCGCCGACGACGAGCACGACAACCGCCGCGATCTGGATGCTTCTCCACGCGCGCGGCCGCCGCTCGATCAGCGCTTCGAGTCCGAACGCCGCCAGGATCGGCCAGCATGTCCACGCGATACCCGCGGCGATCGCGGGAGCCATCAAGTCGAACCCGGGCACGTGGTACGCGAGCGCGATGCCCGGCCAACCTTGCGCGAACCCCAGCGACACGACCAGCAGGACGAGCGGCAACGCGCACGCGCGCCATCGCGCCGCAATCCCCGCGATCGCGAGCACGAGCACGCCGACCCCTGCGAACAAGTCCCACTCGATCGTGCTCGCGGTTTGCGCTGCGTACTTGCCGCTCTTGGGCGTCAGCCACCACGTCACGGGATCTCGGCGCGCGGGCCAGGGATCGGATGCGCTGCCGAACAGGTCGGGGACGAGCAACGTGGCCGTCGTCGCGAGCGGCAGACTTTGCAGCGCGGTGAACTCCGCTCCCTGACGTACGCCGATCGATTCGGACTGCGCTTCGAAGTGGGGGAGCCATGCGATCGCACCCGCTCCGATTCCAAGCATCATCCAACCGAACGTTTTCGCGATCGCGAGCCCCGCGCGCGCAGTGATCGAGCGCCACACCGCCCACGCGAACGTCGCCGCTGCGACGAGCACGGCCATCGGCACGCATCCGGCGAGGAACGACATCGCGATCGCGCCGCTGCATGTGATCCCGCCCCATTTCTTGCGTGCGACGAGGCGCTCGACCCCCGCGAGCGCGAACGGCAACCACAACGCTGCGTCGACTCGCTCGGGCACGTGCAAGCTGACGATTGCGAACGCTCCCGACTGAAAGGCCCACGCGCCGAAGACGCTCGCGATGCCGGTCGTGCCGAGCGTGCGCAGCAACCACCACAGGCCCAACCCGGCCATGAACAACGTGATCAGCGCTTCGAGCCCCGCTCCCACTCCAGGCGGAAGGATCCACGCAAGCACGTGCGGCGGATACCAGGCGTTGGTGCGTGCAGCGAGCGGCATCCCGAGGCCGCTGCGCGGATCCCAACCCGGCATCGAATGCGCTCTCCACGCCTCGCGCAAGGCGACGTCTTCGGGCAGACCGCCGAGCACGCGCTCGAAGCCCGGATAGTCGGCGGCTACGCGCGCCGCCTCCGCAGCACCCGGATCCTCGATCGAAAACGGCGCATACGCCGCCGGCAAGATCGGCAGGAACCGCCGACCGGGAAGCAAGGACATCCCGACGAACGCGAGCGGCAGGACGAGCAGGAGGAGGACCGTGCGCACCGGTCCCGAAGGTACCGCGCCGAGTGTCGGCGAGCGAAGCTGCCGCCAGCATTGTCCTGCCGCGGCGAGCGAAGCCGCCGCCGGCTTTGTCGAGCCCGCTCGAGTGACGCGCGACCATGCATCCCCTGGGCACTCCGTGCTGTACGATCCAGGACGGATCGATCGACGCCGATTCATGCACCGATAGTTGCACCGAAAGAGG